>JANMAX010000288.1:0-18034 GCA_031360075.1 bacterium | reverse complement strand
CCGCCGGAGCCGGCGTTCTCGTCGACGAGCAGTGCACGCGGTCCCTGAATCGACGCGGTCGGCGTCATCAGGTCGTCGCCGTACCGCATCGCCCAGTTGCTCACGAACGGACGACGGAGGATGTCGATGTAGTAATCGGCGACGCTTCCACCGCCGTTGAAGCGCTCATCGACGATGATGCCCTGCTTGTCGACCTGCGGGTAATAGCCCTTGCTGAACTCTTGAATACCGCCGATCGCGGTGTTCGGCACATGGATGTACGCGATGCGTCCGCCCGTGGCCTTCTGGACTTTCTCCCAGTTCGAGTGCACCCACGCCGTGTAGCGCAGCGTGGCTTCGCTCGCGACCGGCTTCACCACCACGGTGCGCGGTTTGGGGTCGTTCGCGGACGAACCCAGCAGGAGCGTGGTTTGCTTCCCGGTCGTGCCCACGAACGCCTCATAGACGTTCTGCGGCGTGCGTACCGGCCGGCCGTTCACCGAGATCAGGAAATCGCCGTCGCGCACCGCCAGACCCGGTTCGCCCAGGGGTGCGGCCACGTCGGAGTTCCAGTCGCGCGCGCGGAAGATGCGGCTTATGCGGTACAACCCGCTCGGGGCGTCCACCGACCAGTCGACGCCGAGGAGTCCGGTGCCGACGCGCGGAAGCGTCGGCAGGTCACCGCCGCTCACGTAGGTGTGTGACGTCGACAACTCCCCGATGAGTTCGCCGAGGATATAGTTCAGGTCGGCGCGGTGGGCCACGTACGGCACCAACTGCCGATAGCGCTCGCCGACGGCCTTCCAGTCGAGCCCGCCCATGGCCGGGTCGTAGTAAAAGTCGCGCTCAAGCCGCCACGCCTCGTTGAACATCTGCAGCCACTCGGCGCGCGGATCGACCCACGCCATCATGCCTGCGGTCGCGAGCTTGCCGTCGCCGACTTTCTTGCCTTCTGCAAGCTCGACGATGCCGATCGTGCCGGCTTTTTCGTACATGACCTTGTCGCCGTCCTTCGACAAGCCGCTCACGCCGTCGAGACCCGCGAGCACGGTCTTGTCTTCACGCTTCTCCAGGTCGTAGTAGCGCAAGGAGACGGGGGCGTTGCCATTGTCGTCGGGAGCCTCGTCCTGCGACAGGAAGACGACCTTGCCGCGCGCGGCGACCATGCCGGGATACTGCCCGGCACTCACCGGCAGTTCGGCGACCCGGCGTCCGAGGCCTTCGAGGTCGATACGCGTGCCGTCATCCTTGGCTGCCTTCTCGGACTTGTCCGCCTTGGCGTCCTTTTTCTTGTCGTCCTCGCCCTTGCCGTCGTCGCCACTGACTTCCTCGTCGCTCTGTGGATTCACGGGGGAGGCCAGCGTGTCGCGCAGCGTCATGGCGTAGAGCTTGTCGGTGGCGCTGAAGTGCATATTGAGTTCGAAGCCCCCGAACTGCGGCTTGAACGTGCGCTTGGAGACGAAGAACAGGTACTTGCCCTCGGGGTCGAACGACGGCGAGAAGTCATCGGACATGCCATCGGTCACGGTGGTGGTGCGATTGCCCGCGAGCGAGTAGAGCGCGATGACGCGAAGGCCCGCGCCGGTGAATTTGTGGTACGCCACCCAGCGCGAATCCGGCGACCAGCTGAACGAGTGGATCTCGCCGTATTCGCTCTTGTCGATCGATGTCGACTTGCCCGAAGCGATATCGCACCACAGCAGGCGCCCGGTTTTGTCCGACCAAGCGACCTTCTTGGAATCTGGCGACCAGCCGAGTTTGTAACGGAACGTGCCCGGCTCGTGCGTCACCTGCCGCGCCGGCGCTTTGCCGTCGGCGCCGAGCACGTGGAGCTGGTAGTCACCCGAGGCGTCCGACCAGTACGCGATCCACTTGCCGTCCGGCGACCACGCCGGATCGCGCTCGCGGGCGCCGGGCGTGTTCGTGAGGTTGCGGACGTCGCCCTTGTCGGCCGGCACGCTGAACAGGTCTCCGCGCGCTTCGATGACGGCGCGCTTGGCCGACGGCGACAGGTCCATCGCACCGGTCCAGTCGGCGACACTGCGGTACTCGGCGCGCGTAGCCGGCTTGTCGTCGGGCACCAGCACCGAGAGCTTCGTCGTGCTCCCGGACGCCAGGTCGAACACCCAAAGCCAGCCGCCGTTCTCGAACACGATGGCGTCCGAGCCGATGCTCGGCCACTTGACGTCGTAGTCGGTGAATTTCGTGATCTGGCGCTGCGCCTTGCTGTCGAGGTCGTAGGCCCACAGGTTCGCGGTCCTGCCGTTGCGATCCGAGCAGTAGTACACGGTGCGGCCGTGGAACATCGGCCACTCGTCCGCGCCTTCCCAGTCGGCCGTGATGTTCTGCGACTTGTTCGCCTTCCAGTCATACACCCAGATGTTGGGCGCGTTGCCGCCCTTGTAGCGCTTCCACGTGCGGCGGTCATACGACGGCGATACGAACGCGATCTGGTTGGCGTCGGCCGACAGGCTGGCATAGCCCGCGGTCGGCAGCGCCAGCAGCTCCTCGAGGCCACCGCCCGCGGGCAACTTGAAGAAGCGGTCGTAGCGCTGGACGTTCGAGGCGCGCGACGAGCGCATGAGGATCGACTTGCCGTCGGGGTACCACTCGGCCACCAGGTCGTTGCCCGGGTGGAACGTCAGGCGCCTCGGTTCGCCGCCCGCGACTGGAATGGTGTACGCATCGGTGTTGCCGTCGTACTCACCCGTGAACGCGACCGTGTTGCCGTCCGGAGACAGCTTGGGGAACACCTCGAGCCCGTCATGCGTCGTGAGCCGCCGAGCGGTGCCGCCGCTGCGCTCGACTGTCCACAAGTCACCGGCGTACACGAACACGATGCGGTCGCCCTGGATGTCCGGCATGCGCATGAGCCGGCACTCCTCGAGCGCGGCCGCTGGCGCTGCGGGCAGGAGCGTGGCGGCCACGAGCGCGAACAGGGCAGCGAGGGGCAAGCGGAACGGGCGGGGAACCATGAGGGAGTGGCCTCCGTGCGAGGGGGTATCGGTTGCGGTGCGGGTGGCGATGGCGGTGGTGCTCCGCACCTGAGGCGGCGGCCGCCGACGACGGAGCCGTTCGAGTGAGCTGCGAGCCGCAGCAGTCTCGGGAGCGCCGCAGTGCGGGTCAAGCACGGCCTGCCGAGTGCGCCGGAACGGGCGGTGGGCGGGGTTCCCCGAACCGCTCAAGTGATTGCGGCCGAAGGCCGATAACCGCGCGCATGGGGGCTTGCTCCGATTTCGCACCGGCCGCTCGACGCGCCGGCGGGTCCCCACCCAGGAGGGGCGCACTTCCATGGACGTGAACACCCGCCAGGGTGGCGGAACGCCGGAACGAGACGACACGGCCTGGCTTGATGCGAAGCCCGGCTGGGACGACCCGTTGCTCGACAAGCCCGCGCCACTGCGCGGAGCGGCGCCCCTGCCTTCGGCTGCGTCTTCGCCGGGCGATCACGAGCTGGAACCCGATGCGGTCTCGGGGTTCGAGAGCACGCGCTCCGGACGTCCCATCGTCGAGCCCTCGATCAAGGAAGCCGGCGTCTGGCTGCACATGTTCTCGCGCACGCTCAAGACCTGCCGGCTCTACGACGCCGGCAACCCCACGGTCACCCGCTTCCGCGATGAGCTGAATGGCGCGCTCGCTCGCATGCTTGCGGGATTCGGGGCAGTGACCTACCGCTTCACCGCCGACGATGTCACGTGTGAGGGCGAGTCGTTGTATTCAGCGCGATCACGCGAGGACAACCTGGCGTTCGCGTTCTACCGTGACGGCGTGCGCGGCCTGACGTTCCAGCCCGGTACCGAGGAGCGCGAGCTGACCGCGGTCCTGGATGCCGTCCTGAACGTCACCGGGCAGAACCTCGATGGCGACGACCTCGTGACGCTGTTGTGGGAAGCCAACCTGCGCCACGTCGATATCGATTACATCCCGGCCGAGGGCGAGACCGGCGCGGGGGAAGGCACCGCCACGAACAGGCCCGAGGACGGCGCCGGGCCGTTGCTCCCATGGCCCACGGCGGAAGCAGGCACGAACGCCGACGCCGGTCGCGACGGCGCCAGCGGGCCCGCCGCACACGGGCCCAACGACACGTCACCGGGGGCGGAGCGCTCCGAGGATTGGGACCTGGGCAAGGTGACACAGGAGGTCGAAGCGACGTTCGCGGAGCTGGACTTCATGGCCTCGACCGAGTCGCGCCGATTCCTGGACGAGTACGCCGCGGAACGCCGCGTGCCGCCTGCCACCGCCGCATTGGCGGTGGCGAACGCCTGTCTGCACACCGAAGTCACCGACGATGACCGCAAGGAGATGGCGCGCTTCCTGCCGCGCGTCATGCGCGCGGCATTGGTGGCCGGTGCGTGGGCCGACGCGCGCGAGGCGCTGCGACTGGTGCGTGAGTCCGACACCGGCGAGTGGTCCGACGAGACGTTCACGCAGGAAGTCCTGCAGCCCGTGAGCATCACGCGCACGGTCGAGAAGCTCGACACACAGGGTCCGGCTGCCGTGTCGGAGTTCCTGGCGCTCGCGAACGACCTGGGCCCGGCCGCGCTCGACTGGCTCACGCTGACGCTGTCCGAGAGCCAGGCGCGCGTGACGCGCCAATTGGTGGCCGAGGCCATCGCGGTGCGTGCGCAGCAGGATCCCGCGCAACTGGCGCCGTGGCTGAACGATCCGCGCTGGTACGTCGTGCGCAACGTCGTGCACATCCTGGGCTGGCTCGGCAGTCCCGCCGTGGTGCCGCTGTTGCAGACCGCGGTGCGCTATCCGGACCCGCGGGTGACGGCCGAAGTGGTGACCGCGCTGCAGGGCGTCGAGCTGCGGCTGGCGCGGCCGGTGCTGATCCGGGCGCTCGAAGGCGCCGACAGCAAGCTGTTCTGCCAGATCCTGCAGCAGTTGTCGGCCGCACGTGATCCGGCGGTGGCGCGCTACGTGACGGCGTTCATCGCGCAGGAGAAGTTCCTGCAGCGGCATGTTGACGAGCGCCGTGCGATCTATGCCGCCATCGCCAGCACCGGTGGCGACGAGGTGGTGGCCGAACTCGACGCGGCGATGAACGGTGGCAACTGGTTCGACCGTGAGCAAGAGGTGCACCGGCACGCGGTTGCGCGCTGTCTCGTGCGCATCGGCACGCCCAGCGCCCTGCGCGTGCTTGAGGCCGGCACGCAGTCGCGCCGCGCGCCCGTGCGGCAGGCATGCGTCGCGGCGCTCCAGACCAGGAGCGCCGCGTGAACGAACCGACCCCGCACGAGCGCGGCGACGCGCAGGTGCTGAGCGACGTGGGCGGCTCGCTCGTCCAGCGGCTGGTCGCGCTCATGCGCACCGCGCGCACGTACGACGTCTCGAACATGGCGTTCCAGCGCCAGCTCCAGGAGTTCATGGGCGTGCTGCGCCGCCTGCTGGACGAGGAGGACGAAGTCACGCTGGTCGCGGTGGCCGACTACTTCTACCTGAACGGCGTGCGGGTGAAGGCCACCACCGCGCTCATGGGCTCCTACCAGTCGCTGCTCGCGGATTTCGATCGCCGCCAGACCGGCGGGCTGCGCTTCCTGCAGGGCGTCAATGAAGCCGAGATCGAGCGCTTCTTCCAGATCTTCCTCGCCGCCGAGGACCCTGCGCTCGCCCCCCAGCTGCCCGAGACCGTGGACCAAGCCTCGGTGCACAACATCGTGCCGCTGCCGGCCGCGCATCTGGACCCTGAGGACCTGGCGCGCGAGCTGGATGGCTTGCCCAAGCCGCAGGTGGAGCGCGCGCGTGCCCGTCAGGTGTTCTGGCGTGCCATGGTCGGCACGCGCAAGATCGTGCTGCGCGCCCGGCAGTCCGGACGGCCCGACCTGCGCCACGCCAAGCGCGTGGTCCAGCCCATTGTCGACAGTGTGCTGAAGAACGAGTACTCGCTAGTCGGGCTCACCGCGCTCAAGGATCACGATGAGTACACGTACGCGCATTGCGTGAACGTCGCGGTCCTGTCCGTGGGCATGGGACAGGCGCTCGGACTGCCGCGTCAGGCGCTTGCCGATCTGGGGGTCTCGGGCCTGCTGCACGACCTCGGCAAGATGACCGTGAGCGGCGACGTCCTGCGCAAGGCCGGTGCGCTCACCAGTGATGAGTGGACGCAGATGCGCCGGCACCCGATCGAGGGCGCCAAGATGGTGGCGCGCATGCCCGGGCTGTCCCAGGTCATGATCGACTCGATGCGTGCCTGCTTTGAACATCACATGAACTACAACCGTACCGGGTACCCCGATACCGCGGTGGACTGGGGCCAGGCCACGTTGTCGCGCATCGTGGCGATGGCGGACTGCTTCGACGCGATCACCGCGCATCGGGCCTACTACACGCGGCCGCGCACCGCGTTCGAGGGCCTGCAAGTGCTCATGGGGCCGAACCGCGTGAACTTCGATCCGGCCGTGTTGTGGGCTCTCATCAAGACCGTCGGACTGTATCCCGCCGGCACCGTGATGCAGACCGCCAGCGGCCACGTCGTACTCGCGATGAGCCCGAACCCCGCAGACGTCACGCGCCCGACCTGCCGCGTCCTCCTGGACCCCAGCGGCGTCGCCCCCGTCGAAGGCCAGAACGACATCTGGGAGCCCATGCCCGGCACGGAGAGCGTCACGAAGGTGCTCCCCCCCGAAGAGCACCAGGCCAACACGGAGCAACTGCTCGCGGGATAGCAGCCGAGTCTCTGTCGTCTCGCCAGCGAGAGGTGGCGCGGCCCCTCCGTTACCACACAGAGCCGCCAAGCACGCAAGAGCTACAAACGCAAAAGAGGACGACGCAGCGACGCGCCGTCCTCTCTGCGTTCAGCAGGTCCACCGTGCGAGCCTGGACGCTCCCCGTATATTCCAGCCCCACCGCCGTGGACCCACACTTGCCGGGCCCGACGAGCTAGTCGTCGTCGCCCTCGTCGTCCGGGTCGAAGTCGCGGCGATCAGCGTCGCGGCGGCCGGAATCGCGGCGATCGAAGTCCCGGTCGTCGTAGTCCCCGCTGATGCGGTTCCAGCGTCCTTCGTGGTAGCGCATCCGCCGCACTTCGCGCCCGCTGCGGATGTCGATGACCTGGATGATGCGCGGGCCGCCGTGGCGGAACTCGCAAGCGTCGAGCGAGTCGTACCAGTCGTCCCCGTACGGATCGTAGTAGCGATACACGACCACCGGACGCGGTTGGTAGCACTGACGCTCATGCACGACGACGGGACGCGAGTTCGAGTGGTAGGCCGAACCCAGGATGAAGCCGCCGATCAGACCGGCGATCGCGGGGCCCGCGCTGCTCGAACGCTCCCGGATGACGACGCGCTGCGCGCCCTGATCGCCACGCACGCCCTTGAACCGGCGCGAGTGGCCGCCACGGTCAGCGAAGGCGGTCGAGGCGAACGAGAGCACCGTCGTGGCCAGCAGGCCCGCGGTGATCCAGCGAGTCACAGTCGCGTTTGGCTTCATGACATCCTCCGGGGTGCGAGTCGTGTGCTTCGTCCCGGACATGTTGCAGATGGCGTGCCAGCGTCGGTGTCGGCTGGTATAGCGCGTCGCGGTAACGACTTAGCGGTTTGGCAGCAGCGCGTGGCACAGCTGCCACCGCGAGTGTGGCGTGGCGTGTGCGCCACACCGGGCGGCACACGTGCGGCACTGCGGGCGGCTGGGTCCGGCGCGTGCGGCCCAGCCGACCGGACCCGGCCCACTCGGGTCCGGGTCCGGTGCGCGGGATCAGGGGCGGGTCACGGTATGGATGTTGGTCACGTTCGCGGGCTGGCGCCGCCAGCGGACCCGTCCGCCGGGCAGGATGGTGACGGTCACCGGGTCGAATGTGTTCGTGTTGCTGTAGCCGACTTCGACGAGAGCCGAGTCCGTCGTGGCGGCCGCGCTCACGACCACCGTGCCGGTCATGCTGGGATGAGCAGCACAGCGGTAGCCGAACGAGCCCGCGGTCGGGAACGTGAACTCCACGGATTGTCCCGCGGTCGGGAACGTGAAGTTGAAGCTCGGGCCCGTCACCGGTGCCGTTGTCGTGGCGCTGTCCTTGGAGGAGCAGCCCGCCCCCAACGCGGCGCACAGTGCGAGCGCCGCGAGCGCAGTCGAGCAACGGCGGATGACCGGGCTGCAGGACGAGATGATTCGTGTGATGCCTCGCATCTGGCTTCGCATGTCGCCTCCCAAGGTGAGCGTCACGAGTGCAGCCGCGAACGTTCGCGGTCGCCGGTATGGTTCGGTCCCACGCGCGTGCACCGGCGAAGCGTGGCGATGGGACCCGTTCGAATTGTCCCCGCGTTTGGTTCCGCTTTTGTCCGGCTTTGACGCATGATAAGCAGAGGAGCGCCCGTCCCTGGGTGCTCCTTGTGGTAGCTGCACGACTCTCAGCGAAGCGAAGCGTCACGCACGCGGGCCCTGGTCCAGGATGGATCGGGGCCCGTGCTTCTTCCTGATTGTGGGCCCGCCCGAGCCGCGCGCCAGGAACAGCGCCAGTCCCACGATGAGCCCGCCCAGCAGGCATTGGAACGTCACGAACGCGCCGACCTTGAGCCACGCGAAACCGGGGTGCACGAAGCGCGTCAGCCAGCCGGCCGCTTCCATGAGCAGTGCCGATCCGAACGATGCGATGATCAACGCGGTCTTGCGCGCGCTGTGCATCGGGGCGAATACGAGCAGGTGCGTGAGCAGCAGCAGCACGAGCGCGAACATCGGCAGGTGCATGTGCGTCACCTCGAGCATGCTCTCGGCCGAACGCGGCGCCATGAACGCGGCTTCGTCACCGCGGTAGTAAGCCACCACGCTCGTGGGCGACAGGTCCATGTGTATGAAGTAGAGCGCCGCGTTGCTCACCCAGAACGCCGCCAGCAGCACCAGCGCGAGTCCGAGCGTGAGCTTCATATGCGGGTTGCTCTGGAAGCCGCCGTTCTGGAGATACTTCACGGCCGGTCTCCTCCGAGTGGGTGCGACTGCCCAGGTTTGCCCGCCGCCGCGCGCGCCAGTTGCGGCGCCAGCAGGAGTTCGTGCCACGCCAGTGCCAGCCGGGTGCTCTCCGCAACGCTGCGCGATGTCAGCGTCGCGCCCGCCAGGTTCGGCACCGCACCACCTGGCGCGAGCCGAGCGTCCTGCTTGCGGTGCACGAACAACGCCAGCCAGCGTGCCGGTGGACGGTAGTCGGGCGGCTCGAAGAACGCCAACACTTCGATGCGCGCGATCGAGCTGTCGGGAGCGATGCCGATGAACAGCAGCGCCTCGCGCGTGCGCACCGTGCGCCGGTCCGTGTAGGCGGCGCCGGCGAGCGTATCACCGCGCCACGCCACGTACGCCGTGACCAAGCGTGCGTCACAGCGCGCATGCGCTCGCTGTGCGACGGCCTTCTGGTCGGCTGGCGACAGTGCCAGCGTGCGCTTCTCGATGCGCGCGCCCGGGAACGTCTGCGCGAGCGCGCCGTCCAGGGACTGGAGCGCGGCGGCGCGGGCGGCGGGAGAGCGCAGGATCAAGCACAGCAGCGCGAGTGCGAGCGAGCGCAGGAGCGCAGGAGCGGGGCGCGCCGCTCGCCGACACCCATTTGCACACGCCGGCGCACGCCACGCCGTGAGCACGGGCGGCCGCATGCCAGCGTCCGTCGTGCGTGCGAGCGCGTGCACTAGAACAGCCACCCGAGCGCCACGTTCCAGCGGCTGGTCTCGCGGTTGGCGGCGTTGCTGCGCTGCTCGCGGTCGGCCTTGAGCACGACGTTGGGGTGCGGCTTCACCGCGATGCCGAATGTCAGGATGGTGCGTTCGAGTGCGGGGTCGTTGGCGCCGCCCTCGACGCCGTCCTGGGTGTCGAGTTTCTCGACCCGCACATAGGGCGCCAGCAGCCACTCGGTGCCGGGCCACGCCAGTGGCGCCACGTCATAGGCCGCTTCGCCGTAGCCGCCGGCGAAGCGCCCGCCGAGGCGCGCGGCGCCGGTGAGCGCGAGCGCATCCGACAGCGCGCCCGCATCGCCGATCCGACCGGCTGCGTAGAGCCCGCGCAGCTCGAGTCCGTGACGCTGCCAGCGCGCGTGCATGTCATACAGCGACACGCGAGCGCTCAGCGTCGCACCCACGGGCCGCGTGTCCTGCCACGAGTCGCCGGTGTAGCCCGACACCCCGAGCGTCAGCCCGGCGGTGCCATTCCAGTCCGCACGTGCCGCAAACGCCGGATGCGTGAACAACGCCTGTGAGGCGCCCTGCCGGCCCTCGCGAACCGCGCGCGAGGCGTCGAAGTGCGTGGCATCCAAGCCCTCGACGAGGTAGGCGCGCCATTCGAGTCCGGCCGCGGTCGCGCCGTAGAAGCCCGCGCCGGCCGCTGACCACGTACTCGGGATGATGAAGCGCTCGGTGTCGGGTCGGCGCGCACCGAAGAACACCGGCGGTTCGTGCTGTTCGTTCACCAGGCCCATGGGCACGAGGATCTTGCCCGCGCGCACGCCGAATGCGCGCGATACCTGCCAGTCCAGGTAGGCGAACTCCATGGTGGCCTCACCCGTGAGCTCGGCCTCCCCTTCGCCCGAGAGCGGATCCACCGTCACGGCACCCACATCGCGCACGCCGGCGTGCTCGAACTCGATCTCGGAGTTGAACAGCAGCGAGGGCGTGAACTTGTGTCCCACGTAGAACACGGCGCGCAACAAGTCGGCGCGCGGCCGTGCGCCCGACAGCGTGCCATCCTCGCGCGTGCGGTCGGACGCCTCGAACAGCATCTCGCCGTAGCCGCCGATCGACGGCCCGCTGGCGACGTTGTAGACGCGGGAAGCGGCGGGGGCGAAACCGTGCTTCGAGGCATACGCCGGCGTGTTGTCGGGTGCGGCCGCGCCCAGCTTCATGCGTTCGATCTCGGCGAGCGCGGCGTCGAGTTTCTTCTCGATCTCACCGAGCCGGGTTTCGGACGAAGGCGGCGTGGATTGGGCACGAGCCGGGGGGGCCAGGGTGGCGAGCGCGAACGGCGACAACAGCAACAGCACACGGAGCAGGCGGCGCATGAGACGGATCCTCGTTGGGTGATGAGTGGTGGGTTTCAATGCAAGATCGAACGCACTTCACGTTTCACAGGTGCCGCGGCGCCGTGCCGGAGATGCAATGCCGGGCCCGTGACCGCCATGTTCCAGACCTGTGCGTTCACCGCCGCTTTCCCGGCCTCCAGCCACAACACGCCGACTTCGGGGTGCGCAACGGCGAACGCCCCTGCGTCCTCGCGGCCGAGCACGAGCAACGCGGTGCTGAGTCCGTCCGCGAGCGTCGCCGACCGGGCGCGAACACTCACCGAGGCATGGGTCGCGAGCGGCTGGCCGGTGCGCGGGTCCAGCACATGGCCGTAGCGCTTGCCTCCGGCGCGGATGAAGCGCTCCGACTGCGCGCTGGTCGACAATGAGGCGTCCTGCAGTTCCACGGTCGCGGCCGGCCGTTCGCGCCGCGTCGGGTGCGCGACCCCGACCGACATGCTCTCGCCCTGGGCGAGCAGCTGGCCGCCGGCGTCCAGCACCACATCGCGCACACCGCGTGCGTCAAGCACGGCGGCGGCACGGTCGAGCGCCAAGCCCTTGGCGATGCCCCCGAGATCGAGCTGCGTGCCGTTCAACTGCACGCTCCGCGCGGCGGCATCGATGACGATGCGCGTCCAGCCGACGTGCGCTCGCGCGGCCGCGAGTGAGCGCGCATCGGGCAGCCGGCCCTTGCCACGCAAGTCCCAGGCACGCGTGAGTGCTTCGACCGTCGGATCGAAAGCGCCCTGGGTGAGCGCCGCCAGAGCCAGCGCCGAATCGATGACCGCGAACAGCGGTTCGGGCAGTCCATCGCCAGAACCCGCGCCGTTGAGATGTGAGAGCGCGCTGGCTGGCGACCAGTTACTGAGCAGCGGTTCGAGCGCCGCGACTTCGTCGAGCCCGGCATCGAGATCGCTGCCCGTGCGCAAGCTGTCCTCGGGGGTCGTGCGTGCGCTGAACAGCCACAGCGTGCCCATGAGCCAGCGCGAGCGTTCGACCTGTGCGGCGCGTGCGGGCAGGGCGAACAGCAGTGCGGCGAGCAGGCTCGCCAGGAGCGCGCGGTGGCTGGCACGCGACCACGCGTGCCGGTCGCTCGGGCAGGGCCGCGAACCCCAGAGTGTCGCGGACGCCGCGACGCGTGACGCCGTTGTGCGCGTGCTCACCGTGGCGCCGGCGTCAGGCACGCCAGACCGCAGTCGGTGCACGGCCGGGTGGCGCCGCACGAACGGTGGAAAGCGTCGAAACGCGCCTGGAACGGTGCGCCCACTTCGCGATCCTCCTGCAACAGTTTCAGGAAGTCGACGATGCGCTCGGTGGTTGTGCCGCTGATGTCGTGCTCGATCAGGCAGGCCTCGCGTTCGGCTGTCGCCGCGGGCACGCGGAGCACGTCATGAAGAAACGAGCGCAGCACGGTGTAGCGGTGGTGCACCTCGCGCGCGACACGTTCGCCGGCGGGGGTGAGCAGCAGGAAGCGCTGGTCGTCGTGCGCCACCAGGCCGCGCGCCTCGAGCGGGCGCAGGCCCACCGAGAGCGTCGCCGGCGTCACTTCGAGTGCGCGTGCCAGGTCGGCGAGCCGCGCGTAGCCGCGCTCGGAGCGCAGTTCCCAGATGGCGCGCAGGTAATGTTCCTGGCTCGGGCTCAGCTCGCGTTCGTGAGAGTGCTTGCCGGACAGCATGCGAAGCTCCAGAGTGGGGGGGTCGTGTTGGTGTAAGGCTGTACAATCAAGCGTTAGGGTAGTCTAACTACCATCGCGCAGTCGGCCCGTCAAGGAGCCCATGACCTTCGATTCCGTCGCCGCACTGCTGTTCCAGACGCTCTGTACGCTGGCGTTGTCCGCCGTGCATCTGGGCCTGTGGCGCCAACGCCGGCAGGACTTCCACGCCTCCTGGGCGGCAGCGTGGTTCATCTATGCGCTGCGCCTGGCGTTCATCTCGGCGTTCATGGACCGCCGCGAACTCGGCTGGTTGTTCGCGCACCAGGTGGTGACGCTGTGGTCCGGACTGCTGCTGCTCTGGGCCGCGCTGCAGTTTGCCGTGCACGCGCGCTGGCGCCCGGAATATGCCGCCGCGCCCGTGTTCGTGGCCGTGTGGGCCTGGTTCAGCGTCTTCGTCATGCACGACATGGCGCTGGCCGGCATGTCATCGTCGATCCTGTTGTCGGCGGTCACGCTCGGCACCGGCGTGGTGTTCCTGCGCCGCGACCGGCAGTCCCGCTCGGTGGGTGCGCGGCTGCTGGCGTGGGGCTTCCTGCTGTGGGGCCTGCATCATCTGGATTACTCGTGGCTGCGTTCGATGGGCTCGGGCGTGCTGCTCGGCGTGTTCATGGACGTCACGCTGCTCGTGCTGGTGGCGGTGGGTACGCTGGTGCTGGTGCTGGGCGAAGACCGCATCGCGCTGGAGCAGCGCAGCGCCCAGCTTGAACAGCTCTCGTCGCTGCTGCTGCGCGCTCAGGAAGAAGAACGCCGCCGCATCGCGCGCGAGCTGCACGACGAGGCCGGGCAGCTGCTCACGGCGCTCAAGATCGAACTCGACCTGGAAGGCCGGAGTGAGTCGAGCGCCCGCGTCGCGCAGGTGCTGAACCAGATCCGCAACGTCAGCGAGCTGTTGCGCCCGCGCGCGCTCGACGATCTCGGGCTCGTGCCGGCGATGCGCGCCATGGTCGAGGACTTCTCGCAGCGCACGCACATCCCGGTGAGCATGGAAGCCGACGATACTCAGGGTTGGCCGCCCGAGGCGGCATTGACGTTCTATCGCGTCGCGCAGGAGGCACTCACGAACGTCGCGCGGCATTCGGGCGCGACGCAGGCGTGGGTGCGGCTGGCGCGCGAGGACAGCGTGTACCGGTTGGTGGTGGAGGATGACGGCAAGGGTCTGAAGAGCGGACTGACCCCGCATCTGGGGCTTTTGGGGATGCGCGAACGCCTCGCGGCCGCCGGCGGTACGCTGCAGTTGGTGGCGGCGACGCGCGGCGGGCTCCGCGTCGAGGCGGCCGTGCCCATGGGAGGAGCCGCATGAACATGACGCGCCCCGTAAGGGTGATGCTGGCTGATGACCACGCGCTGGTGCGCTCCGGCGTGCGTCGCGTGCTCGAGGCCTCCCCGGGAATCGAAGTCGTGGGCGAGGCCGCGCGCGGTGACGAGACGCTGGTGATGCTGGCTGAACTTGAGCCCGACGTGCTGCTGTTGGACCTGAACATGCCGGGCGGCGACGGCTTCGAGGTGTTGCGCAATGCCCGGGACACCGCCGGCGGCACACGCATCATCGTGCTGACGCTGCACGTGCAGACCGAATACGTTGCGCGTGCCGTGCGCGAGGGCGCCGACGGCTACCTGTCCAAGGACCTCGCGGTGCAGGAGCTGCCCGATGCGATCGCGTCGGTCATGGCGGGCCGGCCGTACTACTCGGCGCCGGTGCAAGAGGCGCTCGCGCAGGCCATTCGCGACGGCGGTGCGAACCCGCTTGAGAAGCTCACGCCGCGCGAGCGCGAGGTCCTGGTCGGCATCGCCCGAGGCCTGACCAGCAAGGAGATCGGCGGCGAATTCAACATCAGCGCGCGCACGGTCGAGACCCATCGCGCGGCGCTGATGCGCAAACTGGAGCTGCGCTCGATCGCGCTCCTGACGCAGCTGGCGATCCGCGAAGGGCTGGTCGAGAAGTCTCGCTGACCGGTTCTCGGCTTTCGCAACGCGGGGCACAGTCGACGCGTCTGAGGGAAACACCGGCTTGCGCTGCCGGTATGAGCCCCTGGCCGCATCCTGTGTGGGGAGAACGAACTTCTACCTGAGAACCATGCGCTCCGCCGGCCCCCTCCGTAATCCTACGTAGAGTAGAACACGCAACACTCCGAATACCCCGGCACACGCTAGAAGCCGATAGTCCTTGCATGGCTCCTTCACGCTCGTCACTCGCGGCTGTGATCCCACCAGCGTTTGTCTTCGGACTCGCGATGTCGGCGTCGTTGTGCGCGATACTCGTACTGCCCCTTGCTGCCAAAGCGGCTTCGTTCTCGCTGATCGCAGCCGACACGCTTTCCAACACCGCCCGCCCGGACAGCACGCATAAGCTCGGCATGGCGGACACGGTCACGATCCTGCAGCCGGTGCATGTCGACGCCGACCGGTCGTTGACGCCCGATCGCACCTCGGCCACGACCGTGCGCATCGATCGCTCGAACATCGTGCGCTTCCAGCCGTCGACCACGTCCGACGCGCTGCTCTCGGCACCCGGTGTCGATGTGTCACGCACCGGGCCGTGGGCCTCCAAAGTGTCGCTGCGCGGCATGTCGGGTGAACGCGTGCTGGTGCTGGTCGATGGCGTGCGGCTGCAGTCGGGTCGCGGGCACGGCGCGCAGACCTCGCTCGTTTCGGTCGACCGGCTGGAGTCGGTGGAGCTCATGCCGGGCGCGGGCGGTGCTCAGTTCGGTTCGGACGCCATGGGTGGCGTGGTCGAACTCAATACGCACCGCAATCTGCTGGGTGCGAACGCGGTCACGTTCATGATCACCGGCCGCTCCGGCGGCCCCGGCAACGAACGCTCGGGCCTCGCGCGCGCGCGCTGGATGGCGACGCGCTTTGCCGCCGAGATATCGGCTGGCATGGGTGCACTGGATGCGCTGGTCACGCCGGACGGCCGCGTCGCGCACAGCAGCTATCGTGAGGACGACTACGCGGCGCGCATCCAGGCCCGGCTCGGCGGTTCGGTGCTCGACTTCGAGCGCACGCGTCATGCGGCGCACGACATCCAGTTACCGGCGTTCAACGACAACGCCGGCTCGTTCGCCGAGTACCCGGTCCAGTCGCGCGGCGCGACCCGGCTGGAATGGACGCTGCCGGGGACGAAGCTGCGCCCCGACTTCCGGCTGCTGGGTGTCATGCAACACTTCCGCACCGGCTTCGTCGAGAGCGTCACCGACAGCCAATTCCTGCGCAGCCGCTACGTCGCCACCAAGACGTCGCGCGCCGACGACCGTATCAACACTTGGTCCAACAGCATCCAGCCGTCACTCCGCCGCGGTGCCACACGCGTTTACGGCGAGTATCGCCGCGAGACCACACAGGGTCCGCGCACGACCGACATCACCGTGGTCAACGCCGCGGGTGCGCAGACCTCGGCGACCCGCGAGAGCGGCGAGTCGATCCCGCCGGCGCGGCGCGATGTGCTCGCGGGCGGGGTGTTCAGCGCCGGTCACTGGAAGCAGCTGCGCTTCGAGGGCGGTGCGCGCTACGACTGGCTCCAGTCGCGCGCGGATTCAACGCCCCAGAGCTTCACCAGCGTGCTGGACGTGACCGACCGGCGCTTGAGCCTCGAAGGCGGGCTGTCGCGGCCGTTCGGTCCGGTGACGCCGTACGCGCATCTGGCTACCGGCTTCCGCGCCCCGAACCTGGAGGAGCGCTACTTCAACGACGACGTGCACGGTGGCATGCGGCTGTTCGGCAATCCCGATCTGCGCGCCGAGCGCTCGCACACGACCGAGTTGGGCGTGCGCACCGGCGAACTGGCGGGCGGCCGCATCGTGAGCACGCGGTTGTCGGCCTACCGCTCCGACGTCAACGAGCTGATCACGCTCAAGTACCTGGGGCAGCTCTACCTGGTGCCGCGATTCCAGTACGTCAATGTGCGCAAGGCCCAACTCGACGGCATCGAGCTTCAGGTCGAGTCGAAGCTCGGACCGCTGCGCGTCGCGGCGAACGCGGCGTTCCCGCGCGGACGTGACTTGGAGACCGGCAAGCCGCTCACCGACATGGGTGCCGCGCGTGCCACGCTCGATGTTCACGTGCCGATGACGCACGTGCTGCCCTACGGCGCGCTGTCGCTGCGCACGCGCTGGACCGACGCCGCCTCGACCGACGACGCCGCCAACGACGCGACGCTCGACCGGCCGGCGTTCTGGACGTCATCGCTCGACCTGTCGGCGCTGGCATGGAATACGCGAGTCACGCTGACCGTGAAAAACCTGACGAACACGCGCTATCGCGAACCCATGAGTTTCATCGCGGAGCCGGGCCGGAGCGTCCTGCTGTCGATGCGACGCGAGCTGGTCCTGCCCCTGTGAATAGCGCGCTGCAGCAGAGTCGGAGGAATCGTTCATGAACGTCCGTACCGCCATCCTCGCGCTGACGATCGCCGTGACCGCCGCACCCGCACTCGCGCGGACCGGTGCGAGTCCGGCGGGGCGGTTGGTGCTGGGCACCGATGGCCCGCGGGCCGTGGCGGGCTTGAGCATGCGCCAAGCGCGGGCGGAGGCCGCGACTGCCGTCCTACCATCGCCGCTGCCCGCCGGCGCCGAAGCCGTCGACTCGACGTGGTACGACCTGCAGGACATGGGCTCGATGGGTCATCACATCGAGGTCGGCGCCGATGGCCGCGTGCACATCACGTGGCAGGACGACTTCTGCGAGCTGGGCGGCGGCTGCCCGCCGAACCTTGCGGCACCTCAGCCGCACCCGAACCGCGGCATGGGCTACGCGGTGCGCGACGCGAACGGCGTGTGGTCGAACCTCGGCAAGGTCAGCGATCCACGACTGCCCATCTGCTGCATCCGTGAGCTTGCCGGCGGCTTCGGCGGCTTGGCGCTGGCGCCCGGCGGACGCGTCGCCATCGCGCAGCACCTGAACGAAGACGGCTGCGACCTGCGCGGCTACTTCCACCTGGAAGACGCACCGGGCTCGAGCCTGTTCCGCGCCTACCTCACGCCCATCGACGGTACGAGCTTGCTGTTTCCGCAGGTTGCGGCCAATCCGAACGGCTCGTTCACGGTGCTTGGCGAGATCCCGCGTGGTGGCGTGTACGACGAGACCACCGAAATCAAGACGTCGTACCTGGCAGCACCGGGCACGTTCTACAGCTGCTTCAACTGGCAGATGGGCACGTGGACGAGTTTTGCGCCGCCGTCATTGTTCCGCGACGGCCGGCCGGCGTTTCCGTGCCTGGCCGCCAGTGCGAATGGCCGCGTCGGCGTGGCGGTGGGCGACCTGGGCGGCAACGTGTACCTGATCGAGTCCAGCAACGGTTCGTTCGCGCCCGGCACGGTCACGACGCGCAACCTCACGAACTACAGCGACGTGCCGATCGTGAAGGGTGACTCCACTTC
>JANMAX010000134.1:0-8920 GCA_031360075.1 bacterium | reverse complement strand
CGACGTGAAGAAGCTGACGCCGCACGGCTGGAAGGAGCACTACGCGGCCGAGGTCACCGAGCGCCGCCACGCCCTGCTCCGCGAGATCGCCGGCGAGCGCTGACCGCCGCTTGGCGTGACGGTCGTGGCCGAACGGTTACCCCGATGCCATGATCAGGATCGACGCCCGGTCCGGTGCTACCCTTGCGAAATCCGGGCTGAAGCCAGCTCCCATGGCGTCCAGGGAGTCGTGCACATGGATCGGCGAGCCAGCGTGGCCGCTGGCAAGACGCGACGACGAAGTCGTATCCGGGAGCTACGTCGAGGAGGAGCCACGCAGCCGGCCCTCGCAGGCCATGGGCTCATGAATCGCCCGGGCTAGCGTTCGCGCCGCACGTCGTACTGCTGCCGCGTCCACACCGCCACGCGGCGCGCACCGAGCAGCGCGGGATGATAGTGCGTCGCGAACGCCGCCTCGGTCGCCGCGCGCACGGTGGCCGAGTCGGCGTCGGTCTCGACCAATTCGACATCGCTCACCTCGCCCGACTCATCGACGCGCACATCGAGCGTGACGCGCCCGCCACGGCCGCCACTGGGCATGCGAGGCGCACCACGCGGGATCGGCGGCTTGAGCGCGAGTGCCTCCGGCCCGGCGGCCGCCGCCGTGGCGGGTTCGGGCACTGGCGCGGGTTCGGCCGCGGGCAGCGCCAGTTCGAGTGCGGGCGGCGCCGGCTCGACGCGCACGGGCGCCAGCGCGAGCGGAGCGAGCGCCGCGCGCACCTCGGCCACCGCCTGCAGCGTCACGCGGCCGGCGCCCGCGGGTGCCAGCGGCATGACCAGATGTTCGGCGCGATCCCACGCCATGGCCCGCACGGTCGCGGAGTCGGCGGCCGCGGACCCTGCCGCACGCTCGCGTCGCGCGCAGCCCGCCGGCAGCAGCGTCAGCAGCAGCGCCGGCAGCAGCACGAACAGGAAGCCGGGTGCGCCGCTTGGAAGCCCGCCCACGAGGAGGTTCTTCATGCGCCGATGGTAGACGGCGGCGCGGCACCGCGCACTCCCCACGGCTCGGCTCAGACTGCGACCCGACCGCCACGACGGCCACGACCGCGAGAACGAGGACGCTGGCGCCCACCCCCGATCCAACTCGGGAAGTCGACGTCTTCCACTCCGCGAACGGCACGGCCGCGGGCCTGTTGCTCCGGCGCACGCTGGGCACGGGCAAGCCGCCGGGCTGGCCGGCGGCCCCGCCCCGGCCGTGCGTGCGTCCGGGACCGTGGATCGCACCGGTGTAGCGATCCACAAGGCAGAACGCAATGCTTGCCCAGGCGCCAGCGTGGTCCGGCGGTAGCCGTGCACCGGTTCGCGGTTGTGGCACGCTCCGCACAGGTCTAGCCTTGAGTCATGACCAGCCGTGACCGGGTACTGGCGACCCTGCGGGGTGAGCCCACCGACCGACCGCCCCTGTCGTTCTGGGGCCATGTCTACCACCGCGAATCGTCTGCCGCGGATCTCGTGGCGCATACGATGGAGCGCTGGCAGCGCCACCGCTGGGACTGGGTCAAGCTCAACCCCCGCAAGCACTATCATGTCGAACCATGGGGCGTGCGCTACGACTACTCGGGTGTGCCCGACGCCAAGCCCGTGCCGACCGCGCACCCCGTGCACGCGCCCGCCGACTGGGATCGCATCGACGAAGTGCCGTACGACGCGGGCGCGCTCGGAGAACAGCTCGAGGCCGTGCGCGCGCTGCGCGCGCAGTTGCCCGCCGACGTGCCATTGCTGCAGACCGTGTTCACGCCCATCGCGATCATGGCCGAGATGACCGAGCCGCCAGCGGCCCTGCGTGACCTGCTCGCGCTGGAGCCCAAGCGCGTCGAACGCGCGCTCGAAGCCGTGACGCGGACGTTCGAGCGCTACGTGCAGGCGGTCATGCGCGCCGGCGCCGACGGCATCTACCTGGCCACCGTCGACTGGGGCTCGCGTTCGTTCGTCACACCCGAACTCCTGCGCCGCTGGTCGCGGCCCTACGATCTTCGCTTGCTCGCAGCCGCCGGCAACTCGCCCTACCACACCATGCACGTCTGCAAGGGCGACGCGCTGCTGTTCGAGTTCGCCGACTATCCCGTGGGCGCATTCTCGTGGGACGCGACCGCCCCGGGGAATCCCACTCTCGCCGAGGGACTCGCGCGGCTGAAGGGCGCGGTCGTGGGCGGTATCGGCCACGACAGCGAACTGCAGCGCGGGCCCGAGGCCGCCGTGACCGCCTACCGCCGTGCGCTCGACGCGACCGGCGGCCGGCGGTGGATGTTCGCGCCGGGCTGTTCGATGCCCCCGCAGACGCCGGATGCCACACTTGCGGCGTTGCGGAACGAGGTCGAGCGAGCCCCGGCGGCTGGAGGGCGCTCCTAGCAGGCACCGTCGCCCGCAGGGCGTCTGGTCCCGCCGCACTCCTGACCGGGAGCGGCGGTTCGAAGGAGGTGCACGCATGTCCCGCACCGCACTCGTCCCCGCAGTCGCGACCGGCCTCCTGCTCGTGTTGTGGGCCAGCGCCGCCTGTGGCCAGGCGGATCCCAAGCCCCGGCCCCCGGTGACGCCGTCGCCCACCGTGGCGCACGCGCCAGCGCGCTCGGCCGGCCAACGCCAGCGCGTCACGACCCGCGTCGCGGTCGGTGAGCGCGCCCCGGATTTCGTGCTCGATCGCATCGATGGCACCACGCTCAAATTGTCGAAGCTGCGTGGTGAGTGGGTCATGCTGTTCTTCATCGAGCGTCGCGAATCGCTCGACGTCGTGGCCCCGGTGGCGAGAGCGCTGCGCGGCATCGGCGTACGCACGCTGGCGGTGTGCTGGGAGAAGGCGCACGTACTCGGCCGTCAGTTCGCCGGGCGCACCCCCGACTACACGCCGCTCGCCGACCCGACCGGCGACATCGTGTCGCTTTACGGACTGCTCGACGGCCCCGATGGCGACACCGTGCAGCCCGGGTTCGTGCTCATCGATCCGCGTGGCATGGTGCGCTTGGCACTGCTCGGGCACGAACTGCCGAGTAAGGACACCACGGAGATGGTGCAGATGGCGGTCCGCGGCGACTGAACCAGCCACCCGGAAGACCGCGGACCGGAGCGTTACGCGGCCCGCCGGCGTCCGCCCGGCTCGAACAGCGCGCGCAGCGTCGCTTCGACATCGCCGAACGAGAACGGCTTGCCCATGACGCGGTCGACGCCGCGTGACACCGCGGCATCTTCTTCGAGCTGGAACCCCCAGCCGGACACCAGCACCACGGCACAATCCGGCCGTCGCGTCTTCACGACCGAGGCCAGATCCCAGCCGTTGACGTCCGGCATGCCGAGATCGGTGAACACGACGTCGAACTGTTCGGTGCGCAGGATCTCGATGGCCGCGGGCCCGCCGAGTGCCGCGGAGACGTGGTGCCCCATGCCGCGCAGCATCTCGACGAGAACCGACATCACCGTTTCCTCGTCGTCGACCACCAGTGCGCGCAGCGCCGTCGGCGGCGGACCATCCGCGTGCGGTCCCAGCTCCACGGGCACCGCGCCGATCGGGAATGTCAGCGTGAACACCGTGCCGCTGCCCGGCGCGCTCTGCACCTCGATCTGGCCGCGGTGACGCGTCACGATGCCGTACGCCACCGACAGCCCGAGTCCGGTGCCCTTCACCTCCTTCGTGGTGAAGAACGGGTCGAAGACGCGCGCGCGCGTCTCGGAGTCCATGCCGATGCCCGTGTCGCGCACCTGCACTCGCACCGCATCGGGCTCATCGTGACTGGTGATCCACAGCTCGCCGCCCACCGGCAGTGCATCGACCGCGTTCAGCACCAGGTTCGTGAACACCTCACGCAACTCGGACGCCGCGCCGGCCATGGTGTGGGTGGCACGCAGGTCCAGATGCACGTGGACGACCACGCCGTGCCGCTTGGCCCCCGCCTCCCACGCCGGCCGGGTCAGCTCGACCACGCCGTACAGCACACGGTTGACGTCGAGCGTCTCAAAGCGCTCGTCCTGGCGCACACGCGTGAACTCCTGCACCCGGCGCACGGTCTGCGCACCATCCAGTGCCGCCTGCTCGATGACGCCCAGCTGCCGGCGGATACTCGGGTCGTCGACGCTCTGCAGCAGCAGCTGCGTGCGCCCGAGGATGGCCGCGAGGATGTTGTTGAAGTCATGTGCCACGCCGCCGGCCATCTCACCCAGGGCGTTGAGCTTCGCCGATTGCACCAGCTGCGCCTGTGTGGCGCGCAATTCGTCGTACGCCGCCTTCATGCTCTCGTACAGGCGGGCGTTTGCGATCGCCGCGCTGCACTGGCCAGCGAACAGCGTGACGAGTTCAAGGTCCTCTTGCTGGAAGCCGCGCGTGCCGAGGCGCGACAGCGTGATGACACCCAGCACGTGATCGCGCGAGATGAGCGGCGCGCACAACAGGCTCGACTGCTCCGGCGGAGTGCCCGGCACGCTGAGCGAACGAGGGTCGGCCTCGGCGTCATTGACAATCTCGCCGCGTCCAGTCAGCGCGACCGTGCCGGTGATGCCTTCGCCGAGCTTCAGCCGTACGGCCATCATCTCCTCGACGTAGGTCTGGGCATCGCAGACCTGGGGGATGAGCACCTTCTGCTGTTCGTCGTACAGGAACACCGAGCACTCGTCCGTTTGGATCACCTGGCGGATCTGCTTGGCGATGGTGCTGAGGATGGTGTTCAGGTCGAGCGAGTTGACGACCGCCCGGCTCACCGTGAGCAAGGCGCCGAGCTTCTCGCGCTGGTCCACTTCGCGCTTGAGCAGTTCCTCGAGTGGCACCTCGGCGAGCGCCTCACCCGGTGCCCGCAGCCACGGCCAGCGCGCCAGCGCGACCAGCGCCTCCTCGATCGCTGCCGCCGGGACACCCGCGGCTTCCCAGGCGGCGACGCGTATCGCCAGGCCGTTCACCCACGACGCCAGGGTCCCGCAATCGAACGCACCCTCGAGGAGCGTCGTGAGCTCGGAGGCCTGCGTGTGCGCACGCTCGGGCCCGAGTGCGTCCGAGAGCGCACGCAGGAGCGCGCCCTCGGTCGTAGCTCGGTGTTCAGCAACCAGACGTGCGATGGATGGGTACAATCCGTTCTCCCGGGGGCGAGCGTGCTGACAAGTTGGTTCTCGGATGACCCGCGGCGCCGCTTGAGCCGCATGCGCGGCCAAGCCCAACAGCCCGTGCAGGTTGCACGTTGGTGGGCGGACCCGACCGGGTCCCCGGGCCAGCGCTCTCCGAGCGTCCCCGCCGGTGGTCACATGGCACCGCCCACGCGCGCACGGAGCGCGCTGGGACCGCGCGGTTCGCCCGGGCCCGGTCCGGCGGCTTCCGCCCCGGGGCCATTCGTCCCGCGGCCCGCCTTCTGCTAAGTCTTCCCGTGACCGAGCCCGATCGGAGGATCGTCCGTGAACCGTTCAGTAAGCCGCACCGCAGCCCTCGCCGCCCTGCTGCTCGCTGCCGCTGCCATGCTCACCCTGCCCGCCCTGACCGCCGCCGCCAGCGACGCGAATGACGCCGGCGTGATCGTGCAGGCGGAGCGCCGGTTCGCAGCCCAGGTGCGCGCCATGGGCGTGCGCGCCGGTTTCCTCCGCTGGCTGGCCCCAACTGGCGTGGTGTTCCGCCCCGGGCCGGTGATCGGGCGGACGAGCTACGAGAAGCAGCCCCCGGGCTGGAACGGACTGCTTGCCTGGCACCCTGTCCATGCCGCGATCAGCGCGGACGGCACGCTCGGCTGGAGCACCGGCCCGTGGACCTGGAAGCGGGACAGCACCCAGAAAAAGGTCGACGCGTTCGGCGAGTACATGAGCGTGTGGCGGAAGCAGGCCGATGGTTCATTCCGGGCGGTGCTCGATTGCGGCATCGGCCACGCCGACCCCGCCCGCGAGGAGACCGAGGTTCACTACTCCGCGCCCGTGCCCGGCGCACGGCTGGGCTCGCGCCCGCTGGCCGCGCGCCAATCGCTCTACCAGGCCGACGCCACGTTCGCCCGCATCGCCGCCACAGAGGGCGTCTCGGGTGCGATCGCACGCTATGCCACCGACGATATCGTCGTGTTGCGCGAGGGTGCCCAGCGGTTCTCCGGTCGCGCCGTCGCACAGGACTCCGTGCGCGCACGTGAGCGCATCGCCAAGATGACGTCGAACGCGCAATACATCGCGGACTCGGGCGATCTGGGCTACACGTACGGCTCGTATGTCACCGGCACGCTGGCAGCGCCAGACTCGGCCTACTACGTGCATGTCTGGCATCGGGGTGCCGCGGCCACGTGGCGCCTGGCATTCCAGGTGGTGATGCCGGTGCCCAAGCCCGCGAAGAAGTAGTGCTCGCGAGCTCGGGACACAGGCGTGCAGCGTTTGTGGGGGGCCACGCAGCGCCCGGCCGGGCACGCCCGGGCCCCGTGCGCGCCCGGCTCACCGCGCGCTCCGCGCTGCTCACGCTGACCGCCCTCGCGGCCCTGCTGTGCGCTTCGCCTTTGCATGCCGCCCCGCGCCGCGCGCTGTTCGACAACGCGCATGGGGAGCAGGCCGGCAACGCCGATTGGGTGATCGACGACCAGCAGCCCGCACCGTACCCGACCGAAGCGGGCATCGACCGGCGCACCGACGGTCAGTACTGGACCGGCGGCATCAGCACGTGGGGTGTCGAGCTGGTGAAACAGGGTTTCAGCGTGCGCACGAACGACCGCGTCATCACGTTCGGCGACCGTGGGAACCCGCTCGATCTCTCGAACTTCGACGTCTTCATCGTGCCCGAGCCCAACCGCCCGTTCACGAGTGCCGAAGCACGAGCCGTGCTCGCTTACGTACACGCGGGTGGCGGCTTGGTCGCGGTGGGCGACCACGACCGCTCCGACCGCGACCGCGATGGCCAGGACTCGCCGCGCATCTGGAACGCGTTCGACCCGGGCCGTGTGCTCGGCGTGCACTGGGGCTCGGCCGGCGACACCGACGCCAACATCACGCAGCTCTCGCGCAACGTCGCCGATCCGGCCGGCGGCCGTTGCATTCGCGGACCCGCGGGCACCGTGCGCGCGCTCGAGTTCCACAATGGCACGACGTTCGCGCTCGACAGCAAGGCCAACCCCAGCGTACGCGGGGAGGTCTGGATGAATGCGGCGCGCCGCGGTTCGCGGTCACGGGTCATGGCCGCGAGCAGCACCTACGGCAAGGGCCGCGCGGCATTCATCGGCGACAGCTCGGTGGTGGACGACGGCTCGGCGGCCGCGGACAACCGCAACATCTATCCGGGCTGGACCGAGGCCGGAGGCTCCAACGGCATCCTCGCCATGAACGCCACACGGTGGGCGGCGCGCCCGCGCTAACCGCGGATCGCGGGCGTGACCCGCGGGCAGCCGGCGTGTGCCGGTGCGCAGCGGATCACGACCCTGATGTGCTCCGGCGAACGCCAGCGCACGTCTTAGTGAACCTCGGCCGCGGTCTTGGGTGCGAACGGCCGTGCTTCGTGCGCCTTGCCGTCGACGTGCGTGTTGCCGTACGCGAACGAGCCGACGCCCTGCACGAAATCGTACGGGAACTCGAGTTGCGGCTGCGAGAGCTTGGCGAGTACGGCCAGTTCGTCCGCGCTGAGCGAGATCGCCAGGCTGCCGATATTGTCGTCGAGCTGTGCCACCGTGCGCGCTCCCAGGATCGTCGACGTCACGCCCGGCTGCACACGCAGCCACGCCAGCGCCACGCGCGCGCTCGTCGAGCCGTGCGCCTTGGCGATGTCCTGCAGCGCCTCGATCAGGTCGTACGCGCGATCAGTCAGCCGGTTCGTGGTCCACTCGCCGCGGCCGGCCTGCTGCTTGCCGTGGTTCGCGCGCGTGTACTTGCCCGAGAGCACTCCCGAGGCCAGCGGCCCCCACGGTGTCACGCCCAGCCCCATCTCGGCGGCCATCGGCATGAGTCCGCCCTCGACCGTGCGCTGCAGCAGCGAATACTCGATCTGCAGTGCCACGAGCGGCGTCCAGCCGCGCAGCTGCGCCAGGGTCTGCGCCTGCGACACCTTCCAGGCCGGCGTATCGGAGAATCCGATGTAACGCACCTTGCCCGCACGCACGAGATCATCGAGCGTCTGCATCGTCTCCTCGATGGGCGTGTAGCGGTCCCAAGCGTGCATCCAGTAGAGGTCGATGTAGTCGGTCTGCAAACGGCGCAACGACTGCTCGAGTGCGCCGACAATGGCCTTGCGGCCGGCGCCGCCGGCGTTGGGGTCGCTCGGGTAGAGCGTGGCCACGAACTTGGTGGCGAGCACCATGCGGTCACGCACGCCCGGATGGGCGCGGAACCAGTCACCGAGGATCTTCTCGGTGTGCCCCTTGGTGTTGATGTTCGCGGTGTCGATGAAATTGCCGCCTGCCGAGCGGTAGCGTTCGAGCACGGAGGCCGATTCCGCGACACTCGAGCCCCAGCCCCACTCCTCCCCGAACGTCATGGTTCCCAGACACAGCGGGCTGACGCGCAGCCCGGAACGGCCCATCGAGACGAAGTGGTCGAGCGACAAGGGGGAATCCTTTGGTGAGGGGCGCTGCTGCGGGTGTCGCGGTCGACGATACGGCCACGCCCGGCATGTGAGAAAGTCGCAACATGGACAGCAAACGGGTCATCTGGATCGGCGCGACGCTGGGCTCGGTCGTGGGCGGCTGCGTGCCCAACCTGTGGCATGCGTCGGTGTTCTCGATGTGGGGCCTGGTGCTCTCCACGATCGGCGGGCTGGCCGGCATCTGGTTGGGCTGGAAGCTGACCCGCTGACCCGCAGGGGCACCTCGGCTTCGGATGCTGCTGCTGCGCTCGGGATTCCTTGGGCGACCTAGGGCGACCTGGGGCGACCTTGGGTGACAATCGCACCCGCCGCTTGCTAGAATTGCCTCCCATCCCGAGTGCGTGCGCGGTTCGGTTGCTCACGGCACCTCAGGTTGCCCGT
>JANMAX010000083.1:0-2109 GCA_031360075.1 bacterium | reverse complement strand
CGCTGCTCGCCTGGGGCCTGGGGGGCGCTGCCGCGCTGCTCGCCTCGCCGCACGCGCTGGCCCTGCTCGCCGTCTGGGGTGCTGCTGGCGTCACGCTGACACTGACGCGCCCGGGCCGCGGCCAGGACGTCGCGCGCTCGGAGAAGGACCCGCTCGCCATGCTGTTGCTGGCGCTCATCCCGCTCGGCACGCCGGCGCTGGCGGCGTGGGGCGGCCGCGCCGGACACTGGCTGCTGCCCGCGCCCGGAGCGTTCGGCTGGGCGGGCGTGGCGCTGTCCGCGCTGGGGCTCCACGTGCGTGTCTCGGCCATGCGCCAGCTCGGCGCGCGCTTCTCGCCACTGCTCGCGGTCCAGCGCGAGCACGCGCTCGAGACCACCGGCTGGTACGCGGTCGTGCGCCACCCCGGCTACCTGGGCGCGCTGCTCGCCAACGCCGGCGCGGCGATCGCGTTCGGGAGCGCGGTCGCGCTGCCGTTCGCGCTGGTCATGGCCGTCGTGCAGGCCGACCGCGTCCGGCGCGAGGAAGCGCTTCTCGCCCGGCACTTCGGTTCGGCTTGGCAGGCGTACGCCCGCCGCACCGGCGCGTTGTTCCCGCGACCCGCACGGCGTGAGCCGGACAGCGTCCAGCACTGAACCACAGGGGCCATTGCCACCCGCGGCCTTGACCCATCGGGAGCGTTCCCGGAGACTCCGCGCCATGCACCTTGTCTACCATGTGATGTCGTCGCCGAATCCGCTCGGCCTGTTGTTCCTGGCCGCGAGCGAGCGAGGCCTGCGCCACGTCGAGTTCATGGACCGCCGCAGCCTCAAGCGCACCATCGCCTCGCACGAAGCGAGCGCTCCGGGTGCGACATGGGAGCCGTCGCTGTTCGAGCTGCGTCCGCTCGCGGACCAGTTGGAAGAACTGTTGACCGGCGCTCGCAAGTCGATCGACTGGCCGCTCGACCTGACGGGAGACGCGCTGTCGCAGTCGGTATTCCGCGCGCTCGCAAAGATCCCGTACGGCGAAGCCAGCACGGTGGCCGAGGTGGCCCGTGCGGCCGGCGAGCCACGCAACGTCCGCGCCGTCGCGCAGGCGGTGCTCACGAATCCGCTCGCGATCGTCGTGCCGTGCCATCGCGTGCTCGGCGCCGACGGCAAGCTGGCCAACTACGTCGGCGGACTGCCGCGCAAGAAGTTCCTGCTCATGGTCGAGCAGCGCTTCCGTGATGTCGGCGGGCTCGACGAGAACCGCGTCATCGGCGAACTCTACCGCCGCGTCACCACGCCGGTCGCGGTGGTGCGCCCCCGGAAGCGGCCGGCGGCGAATCACCCCATGGTCGCGGCCGCGGCACCGCGCAAGGCGGCCGTGGCGAAGGCGCGCCCGGCGGCGAAGGGAGCGGCGTCCATGAAGCCGCCCACGCCGGCAAAGCGGCCCGCCCCGGCGAAGGCGCCCGCCAGGGCTCCCGCGAAGCCCGCAGCACCGATGCGGGCGGCCGCGCCGTCACGGACGACGAACCCGCCCCGCGCGAGCGCGAAGACCGCGGCCCGCGCTAGGGCTGCGAAGCGGCGGTCGCGCTGACGCGCACCTGCTGCGTCTCGGCGAGTTTCATGAACAGGAACTCCGGGCGCTTGATGTCGTAATCGGACAGCGTCACCGGGAAGTTCGCGCTGAACGCCACACCGCCCTGCGACGTCATCGTCGCCTGCGCGTCACAACGCAGGCGCCGGCTGACCCCGTGCAGCGTGAACGTGCCCTCGAGCTGGAACGCGACGTTCTTACCGGGCTCGAGCTTGGCTCCCGCGCCCACCAGCACCGCGGCACCGTCGAACATCATGTGCGGGAACTTCGCGACCTCGAGGTGGTTCTCGCGCATGTGCTTGTTGCGGAGCTTCCTGCCGGTGTCGAGGCTGGCGGCATCGACCTCGAGGTGCACGGTGATGCTGTCGCCGACCGCACCCGGCTCGAGCGTGAGCCGGCCGGTCATCTGCGTGGTCCTGCCTTCGAATGTCTCGGTCGGCGCCTTCGAAGTGAACACGACCTTCGAGTCCCCGCCGGGGCGCACCACGAACTCAGCCGCACGGGCCACACCTGCCGCGCACAGGACCGACGACGCGGCCACCAGGACCA
>JANMAX010000073.1:0-1992 GCA_031360075.1 bacterium | reverse complement strand
TCTTGCCCTTTGCCCGACAGCCAACGCAGCCGTGCGGCCGCCGCAGGCCCTCCCCCCGTAATGGCGAACAGGCAAACAGCAACTGTGAATGCAATTCTCATGATTGGGCGCATCGTCGGTTCCCTCCTACCGCGAGCGACTTCATGTCTTCGGCGAATACCTACCTTGGTCGACGCTAGTCGACATCATCTAGTTCCGCAATGATAACTTCGGTGAAATCAGATGACGACAGCAGGCCGGAACCTGTCAACGACTTTGAGACACTCGCTTCGTGAGTTTACTGGATTGCGGTGTTGCACGACTCCTCGATGCTGAGATTCGTGATCCCGAGCGGGTCGAGTCCGAGATCGGCTTCCAAGGATGACCGCACAGCCCCGACCGCACCGGCGTCCGACCCGCAGGTCATGGTGTTCCCGGCCCCGATGGTCCGCTTCGGCGGATTGATCCACACCGCACTGGGCACGGCCTGCGGCTTCGGCATCCCTCGCGTGAACCGCTCAGGGTGCAGTGCATACGCCTGCTCGAGTACCCGAGCGCGTTGTGCTCGCTTCGCGTCGGCGAGTCCGAAGTGCACATCATGCGGCGTGTAGAGCCCGAGTCCGACGTGGTGGTGCTCGGTGTTGTACCAGGGGAAGAAGTCGCTGCAGAAGCTGCGGCCGTGCTCCTGCGATCCGAAGCGATCCGGGAAGTCGGGCCGGTACTTCAGGGTCTTGAACTGCGATTCGGAGAACGGGTTGTCGTTCGAGACGTGCGGTCGCGAGTGCGTCTTCGTGATGCCGAGGTCCGACATCAACAGTGCGACGGGCTTGGACTTCATCGCAGGTCCGTTGTCCGAGTGCACCGTGAGCTGGCCGGGTGTGATCCCCTGCCGCTCGCAGCTCTGCTCGATCAGCGCCTCGGCAAGCGCGCCGGTCTCGCGCTCCGCGAGCATCCAACCGACTGCGTACCGGCTGAACACATCGAGCAGCACATACAGGTAGTAGTAGGTCCACTTGGTCGGGCCCAGCAGCTTCGTGATGTCCCAACTCCACAGCTGGTTCGGCCGCGTCGCCAGCAGTTGTGGGGCCGTGTAGTGCGGATGGCGCATTTGCGCACGCCGCTCGCGGACCTCGGTGTTGCTGGCCAGCACGCGGTAGAGCGTACGCTCCGAGCACAGGTACTTCTCTTCGTCGAGCAGCGTCGCGAACACCTCGGCTGGCGCCAGATCCACGAACCGGTCCTCGTGCAGCACTGCGAGCACCGCCTCGCGCTCCGCGGGTGCGAGTGCACGCGCGGGTGCCCGCCTTGGTGCGGGCGTCGGCCGTGGCGCGAGGTGGCGATAGTAGGTTGCCCGCGGCAGCGACAGCGCCGCGCAGGTCGGCGCGACACCTAGGCGCGGGGCCATCTCCTTGACCGCCTCCATCACGCGCGCTCGTCGTCGGTCAGGGGCTCGCTCAGGATCGCTGCCACTTTTTTTTGGAGCTCGATCAGTCCTTCGGCGCGCCCCAGGCGAGCCTGCAGCTTCTTCGTCTGGCGCTCGAGCTCGATGATCCGCTTGTCACGCGGATCGACGACCTTCGCCTTGGGACCACGCGCGCGGGCCGTCGAGCCCACCAGCTCACCGTTCTTCCGCGCCGCTCGCCACGATGCCAGGTGCGAGGAGTACAGACCTTCGCGGCGCAGCAGTGCACCAAGCTCGCCGGACTTCGTGCAGTCATCGGCCTCGCGAAGGATCCGCAGCTTCTCGGCGGCCGTGAACCGCCGCCGCCGGGCCTTCGCCGTCACCTCGGTCTCCCGCGCCACCGGCAGGCCCTCCGTCATCATCGTCGCCATGCTGGACTCCAGGGTCGCCCTCTACACTAAACTTTCAAGGGGTCGGTGTCTCAAGCATGTTGGCAGAGAGGGGGCGGCCCGAAAGTCCCATGTCCGCGAGGGTGCCACCAAGCCTCAGCGCGGCCGGACGATCGCGATGCTGGCGGTGTGGCCGTGCAGGAAGTTCTTCTCGCCCACCGG
>JANMAX010000059.1:0-4280 GCA_031360075.1 bacterium | reverse complement strand
GCCGGCGCCAACTGCCCGCGGTGCCGGCGCCAACTGCCCGCGGTGCCGGCGCCAACTCCCCGCGGTGCCGGCGCCAACTCCCCGCGGTGCCGGCGCCAACTGCCCGCGGTGCCGGAGGCACCGCAACTCCATTGTCGCCCCCGGCCCGGCCCGCGTAGCGTCCCGCGTCCCATGAGCGAACCCACCCACAGCCTTCCCGGCGCCGGCTCGATCGAAGTGATCGTCGGCAGCATGTACAGCGGCAAGACGGAAGAACTGATCCGCCGGTTGCGCCGCGCCCAGATCGCGCGCCAGCGCGTCGAGATCTTCAAGCCGCACCTCGACGACCGCTACGCCAAGGACGCCATCGTCTCGCACAGCGACGTGCGCATTCCGTCGCGCGCCGTGAAGAACGCGGCCGAAGTGCTGCGCCATGCGCACGAGGCACAAGTCATCGGCATCGACGAGGGCCAGTTCCTGGGCCCCGGACTGGTCGACGTCTGCCAGAAGCTCGCGCGTATGGGCAAACGCGTCATCGTCGCGGGGCTCGACCAGGATTACCTGGGACAGCCATTCGAGCCGATGCCGCAGCTGCTCGCGATCGCCGAGTACATCACCAAGACGCTCGCCATCTGCGTCGTGTGCGGCGCGCCGGCCAACCGCACGTATCGCAAGGTGCGGCGTGGCGGCCGTGTCGTGGTCGGCGGCACCGACATCTACGAGGCGCGCTGCCGGCGCTGCTTCGACCTGGGCCCCCGGGCCCGTCCCGTTCCCGAGATCCCCGGAGAATCGAATGCGAAGCTCACGTCCGCTCGTCCACGCGCTCGCCGCAGTGCTGCTACTGGCCGCCGCCGGGTGCAGCAAACCCGCTAGCCAGGACTCCGGCAAGGGCGCCGGCCCCGGCGCCGCCAGCGGCAGCATTGCCGTCGGCCTGGTGTTCGACATCGGCGGCCGCGGCGACAAGAGCTTCAACGACTCGGCCTACCAGGGCCTCGAGCGCGCCAGGAACGAACTCGGCGTGACGTTCACGACGCTCGAGACCAGTGAGGGCTCGGACCGCGAAGCGCAGCTGCGCCAGCTCGCCACCGGCGACAGCAAGGTCGTGTTCGGGGTCGGCTTCCTGTTCACCGACGACGTGCGCGCACTCGCCCGGGAACTTCCGAACCAGAAGTTCGCCTGTGTCGACTACACGGTGAACGCGGGCGACACGCTGCCGGCGAACCTGGTGGCGCTCAAGTTCCGTGAGGAAGAGGGCAGCTTCCTGGTGGGGGCCCTGGCCGGCCTCATGAGCAGGACCGGGAAGGTCGGGTTCGTGGGCGGCATGGAGATCCCGCTGATCCGCAAGTTCCAGGCGGGCTTCACCGCGGGCGTGAAGGCCGTGAATCCCAAGGCGCAGGTGCTCGTGAAGTACGCCGGCAACACCGGTGCGGCGTTCAAGGACCCCACCAAGGGCAAGGAACTGGCGCTGTCCGAGTACCAGGCGGGCGCCGACATCATCTTCCACGCCGCGGGCTCCACCGGGCTGGGCGTGTTCGAGGCCGCGCGCGAGCTGAAGAAGCTCGCCATCGGCGTCGACTCCGACCAGTACGCCGAGGCTCCCGGCGTGGTGCTGACGTCCATGGTCAAGCGCGTCGACACCGCCGTGTTCGACACCATCCGCGACTTGCAGGCCGGGCAGTGGCGGGGCGGCGTGCGCGAGTTCGGCCTGGCCGATTCCGGCGTGACGTGGGTGTATGACGCCCGCAACAAGGCGCAGATCCCCGACGCGGTGAAGGCGCGGGTCGATGCGCTGCAGGCCGAGATCATCGCCGGCCGCATCAAGGTGCCGACCGAGCCGTGATGCCGCGGACGTCATGACGGCATGGACTGAGATCTCGGCCGCAATTCGTGTGCGCACCAGCAAGTGCTACGCGATGAACTCGCTGTTCGTGCAGCGTGACGGCCACGTGCTGCTGGTGGACCCCGGGGTGCTGCCGAGCGAACTCGACGAACTCGCTGCCGCCACGCAGGCGGTCGCACCCCAGTTCGACCGCGTCTCGCTGGCGTTCACGCACCCGCACTGGGACCACGTCCTGGGCGTGCCGTGGTTCCCCGGGGCGCGCACGTTCGCGCATGTCGGACTCGCCGACGAACTCGAGCGCGATGAAGCCGCGATCCGCACGCGCGCGGATGCCGCGCTGGCCGGACACGGCGAGCAGCTGCCGCACGCGTTCGCGGCGTTCATGCCCGGGCTCACCGCCCGCGGCACGACGCTCGTGGAACTGGGACCGTTCGAACTCGTCACCTACGACACGCCGGGGCACAATGGCAGCCATCTGGCGTACTGGCTGCCGCAGCATGGCGTGCTGTTCGCCGGCGACCTGCTGTCCGACATCGAGATCCCGTGGCTCGACGGCCCGCCGTGGGTGTATCGCGCCAGCTTGAAGGCGCTGCACTGGCTGTTCGAGCAGGAGGACGTCCGCACGCTGGTTCCCGGCCACGGCCCGGTGGCGAGCGGCCGGCGCGCGGGCTACCGGCGCTTGTTGCGCGACATGGACTACCTGATGCACCTGGAGAAGAAGGTGGGCGCGGCGTGGCAGCGCGGCCTGTCGCTGGAAGAGACGCGGGCTGAACTCGCCACGATGGAATACGTGGGCAAGGACGCCGCTTACGCCATGAACGACGTGCACGCCGAGAACGTGCGCTTCGCCTATGGGGCGCTCGCTGAATCGGCCACAACGGGTGGCACCGACACAACGGGTGGCACCGACACGCCGCGAGGCACCGACACACCGCGAGGCACCGACACAACGGGGGGCACCGAATGAGCGAAGAGAACCTGAACCCGTTCGCGATTGCACAGCACTACTTCGAGCAGGCCGCGGACCGGCTCAAGATCGAGTCCGGCATGCGTGCGATCCTGCGCACGCCCAAACGCTGCCTCACGGTGAGCATCCCGGTGCGCATGGACGACGGCACCTACCGCGTGTTCATCGGGCATCGCGTCGCTCACAGCATGGCGCGCGGTCCGGCCAAGGGCGGCATCCGCTTTCACCCCGACGTCAACCTCGACGAGGTCATGGCGCTGGCGTCATGGATGACGTGGAAGTGCGCGTGCCTCGACCTGCCGTTCGGCGGCGGCAAGGGCGGCGTGCAGGTGGATCCGCACCAGCTCTCCAAACTCGAACTGGAACGGCTGACGCGCCGCTACACGACCGAGATCCTGCCCATGATCGGTCCCGAACAGGACATCCCCGCTCCGGACGTCTACACGGACTCGCAGACCATGGCGTGGATCATGGACACCTACAGCATGACCAAGGGCACGACCACGCTGGGCGTGGTGACCGGCAAGCCGGTGGCACTGGGCGGTTCCAAAGGGCGCGATCGCGCCACCGCGCGCGGCGTTCAGTTCACGCTGCGCGAGGCGTGCAGGGCACAGCGCATCACGCTCAAGGGCGCGACCGTGGCGATCCAGGGTTACGGCAATGCCGGCAGCCATCTGGCCACGCTGCTGCATGCGGAGGGCGCGCGCATCGTGGCCGCCTCGGACTCCAAGGGCGGCGTGCATGACGCCAACGGCTTGGATCCCGCCGCGCTCGCGGCGCACAAGAAGACGGGCGCCAGTCTCGCCACGTTCGGCGCCGGCAAGCCCGTGACCAACGCGCAACTGCTCGAACTGCCAGTGGACATCCTGGTGCCGGCCGCGCTCGAGAACCAGATCACCGGCGCCAATGCCGAGCGCATCCAGGCCCGGATCGTGGCCGAGGCCGCGAACGGCCCCACCACACCGCTCGCCGACGACATCCTGTTCAAGCGCGGGTGCGTGGTGATTCCCGACATCCTCGCCAATGCCGGCGGCGTCACGGTGAGTTACTTCGAGTGGGTGCAGGACTTCAACACGTTCTTCTGGGACGAGGACGAGGTCGACCACCGGCTCGAGGTCTACATGAAGCGCGCCTACGCCTCGGTGGCCGAGAAGGCCGAGCAGCATGGCTGCAGCCTGCGCGGCGGTGCGTACGTGCTCGCCGTGCAGCGCGTGCTCGAAGCTGTGCAGGTGCGGGGGATCTTCCCGTAGGATGGCCGTTCCATGATCGAGTCCAAGGCGTTCTACCGGAAGATCGAGCTGGCGTTCGCCGGCAGCGAGCGCGCGCGCACGCGCGAGCGCTTTGCCATGCGCGTGGCACCGCGCCTGCTCGAGCACCTGGGCGGAGCGTTGGGACTGGTGGCGGTGCACCTGTATGACCGCAAGGGCAGCATGGGCAGCAAGCTGCAGGCCGCCAAGCGCTGGGGCGAAGGCCGTCCGGACCTGCACGAGGAGC
>JANMAX010000275.1:0-2048 GCA_031360075.1 bacterium | reverse complement strand
ACTCAGGATCTGCGCCAATCAGCTCGATGCCGGTGCGACGGTGAACTGCGCTGCGAAGACGACGCGCAAGTTCACGGCCGCCACGGGTGTCGTGACGTTCACCGTGCTCGGTGGTAGCGGGCCCCCGGCCGCCACGTTCCTGAATGGCGGTAAGATCTATGCCAACGGCGTGCTGATCGGCTCGCCCACGGTCTCGGCGTTCGACCTGGACGGCGGCGGCGGTGTCGGCATCAACGATCTGTCCAAGTGGCTCGGTGACTTCGGCTCGCTGCAGCCGTGGGGCCGTTCGGACTACGATTGCTCAGGCGGCGTCGGTATCAACGACCTGTCGGTCTGGCTCGGCGTGTTCGGCGGTCTGGCCTCGCAGTCGTCGTGCGCGGTCGCTTGCCCGTAGTCGATTGAGAAAAAGGTGTGACGGGTCATGCCACGTGGCAGCGCGGCATGACCCGCAGCCCTTACATCATCGCCCTGCATCATCCCCCCACCCCTTTTTGAATGTCGGAGGCAAGTGATGAAGAAGGTCATGCTCCTCGCTGGAATGCTCCTGGCAATGTCGGCCGTCGCCGCCAACGCCGCGGGCCTCAGCCTCAACTGGACGAGCTGCGCGGCTGATGGCCGCGTTGCCAACAAGACCTCGGCCTGCACGAGCAGTCTGGGCGCCGCCGGGACGATTGTCGGCACGTTCGACATCCCCAATAACGTGACCGCCGCCACGGGCATCGAGCTCATCGTGGACCTCGCCTCGGCTGGCACCGCGCTGCCGGCGTGGTGGTCGACGTCCTGCCGTACGCCGTTCACGATGAACGCCACGATCTCGGGCGCCGCGGTGAACTGCTTCGACTGGTCCAGTGGTTCGGCGCTCGGTGGTCTCGCCGCTTACACCCAGGGCGCCCTCTACGGCCCGACCTCGGCTCGCATCCTCGCTGGCTTCGCGGTTCCGCCGGCGGGCGTCGACGTGCTCGCCGGGGCCGGTGGACCTGGCACCGAGTACTTCGCGTTCAACATCGTGCTCAGCAACGCGAAGAGCTCGGGCGCCGGCCTTTGCGCTGGTTGCTTGACCCCGGTCTGCTTGGTGTTCAACAACCTCAAGATGGTGGCCGGCACCACGACGGCCGCGATCGTCAACACGCCGCAGTCGCCGGCGAGCAACACGGTCACCTGGCAGGGTGGCGCTGGCGTCTCCTCGACGCTCGGCGGCGGCTGCCCGGCCGCGACCCCGACCCGCAATGCGACGTGGGGCTCGGTCAAGTCGCTCTACCGGTAGTCTCAGGTAACATTGCGGTACGCAGTAATTCCTTGTGGGGCGGGTGCCAGTGCACTTGCCCCACAAGGCTTTTTCACAGGAGCACCTGATGCTCGAGAAGATCGCTCGTCTGTGCGTGCTGTTGCTCGCCATGAGCACGACCGGCGCGAGTGCGTCGGGCCTGAGCCTCAACTGGGACGGCTGCGCTGCTGATGGCCGTGTCGGGAACAAGGCGTCGGCCTGCACGTCCAACGCGGGCTCTGCCGGCACCATCGTGGCCACGTTCAACCTCTCGGAGGATGTCCTTGCGGTCGGCGGTTTCGACGTCTTCTTGGACCTCGTTTCGGCCGACACCGTCCTGCCGGCGTGGTGGACCACATTCTGTCGGACTCCGTTCTCGTTGAACGCCGTGATCGAAGCGACCGCGCTCAACTGCCACGACTGGTCCGGCGGTGCGGCGAGCGGCGGTCTCGCGGCCTACGGCGGCTGCAGCAACAGCCCGAACGCGGCTCGCATGCTGGCTGGCTTCGTGATCGTCCCCGCGCGCACGGTGGACGTGCTGGCGCTACCGGCCGATGGCTCGGAGTACTTCGTGTTCAATATCGTCGTCAGTAACGCGAAGTCATCCGCCGCGCAGGGCGCGGGCAGCTGCGCCGGCTGCGACGCGCCGGCCGTCGTGATGTTCAGTGGTCTCAGGATGTTCAGTGGCGCGGAGACTGTCGCGATCTTCGGTGAAGACCCCGGCCGGTTCGCGAAGCCGGGCAAGGATCAGGACGCGACTGGGAGTCGCCAGCGCCTGCATCGC
>JANMAX010000274.1:0-28668 GCA_031360075.1 bacterium | reverse complement strand
GAGCAACGACTACGAGGTCAACCTGCGCGCGGCGATGGAAATCCAGAGTCTGCATGCGCGATTCGACGAGCTGCGTGAGCGCGACTGGGCCGAGCTGGTTGCGATGCAGCAGCGGCAGTTGCAACTGCTCGAAGGCATCTTGCTCGGGGTCGGCCAGCGGGCAGCGCCGCCGCCCGCGGAGAGCGCCTGATCTCCAGCACAGGCCGCCGGGCGCTCCGGACGCGCGGTCGTGGCGTACGGTGCCGTCCGGATGCGACCGTGACGCGGGGCTTCATGGATAGTGCGGATCGAGCACTCGTGTGGGAGCCATGACCGGTGGGTGTTGCCGTGGCGCCGGGCTGCCGATGATGCTCGGGTGGCCGGTGATGCCAGGCTCCGGGCGGCGTGGCGTCGGGTACCGTGCATGGGCATCGGACGCAGCCGCCGGGACACGGACGTCAGCGAGGAGCGAGGATCGGTTGAGCGGGCACCCACGACCATGAAGTACTCCCCGCAGCTCGATGGCCTGCGCGCCATCGCCATCCTGGCCGTGCTGGTGTTCCACACCTGGCCCATGTCGCTCCGCGGCGGATTCACCGGCGTGGACGTGTTCTTCGTCCTGTCGGGATATCTCATCACGTCGGTGATCCTGCACGACGTGCGCGCCGGCAAGTTCACGCTGCGCGAGTTCTACCTGCGCCGCATCCAGCGCCTGCTCCCGAATGCCGTACTCACCGTGCTCGTGACCTCGCTGCTCGCGGTCGTGGCGCTGCTGCCGTCGGCCGCGGTGAAGGTCGCCCAGCACGGGCTCTGGACCGTGCTCAACCTGTCGAACTTCTACATCCGCACCAATGTCGGCGGTTACTGGGGCGATGCCGCTTCCACCATCCCGCTCCTGCACACGTGGTCGCTCGCGGTCGAGGAGCAGTTCTACATCTTCTTCCCGTGGACCCTGTGGTGGCTGGTGCGTCGTCCGCGTGCCGGCGTCGCGATGGGTGTGCTCGCGGCGGGCAGCTTCGCGCTGTCGGTGTACTCGACCTGGACGCACCCGATGTTTGCGTTCTACATGCTGCCGCCGCGCGCCTGGGAGCTGCTGCTGGGGTCGCTGCTCGCCATGCGCCGCGTGCCGGTGGACGCCAGCCTGCCCCTGCGCCCGTCCGGGCACTCGCGCTTCCGCGAGGCGCTCGGCTGGGCGGGAGTGGCACTCATGCTCGCCGGCTTCGTCGTGACGCGCGAGGATCAGGGCTTCCCCGGGTACGTCGCGCTGCTGCCAACACTGGGAGCGCTCGCCGTCATCGTCGTGACCTCCGACGGCCAGGGCGCGCTCGCACGAGCGCTGGGACAGCCGTTCATGGTCACGACCGGCAGGCTGTCGTACTCACTCTACCTGTGGCACTGGCCGCTGATCGTGATCGGGCGCGAGTTCGCCGACCTCACCGGGCGGTCGCCACAACTGGGCGCGATCATCGGAGCGGCGGCGAGCGTGCTCGTGTCGGCTGCCGCGTACCGGTTCGTCGAGCTCCCGCTCCGTAACCGCGGACCTGGCCGCGGCCGCCGGCTCGCGATCATCGCGGCCTGCTTCGCCACCGCGACCGTGGCGTGCCTGGTGCTCCAGCGCCGCGATGTCCACGGCGGCATGCAGGCGCTTTTCGACCGCGCCTCGTTCCGCGGCCAGCCCTACAACGCCTCGGCCTCGGAAGCGCGGCGCCAGTCCGGGGCGGCGAGCCGGGTCGCCGATATCGACTTCGCGCCCGCGGGGCCGCTCGTCGATCGCATCTGGAACACGGGAGGTGTCGTGCACGCCTGGGGGCCGGGCGCGCCGCGGGTCGTGGTGTTCGGAAGTTCGCATGCGCTCATGTACGCCGCGCTCATCGACAGCCTGTGCCGGCAACGCGGGCTCCCCGTGGCGTTCCTCGCCGCGGACGGTGCCTCGGTGTTCTCCTCCACGATGCTCCGGCAGGGCAGCGGCAGCTTCCCGGAGCCCGGCATGGTGCAGGAGTTCGTGGCCGCACGCCGCCGTTGGGTGCACGACTGGCGGCCCGCCGCCGTGTTCGTGATCGACCGTTGGGACCAGTATCAGGCGGATCCGTCCGAACTGGAGCGTGGTCTGCGCGAGTTGGTCACGGAGTTCGGAGCGAGCGCGGGCCGGCTCGTGGTCCTGAGCCAGGTGCCGGTGGTGCGGCTGGGCCAGAAGGTCAATCTGCGCGAGGTGGCGTACTGGTACCACCGCAACACCGGGATGCTGCCGCGCTTGCTGCCCGACGTGCGCCAGGGCTTCCGGGATTCCTCGGTCACGCTGATCGAACGCACCGCCCGCGAGCTACCGAAGCTGCAGCTCGTGAGGCTCGAGTCACCGTTCCTGCTGCCGGATGGTGCGGTGCGCTACGCGTCGGGTCGCGAGTTCTACTATGCCGACGACGACCACTTGACCGATGCCGGCGCGGCGCTGACGCGGTCCGCGATCGCAGCGGCAATCGACTCCGCGGTGGCGAACGGCACACCGCGCTGAGCCGCCGCCGCGCTCAATCCCGCGCGAGCCAGCGTGAGAGCCGCTCGAGGGCGATGCCGAGATTGGCGATCGGGCAATACTCGTCGGCGCGGTGACAGAGCTCGACCAGCCCCGGACCATAGTTGAACGCCGGCACGCCCAGCGCGGTGAAGCGCGCCACGTCGGTCCAGCCCTGTTTGCCCGCGATCGGGCCGCCGGCCACGGCCACGAAGTCCTGGACCAACGGGTCGTCCAGGCACACCCGGCCCGGCGGGGACGAACTGCGGACCTTGAATGCGAACTCGTCCGGCACCAGCGCACGCACTTCCGCGATCGCGATCTCGGCGCTGCGATCGGGCGGGAAACGGTGGTTCAGGTTCACCGTCATCACCGCCGGCAGCACGTTGCGCACACTGCCGGCGCGCAGTCGTGTGACCTCGAGCGTCTCACGGAACTCGACTCCGCCAACCCGCACCGTGGCGAGCTGCACATGCGCCAGCGACGCCAGCCAGTCGGCGCCCGCCGTCACCGCATTGCGGCCCGTCCACGGGCGCGCCGCGTGCGCGCTCACGCCCGGCACCGCGACCTCGATGTTGACCGAACCATTGCAGCCCATCTCGATGCCGAGGTCGGTGGGTTCCAGCACGATCGCCAGTCGTGCGCGGCGCAGCCAGCGCTGACGGCGCAGCACACGCTTCAAGCCGTTCTTGGCGGCCGGGCCCTCCTCGCCATCGTAGAACACGAACGCCAGATCGAAGCGTGCGGTGTCCGGGTCGAGCATGTCGAGGAGTGCCAGCATGACCGCGACGCCCGCCTTCATGTCGCTGGCGCCCAGCCCGACGATGTTGCCGTGCTCGCGCCGCGCGGAGTCGTTGCCCTGCGGACGCACGGTGTCGATGTGGCCCGCGAGCACCACCAGCGGCCGGTCCCGCTGGGGTCCGCGCCACACCACCGAACGGCGCACCCGGATGACCTCGCCATGCGCGAGTGATTCGAGCCGCAGCGCGATCAGGTCGGCGATGGCCTGCTCGTGCCGGGACACGCTCGGCGTGTTCACCAGCCGTTCGAGCAGGTCCGCGAGGGAAGCGTCGTCGTGCGTCAGTCGGGGCATGCCGGACATGGGTGGCGCTCCTGTAGGTTCGACTCAAGCTAGCACGTCGTCACATGGGACGAGCCGGCGCTGGGTGGAGGCCCGGGGGGCGCTGGATCGAGCCGCGGCTGAGCCCGGCGAGGTGGTGCGGAATTCCGGCGCCCGACACCCGTCGAGGGGGGGGCGACATCCGTGCGTGCTCACGCTTCACCCGGCCCCGGAGGCCGAAAGGCCTGCGAAAGGCCGAGTTCGCATTATCGCACCGCCCGCCGGCTGAAGGTGCTACAGTGCCGGTCAGTAAGCTGCCCTTTGCTCTGGTCGTTCGCGGTCAAGCGCGGAGGATCGGGCTGGCTTTCCAGTGAGACCTTCGCCGGATCGTCGGCAGCGCCGACATTGCACCGGTGTCACCAACCGGACGTGGGGTACGAGTTTGCTGGCTGCACTGTTCGTCGACGACGACCTGGACTTCATCGAGGGCGTGAGCGAGATCGCCTCGCAAGAGGGGTTCGAGGTTGCAAAGGCGCAATCCTTGGCGGGCGCGCGTAAGTACCTCGCCACGAGCTCCGCCGACTTGGTGTTCATCGACCTCGTGTTGCCGGATGGCAACGGTGTGGAGCTGCTCCGGGAACTCAAGGAGAACTCGGGGGCCGATGTCGTGATGGTATCCGGCATGGCCACCGTGAGTTCGGCCATCGAAGCCCTGCGCCTCGGCGCACTGGATTACCTCACCAAACCGCTCGACAGCCAGCGCCTGCGTGCGGTGCTCGCCCATGTGCTGCGGCTGCGTGCGCTCCAGCAGGAAGTCGGCGACCTGCGTGGCGAACTGCGCCAACTCGGCCGTTTCGGCCGTCTGGTCGGCGTGTCACCGGCGATGCAGCGGGTTTATGAGCAGATGATCAAGGTCGCCCCCACGGACGCCACGGTGCTCATCACCGGCGAGAGCGGGACCGGCAAGGAACTCGTCGCGCAGACCATCTTCGAACTCAGCACCCGGCGCCGGAAGCCCATGCTGCCGCTGGATTGCGGCGCGATCCCGCAGAACCTCATCGAGAGCGAGTTGTTCGGGCACGAACGCGGCAGCTTCACGGGCGCGACCCAGTTGCGGCGCGGTTGCTTCGAACGCGCCGAGGGCGGCACCCTGTTCCTCGACGAGATCACCGAGATGCCGATCGAGTTGCAGGTCAAACTGCTGCGCGTCATTGAATCCGGAGCGCTCACCCGCGTCGGTGGGGACGATCCGGTGCAGGTCAATGTCCGGCTGCTCGCGGCTTCGAATCGCATCCCGGCGGAGGCCGTCAAGATCGGGAAGCTGCGCGAGGACCTGTTCTATCGCATCAACGTGTTCCCCATCGTGCTGCCCCCCCTGCGGGAGCGCGAGGGGGACTCGCTGCTGCTGGCGGATCAGTTCCTGGCCACGCTCAATGCGACGGAGGGCACCGCCAAGCGCCTGAGCGCCGGGGCCCGGGAGCGGATCCTGGCGCATCCGTGGCGGGGCAACGTCCGCGAACTCAAGAATGTCCTGCAGCGTGCATTCATCATGAGCGACGGGCTCATCGAACTGTCCGACCTGGTAGCGGCACGCGCGCCCGAGCAGCCCGCTCCCGACGTCGGTACTTCGCTCGAGGAGTCCGAACGGCTGCTCATCCAGCGCACGCTCGAGCAGTGTGCCGGTGACAAGAAGCGCGCCGCTCGCATGCTTGGGATCAGCCTCAAGACGCTGTACAACCGGCTGCACGTCTACGCCGGCAGCTGAAGCCGGCTCCGGACCTGTGGCATTGCGGTTGCGGCATTGCGGTTGCGGCATTGCGGTTGCGGCATTGCGGTTGCGGCATTGCGGTTGCGGCATTGCGGTTGCGGCATTGCGGTTGTAGGAACTGCTGCAAGCGTTGAACAGGGGTGGTCATACCCGCCGCGATGGCGCCGTTCGTGGGCAGCCAGGCCCCACGGAGTCCTTCCCTCAGCGCGGCCCGCCACAAGCACTTGGGTGCGGCCACAACTCGGTGAGCGAAGCTGGCACGGCGTTCGCTAGTTGCTTCAGCCGCGAACTGCAGGGTCAGGAGCGGTGCGTCTGGCGTGGCCTGCGTTTGTTCGGCCGTCGCACACACCCCCAAGCACGAGGCGCACCGTGGCGGAATGGTCGTTCCAGCGGAAGCTGTTCACCGGCGTGATCCTGATCGGCGTCCTGGCGATCCTGACGAGCGTGGGCACGCTTCTGGCCGCACGGAGACTCATCGAGAGCGTGACGCGAGTCTCGAGTGGGGAGGGTCGCGACCTCGTGGAGGCCCGGGCCCTGCAACTGGCGGGCGACCGGAGCATCGCGGATGTGCACGCCTGCCTGCTGTCGGGCGGCAAGGACTTCGTGTCCGCGGCGCGAATGGGCAGCCATCGCGTTCGCGAGCTCGCGACCCAGCTGCGCGCCCGTGTCAGTGATCCCGCGGCGCGGACTGCGTTGGATGCCGTCCTGATCGCCGAACGCGCGCATCAGGACGCGTACCTGCACACGCTGGCCCGAGTCGACACGGCGAACGGTGGGACCGGCGAGCTCTACCCCCAGCCGGTCCTGGCCAGCGGCGTGGGCCTCGACCAGGCGCTCTCGGCTGCGGTGAGCTACTTCGAGGAGCTCCGGGGACGCAGCGTCCTGCCGGCGCGCGCGGCCGTGAACCGAGCGCAGGCGGTCATGCTCGGCATCAACATCGCCACCATCGCGCTTCTGGTCGTGCTGTGCGGCGTCCTCGCGGGTGCGCTCAGTCGCAGCTTCATCGAGCAGAGCACGGCGCGTGCCAGGGCCGAGCGCGGGCAGAGCGCGGCCCGCGCATCGCTGACGGAGCTCGAGACCGCGAGCCACCTGAAGGATGAGTTCCTCGCGACCGTTTCGCACGAGCTCAGGAACCCGCTGGCACCGATCCTGACCTGGACGCAGTTGCTGCGCAGCGGGACGCTCGATGCTGAGAAGTCCCGGCGCGCGCTCGAGGTTATCGAACGCAACGTGCAATCGCAGGTGCAGCTGATCGACGACCTGGTCGACGTCTCGCGGGTCGTCTCGGGCAAGTTCCGGCTCGATGTCCGCCCCATCGACCTGATCCCGATCATCAGGGGCGTCGCTGAGGCCCACTTGCCGGCTAGCGATGCGAGGCAGCTCCGCCTGCAATTCGTGCTCGACGACCGGGCCGGGCTCATCTCCGGGGATTCCGAGCGGCTCCAGCAGGTGATCGCGAATCTGCTCTCGAATGCCATCAAGTTCACTCCGAAGGGCGGCACCGTCCAGGTGGTGCTGCAACGCGCTGATTCACAGATCGAAGTGTCTGTCATCGATACGGGTATCGGTATCGATCCGGCCTTCTTGCCGCACGTGTTCGAGCCCTTCCGGCAGGGCAGTGCCGGCCCGATGCGGCGTCACAGCGGCCTCGGACTTGGATTGTCGATCGCGCGTCACATCATGGAACTCCATGGCGGCGAGATCGTCGCCCATAGCGCCGGGATCGGTCTGGGTGCGAAGTTCACCGTCAGTCTGCCGGTGCTCGCGACCACCGGCGAGCTTGCAGGCCCGGCTCGGCGCCACCCGGTGGCACGCGACACACTTGCCGAGCTGCGACTGGGCCGGCTCGAGGGCCTGCGCATCCTGCTCGTCGACGATGAACCGCTGGCGAACGAGTCGCTGCAGGCGCTGTTCGAGTCCTGCGGTGCGGAGGTGAAGACTTCGAGCTCGGCCAGCCAGGCCCTGAGCGTGTTCAAGCACTGGACGCCGGAGGTGCTCATCTCGGACATCGCCATGCCCGGTGAAGATGGTTATTCTCTCATCCGCAAGGTCCGGCTGCTCCCCGCCGGGCGCGGCGGCACGGTCCCCGCCGTGGCGCTCACCGCACATGCCAAGATCGAGGACCGCATCACCATCCTGAGTGCAGGTTTCCAGATGTACCTCGCGAAGCCCGCGGACCCCAATGAGCTGGTGGCGGTGGTGGGAAGCCTGACCAACAAGCGCGGCCCGGGCGACTCCGGGGCCTGAGCCCGGGCTTGAAGTCCGGACAATGTGTTGAAGTTCTTACACCACCCGATGCGGCCATTCGGCCCGCCCGAACGGGTCGCCCGCAGTCCTTAACCGGCTGTGGTGGTGCAGACTAGCCTTGGTCCGCCCGCCGCGGGCCAGCGCTGGCACCGTTCCTGCGTTCCAAGCCTGGACGGAGGGCGGGCGAGCGGACAGCTCGGCGCTCTCGAGCGCTTCCCCGCGTGCGCTCTCGATGCACGGCGGGAAGTCCCGGTAGGCACGGTCAGGAGACAGGCATGACGGTCCAGAAGCGCCGGATGGCTCCGACGCGGGTGTGGTTGGGGGCGCTGACGATCGCCACCCTGGCGGTGACGAGTGCGGTTCCGGTGCATGCTATGGAGGTCATTACGCTCGGCTTGGGCTTGTCGATTTCGTTCTGATGGCCGCAGACACGACAGGAGTCCGCCTCATGGACCGCAACGGACGCGGCGCGCTGGCGTCGGCGGCGCTGCTCGCCAGCGTGCTGGTGATGGTCAGTGGTTGTCGCAGCACCAGCACTCCGGTGCCGGATGCGGCGCGCGACCCGGGCCACGATGCGACGTACTCGACCGCCGCCGTGGTCGCCGGGACGAGGATCGACGTCGTGCTGGTCAACGAGCTGTCGTCCGAGACCGCGAGCGTCGGTGATGCCTGGCGTGGATGCGTCACGGCCGACGTCGCGACGCTCAATGGCGGCATGATCCTGGCGGGCAGCCCGGTTGAGGGCGTGGTCGCGGTCGCGATTCCGGCACGCACGGGTGCGCGCGGCATGTTGCAGCTGGGCGTTCGTACGATCCGGGTCAATGGCCATGACGAATTGATCGCCGCCATCACCGAACCGGTGCTCGCAGGCTCGCTCAGCGCCGGCGGAGTGCGGGATGCCGTGCGCGAGGGATACCTCCGCGCGCGGAAGGCCGACGCGGTGGAACGCCGGCGTGAGGGCGGGCCCGGCGGTGCGCTGGTGAGAAGCGTGCTCCTGGTCCCATCCGTGCGCACCGGTCGCGACCAGATCGTGCTGCCGGACGGCACCATCCTGAGATTCAGGGTTCGCGAGAGCGTGGCGATGCGATAGCGGAGCTTCCCGCGGCGGGCGCGCTTCGCGTTCCGGTCGCCGGAATCGAACCGTGATCACGGACTGGACTCGAAGAAGTCGATGGGCGCTGGCGAGCCTCGCGGGCGCATTCGGAGCGCAGTAACGGGAGGTGTGCGATGAGAGGGTTCCCAGGTCCGTTGCGGTTCTGGACGGCGGTGTTCGTGGTGCTGTGCCTCAGTACGATCCAGGTCGCGCCAGCGGTGGCGGGGCTCGCACCGTCGCGCGTCTCAGGAGCGACCGCGATCGCGTCCGCGCGCGACGCCGACATGCTGCTCGCTCAGCGCGCGCTCGAGAACAAGGTCGTCGCGCAGAAGCTCCTGGACTACGGTGTCCCTGCAGGGGATGCCCAGGCACGGCTCGCGAACATGTCCGATCGCGACCTGCATACGCTGGCGAGTGCTTCCCGCGGCTTACCCAGTGGTGGCGATGGGACGGGGGCGATCATCGGAGTGCTGGTGGTGGTCATCCTGGTCATCGTGGTCATGCGGCTCCTGCATCATGACGTGATCCTGCGGTGATGCTGAGCGCTCACAATGAAGCCTGCCAGGCCGCCGTGCCACGGTGCTGGTCGCGCGCCATGCGGTGTGCGTCCGTGCTGTGGTTGCTGAGCATCGCTGCGCCAGTGATGGCGCACGCGACGGATGCGCCGGACCGGGACCTGGTGGTGCCCGGTCCGGTCGCTCCGCTCACGATGAGCGCGCGGGTCACCGCGTTGCAGGTGCCGAACATCGAACAGGAGAAGCAGCGCTGTGGCCCCGCTGCGCTCGAGATGGTGCTGAGCTACTACGGGGCCGGGCCGGAGGCATTGCTCGAGGCGGGGCGGGCCTACGATCCCGTGTTGCGCGGGGCACTCATCACGGATCTGGCAAGTGCCGCACGGCGTGCGGGCTACGAAGCCGAGGTCGAAACCCTCACGCCGCTCGCCGTCATCGCGCTGCTCCAGCAGGGCGTGCCGCCGATCCTGCTGTACCAGAACGGCAACGGCCCGCTCACGGTCCGGCACTTCGGTGTCGTCACCGGATGGGACGCGGCACTCGGCGCATTCACGCTCAACGACGGCACGGCGCATCCGCGCACGACCCGGCTCGCCGAACTCGTCAAGCGCTGGAAACCCGCCGGCTCACAGGCACTCGTCGTCCGCAGGAGGCAGCCATGACCGGTCGCACCCGTACTGCCGCCGTGATCGTGCTGGCGATGACGGCCACGCTGGGACTTTCCAGCTGTTCCCACTTTGTCCTGCTGCGTGATGCGCTGACGGCGAGCGAGCACAACGATCTCGGCGTGGCCTACGAGTCCAGCGGCCAGACCGCGCTCGCGGCGCGCGAGTACGCCCGATCGCTGCGGCTCGATCCGCACCAGAGCCTGACGTGGGTCAATCGTGGCAATACCGAGGCGGCCGGCGGGCGCTGGCGGGCGGCGGAGAAGAGCTACCGTCGCGCTCTGGTCGAATCACCGGCGAACAGCGACGCCAAGAACAATCTCGCCACGGCACTCCTGCGCCAGCGTCGCCATCTCGCCGAGGCCCGCACGCTCGCTGAAGCGGCAGTGGCCGCGGGCGGCGAACGGGACTCCATTTACCGTGCCACGCTCGAGGAAGTGACGCGGGAGGGACGATGACACGTGCTCGGGAATGGCGTGAAGGGAGTGGCACTCCGTCGCCGGGTTACACCGTGCCCCGAACGTGAAGGCCCCGCTTGCGAAGGCTCACCCGACCCTGGTTCGCAGTCTCATCGTGGCCATCATCGTCGTCTGGGCGCTCCGCGATATCGCGCTGCTGGTCGGCTACGCGGTCCTGCTCGCTTATGCGCTGCTCCCGGTCGTGCGCTTCATCGAACGCGTGCGCCTGCCAGGCGGGCGCCACATGGCCTCCGGCATTGCGGCGGCACTGGTCATGGTGACGCTCGTCTGTCTCGCCGGCTGGCTCGTGGTGCTGGCGTTCCCGCGCGTTGCGGCGCAGGCCATGAACCTCACCTCCAACGCACCCGAGGTCATGGCACGCCTGGTCCAGGACCTGCATGGCTATGCCGCGCAGCTCGGTCTGAGCGTCTGGCTCGATCCCGCGATCGAGGACATGCGGGCGCAGGGGCCCGGGCTGGCTCAACGGCTCGGCGGCTCGCTCGCCACCGGCGTGAGCGCGGCCTTCGGCGGGGTCGGCAATCTGCTGTGCCTGACCTTGCTGCCTCTGCTGGCGTTCTATCTGCTGGCGGACGCCAACGCCGTGCGGCTGAGCTCGCTGCGGTTCATCCCCGAAGAGGCACGCGCTGAGCTGCTGCATCTGGGCGGTGCCGTCGATCGCGCCCTGCGCAGCTATGTGCGCGGGCAAGCCGTGGTGTGCCTGGTCACCGGAACCGTGGTCGGCAGCGCGCTTGCGCTCGCGCATCATCCGGTTGCGCTCCTGCTCGCATTCCTGGTCAGAGCCGCAGAACTCATCCCGTATCTCGGCTTCATGGTCGCGGCGAGCGCGATCGCGTTCGCGGGCTCGAACGTCGGGGGGGGCCAGGCGGTGCTCGGGGTGGTGATCTACGTGGTGCTCAACTGGACCATCGGGACGTTCGTGACCCCGCGCCTCATGGGCCGCTACCTGAAGATGCATCCGTTTGTGGTCACCGTGGCCGTGCTGGCGGGTGCCAAGCTGTTGGGGCCGGCAGGTGCGCTGCTCGCATTGCCTGGGGCGGCCGTCGTCCAGACGATCATCAGTGAGCTGGCCCCGGTGCACCACGCCAAGGACGGCTCACGTACTGACGACGCACCGCCCGAGCCCTGAGCGTCGCACCGGGAAGCTCGGCGCGTCGTCGGGCCTGACCTCTCCGCTTTCTCGAGTGGCCCCGATATTGCGATGTTCATGGTTGTGGGCGCTGGGGCGATTGGCAGGACGGAGCTCCCCCGTCCCGAATGGCGGAGATCACTCACTTCAGAGGGGTTCGAGATGCCCGCGCTCGTCCAGATCTGCATTGTAATTGCAACACTCGCCCTGATCGTGATGGCGGTGATGGTCATGATCGTCCTGCTGCGCCTGGGTAACGAGCTGGCGCGCCTGACCCAGTCGATCCAGATCGCCATCATCCAGATCGAACACCTGACGCAAGAGACCCGGGACACCCTGTCCGCGGTCCGTGATCTCGTCACGCCCGCAAAGGGCGTCTGGCAGCGGATACAACGGCTCGGTGATCGCGCAGTCGACCTGTCGACCGCCGTGCTGGACGAGATCGAGGTGCCGGTGGTGACGGGGATCGCCCTTGCACGGGGCGTCAAGGCGGGCACTGCGCAGCTCCTCGAAACGCTGATCAGGCGCATCGCGCGCCGAAGTTCATCCCAGAATGGAGACCAGAGCCATGAGTGACCACGATCACGAGTCCCAGGCCATGCGCAACATCGCACCGTTGATCGGATTCGCACTCGGCGCGGTGGTGGGCGGGGCGCTTGCCCTGCTGCTGGCCCCGGCCAGTGGTGAGAAGACGCGGCGCCAGCTCGGCAATGCCGCACGCCGCATGGGCCGCGATGCCCGTCACACTTTCGATGAGGCTCGCGAGAGCCTGGGTGAGGCGGCCGCGGACCTGGGCGAAGATGTGAAGGCCGCGGTCGATGCCGGCCGCGAGGCGTTCCAGAAGGACGGCCCCGGTGATGGGTCACTGGCATCACGAACGGCGCAGCTGCTGAACCTGCCCGGCAATCGCAAGTCATAGCTCTGGCGGGGAATCGCGTTGGCGCCCCCGGTCGGGATTCGTCCTGATCGGGGGCGTTTCCATGTGCGCGCACCCCCTCCAGATTGAAGTATCGGGCGGGCAGGACTTACACCAAGTGCTTCCCGAAGACCCACCTCACCCGCATCGATTCATGCAGCGCAACAAGATGCAGGCTTCACAAGGGTGGCACAGGAGATGCGTTGTGTGTGGTGGAAGTCATCCCGCCGCGGCCGTTCGCCTGCGGCCCGCGCGGCCGCCTTGGCCGCCCGCACACGCTGAGAGGAGCCTTGTGAGATCTCGGAGCTGGTGGTGGGCGCGGCTGGTTGCCGGCGTGACATGCGCGGCGTTCCTCGGAGCGTGCGCGACGAATCCCGTCACCGGCCGCCGGGAGATCACACTCGTCAGCCCGGCCCAGGAGCTGGAGATCGGCCAGCAGGGCTACGCCCCGGTGCTGGCGGCATATGGCCTGTACGACGATGCCGCGCTGCAGACCTATGTGAACTCGGTCGGGCAGAAGGTCGCGCGAGCCTCGCACCTTCCGGACCTCGACTGGCACTTCACGGTCGTGGACGACGCCGCGGTCAACGCGTTCGCGATGCCGGGTGGCTACATCTACATCACGCGCGGCCTGCTCGCGTACTTGAACTCCGAGGCACAACTCGCCGGAGTCCTGGGCCACGAGATCGGGCACGTCACGCGTCGCCACTCCGCGGCGCGCATCACGCAGCAGCAGCTCTATGGTGCCGGTCTGGCGCTGGGTTCGGTCGTCTCCAGGACGGTCGAACGTTACAGCGGTGCAGCGCAGCAGGCGATGGACCTGATGTTCCTGCAGTTCAGCCGCACCGATGAGACGCAGGCCGATGAGCTGGGTGTCGACTACGCGACCAAGGCCGGCTTCGACCCGCGCGAGATTCCCGCGACCTACGCCATGCTGCAGCGCATCAGCGCGCAGTCGGGACAGCGTCTGCCCGGGTTCCTCGAGACCCACCCGGATCCGGGCGATCGTGCGCGCGTCACGACCGAGCTCGCGCGCCGAGCGGCGTCAGGCAAGAGCGATTTGCTGATTCATGCGGCGCAATACGTCCAGCGCATGGACGGCGTCCTGTTCGGTCGGGATCCGCGTCAGGGTTACTTCGTCGGCGATGTCTACTACCACCCGACGATGCGGTTCCAGATGACATTCCCCGCCGGTTGGACGCATCAGGAGTCGCACTCGACGGTGGCAGCCGCGGAACCCGGACAGTCCGCGATCATGCAGCTCTCGGCCGCACGCGCGGCCGCAAGCATCTCGCCGGAGGCATTCGCGGCGAAGCTCGTCAGCGACGGCGCGGTCTCGGCCGTGCGCGGCGGGCCCGAGACCATTCACGGTCACGGCTCCTGGGTCGGTCAGCTGGACATCGCGCCGGCGGGGCAGCCGGCCTCGACGCTCGACGCCGCGTTCATCCGCAAGGATGCCGTGCTGTTCCAAGCGGTGGGCCAGAGCAAGAAGGCGGGCGATGTGTTCGAGCAGCGCATCTTCAGCGCCATGCGCTCGTTCGCCACGCTCGCTGACCCCGCGCGGATCGCCGTGACACCGAACCGCGTGCGGGTGCGTGCCGCCGCCGCCGCGGGTTCCTTCGAAACCGTGGTCCGCCGTCTGGGAGCGGAGCCGAGCTTCCTTGCCGCGGACGCCATCATGAACAACGTCGAGCTGGCCGGACCCGTGGTCTCGGGCGCCCTACTCAAGTTCGTGGTGCGGTCCAATTGAGGCTCGCAGGCGATCAAGTCGTTCTCGCCGGCCGCGGAACCACCGCGCCATCGTCGAGTGCCCCACTGTTTCGTGTCAGGAGTGCCTCATGAACCGTCCGCAAGCCATGATGCTCGTCACCCTGCTCGCCGTCGTTGGGGTGCTGGGTTGCAAGTCCGACCAGGATGCCGCGCAGTCCGCCAGCGGTGGCGATGCCACGGGTCGTCGCAGCGGTGCGGCCGTCGAGAACGTGGGCTATGCGAATCTGAACCTGCCCTCCGGCAGTGCCCTCGACGTGACGCTCGGCACCCGCCTGTCGTCCGAGTCCGCCAGCGTGGGTGATGCCTGGAGTGGTGCGCTGTCGAGCCCGGTGATCATCGAAGGCCGCACCATCGCGCCCATCGGCAGTCGCGCCGGCGGGACGGTGACGGGAGTGCTCGCGGCCAAGCGCGGCGACCGCGCGATGCTCGACCTCGGATTGTCATGGTTCACGGTCGGCAACCAGGAGTACCGGGTGCACGGCCGTACCGCATCCGTCATCGCGGGCTCCACACGCGCACGCAACCTGGGCGCCATCGCCGTCGCGACCACGGCGGGTGCGGTGGCGGGCCACGCGATCGGCGGTTCAGGCAAGGGCACGCTGATCGGCGCGGTGGTCGGGGCGGGCGCGGCTACCGGCGTCGTGTCACAGACCCGCGGCTGGCAGGTCGTCCTCAAGCCCGGGATGCCATTCACGTTCAATACCAACGAAGCCATCGCGATCCGACTCTGAAGTCCTATGCGGGCTTGGCGTCCACGATACGCAGCGGGTGGGAACTCCCCCCGCGCCATCGCGGGCGGGGCCCGGTCACCCAGGGGAACATCATGCTGTGGACCATCGCCGTCGTACTCGTCGTGCTCTGGGTGTTGGGGATCGTGACCTCTTACACCATCGGCGGGCTCATCCACGTTCTGCTCGCACTGGCGATCATCGCCGTCTTGATCCGGCTCATCCAAGGCCGGCGGGTTCTGTAGGGGCCACCTCGGCCAGATCGGAGGATCACATGCGGATCTTGGGATTCATCCTCGTTGTACTGGGCGTGCTGGCGCTGGCGTACGGCGGGATCACCTACAACCGGGAGCGCACGGTGCTCGATGTCGGGCCATTCAAGGCAACCGCCACCGAGCAGAAGAACGTGCCGTTCTCGCCCATTGTCGGAGGAATCGTCCTGCTGGGCGGCATCCTCCTGTTGATTTCACCAAAGAAGCGACTGACCTGAGCCCATCAAGTGAATTCCGGGTCCCGTCCTGCCGCCGGCGTCCGGGGTGGTGTGGACGCGGGGAGAGCCGCAGAAGGCCCTGGTTCCGGAATGGAATTCTACACTTACATGAATGGAGACCGATCATGATGTACCCACGGAAGTGGTTCATCTTCAGCGCCCTCGCAACCATGCTTCTGGTGCGTGCCGCGGGTGCGGCGGAGTTCGAGGAGAAACGCTTCTACGTCACACCGTTCGTCGGCTGGACGTTCTTTGACAACGAACGTCAGTTCGCCAACGGTCGTGACCTCCGCAATGACGTGTATCTGGGCGGCCGCGCTGGTGTGCGGCTCAATCAGATGCTGTGGTTCGATGTCGCCGGTGGCTACACCGGCACCAAGAACTGTTCCGAGTGCAGCGAGAACCTGGTGCACCTGTCGGGCAACATCATGTGGAGCCCGGCGACGCTTGCCACCGTCAATCCGTTCATCTCGCTGGGCGGCGGTGCATCACAGTACACCGACGCCACCGGGCTCGAGACCAACTCGGGTACCTTCGAGGCGGCGGCGGGTGTCCGCGTGCGGCTGAACGAGAGTTTCGGGCTGCGGCTCGAGGCTCGCAACATCCTGGCCGTCCCGAAGAAGAACTGGAACAAGGCGCACATCGACGACGTCGTCCTGGGAGCCGGCCTGACGTTCGCGTTCGGTTCGGGTGGTGAAGCCGACGAGGACGGTGACGGCGTCCCGGATGGCCGCGACAACTGCCCGAACACGCCGCGAGGCTGTCGTGTGGACATCCACGGCTGCCCCATCGACTCGGATGGTGACGGCGTGTGCGATGGCGTCGATCGTTGTCCGGATACGCCGGTGGGCGCTCGCGTTGATGCGAATGGCTGCCCGGCGGATGCCGACGGCGATGGCGTCCACGACGGCATCGACCAGTGCCCCGACACTCCGAAGGGCTGCAAGGTCGACGCCCGCGGCTGCCCCATCGATTCGGATGGCGACGGCGTGTGCGACGGCATCGATCGTTGCGCGGATACGCCGGCCGGCACGGCAATCGATCGCTACGGCTGCCCGATCGTGCAGCGCGAGCGGGAGCTGGAGATGGAACTGCTCGATACCGGCATGATCATGCTCTCGAACGTCAACTTCGACTTCGACAAGTCCACGATCCGCCCGGACGCTGTCGCCCTGCTCGACACCGTCGGCCGTGTGCTGACCAAGTGGCCCGGGCTCAAGCTCGTCATCGTCGGTCACACGGATTCGCGTGGCACGACCGGGTACAACCAGGCACTCAGCCGCCGTCGCGCGGAGTCGGTGCGCTCGTATCTGTTGAAGCACTTCAAGGACTTCGAGGGCGGCCAGTTGTCGGCCAAGGCCTTCGGCGAAGTGCAGCCCATGTTGCCCAATACGACCGAGGAGAACATGGCGGAGAACAGACGCGTCGTGTTCTTGGCGCTCAATAAAGAGATCCTGCAGCAGCGCAAGCCGTAGCGCTCACTCACACGAAAGGAATCATCATGTTCAACTTCAGCCGTAAGTTCACGAGTCTGGCGGCGGTGACGCTGAGTGCCGCACTCCTTGCCGGGACGTGGGGTTGCTTCAAGGACAACGGCCCCTGTCCGGCTGCAAGCATCACCGTCTCGCCGAATCCCAGCACGGTCGTCGTGAGCACGACCCGTCAGTTCACCGCGGTGGCTCGCGACATCCGTGGGAACGTCCTCACGGGGCCGACGACATGGGCGGTCGTGGCCGGTGGTGGTTCCATCAACGCGTCCGGCCTGTTCACCGCCGGCTCCGTGGTGGGCGCGTACTCGAACACCGTCCAGGCCACGAACACGGGTCTTGTCGGCACGGCGACCGTCAACGTGGTCGCTACCGGTGGTCCGCTGGCATCCATCACGGTGACCCCGAACCCCGCGTCGATGGCGGTCAACGCGACGCAGACGTTCGTGGCGGTTGGCAGGGACGCATCCAACAACGTCGTCTCCATCACGCCCGTGTGGTCGGTCGTGGCGGGCGGCGGCACGATCAACTCCTCCTCGGGTCAGTTCACCGCGGGTACGACGACCGGTACGTTCTCGAATACGGTCAAGGCCACCAGCGGCTCGATCTCGGGTCTCGCGACTGTTGTCGTCACGGCGGGTGGGGGTGGTGGCAATGCCGTCCTTGGCTCCGCTGCGACGTTCGCGGTGCTCGCTGGCGCCACGGTATCGAACACCGGTGCGACGACGACCATCACGGGAGACGTCGGCCTGAGCCCGGGCAGCTCGATCACGGGTATTCCGGCGGGTCAGCCGGTGGGTGGCGCGATCCACATTTCGGACGCCGCAGCAGTGAACGCACAGTCCAACCTCACCACGGCCTACAACGATCTGGCCGGCCGGGCATGTGGCACCAATATGACGAGTCTGGACCTCGGTGGCCGGACGCTGGCGGCAGGCGTCTATTGCTTCAACTCGACGGCGGGCCTCACGGGCGCGCTCGTCCTGGATGGTGGTGGTAACCCGAACGCGGTGTTCGTGTTCCAAATCGCCAGCGCGCTCACGACCGCATCGAACTCGGCCGTGACGCTCATCGGCGGTGCGAATGCGAACAACGTCTACTGGCAGGTCAGCAGCAGCGCGACCATCGGTACGGGTGCGACGTTCAAGGGCAATATCGTCGCCCTGCAGAGCATCACGCTGGGTACGGGCGCGAGTCTGTCCGGCCGTGCGCTGGCCCGCAATGGCTCGGTGACGATGTCGTCGAACGCCGTCTCGCTGCCGTAGCGAACACGCAACAGGGCGCTGCTGGTCGCAGCGCCCGCTGAACGGGAGTGGAGCTCCCGGCTGTCGGCTGTGGAGCTCCCTTCTTCTGACCAGCTCCGGCGGGAATGGCAGAGCGACGCCGCTCCGCGCCCGGTGGCGGGGTCAGGTCTTCTGGTGGCCGCACGTCCGTAGCGCGATTGCTTGTAATCATGTGTTTCCTCGGAGGTGACGATGCACAAGTTCTGGATGACATCAGCACGGACGCCGCGATTCGTCGCGGCTGCCTTGCTCGCGTGCCTGGCCCTGTCTGGGTTGGGCTGTTCCAAGCAGAGCCGTATGACCACGAGCCCGGTCGGTACCACGGGCGGCAGCGCTGCGCTCGGGCTGACGGATGAATCACGTTCGGCCCCGCCACCCGTCACCGATCTGCCGATTCTCGGCTCGGCATCGAACTTCGCCGTGCTGGGTGGTGCGACCGTGACGAGCACGGGCCTCAGCGTGCTCTCGGGCGATCTGGGTGTCAGCCCGGGCACCGCGATCACGGGCTTCGGTCCCGGTGTGCTGTCGGGTGTGATCCATGCCGGTGATCCGGTGGCGGCACAGGCTCAGCTCGACCTCACCGCTGGCTACAACGCGCTGGCGGCGATGCCGTGCATGACGACGCTGAGCGGCCAGGACCTGGGCGGCCAGACGCTGTTCCCCGGGGTGTACTGCTTCGGTTCGTCGGCGCAGATCACGGGCACGCTCGTGCTGGATGCGCGAGGTGACCCGAATGCAGTGTTCGTGTTCCAGATCGGCAGCACGCTGACGACCGCGACCAACGCGCGGGTGTTGCTCATCAACGGCGGTCGCGTGTGCAACGTCTTCTGGCAGGTCGGCAGCTCGGCCACGCTTGGCACCGGCACCAGGATCGTGGGCAATATCATCGCGGTCGCGAGCATCACGATCACGACGGGTGTCAACGTCTCGGGCCGTGCGCTGGCGCGCGCGGGGGCAGTGACGATGGACACGGACACGGTCTCGAATGCGAGCTGTGGCGCGGGTGGCGGGCCGATTGGCAAGTGCCGGCAACGCGTCTCGGGCAAGGGTTCGATCAACGTTCCCGGCGGTTCGGCCAGCTTCGACTTCGATGTCCGGTCCAAGTCGGACGGCCGGATCAAGGGTGAGTTCCAGTATGTGAACCACGTCAGTGGCCTGAACGTGTCGTTCAAGTCATTCAGCTCACTGGTCTTCACGGGCCAGAGCGCTACGTTCGTCGGCTCGGGCAGCTTGAACAACGTGCCGGGCCTCTACACCATCACGGTGCAGGATCTGGGCTCGTCGAACATGACGGATCGGTTCTCGATCGCGGTCGGCGACGCAGCGCCGCAGTCCGGCGTCGTGAAGAGTGGCGAGATCCGGATCCGCGACAAGAAGTGTGGCCACGATGACGGCGACGATGACGGCGACGATGATGGCGACGATGACGACCATGACGGGCACGATGGTCATGACGACCATGACGACCATGACGGTCATGACGGTCATGGCGATGGTCACGGCAAGGGTGGCCAGCGCTAGGACCTGACATCGGTCCGCGGAGAGCACTCGTCTTCCAGGTACACGGCCCCGTCGAGTCCGTCCGAGCGACGGGGCCGGCTCCGTGTTCGGAGCATGCCGTGCTGCAGCCAGCAGTCTTGGCCCCGAACTTGCGATGTAGCAGGCACGGTGCAGTCCCGACAGTGGCCATGGATGTTGTTAGCGCTGCAACCCCATGGCGGGACGCGCTGACATGGCGCACAGCTGGCAGGCAACGCCCTGCAGCCTTGTATTCGCGACCGTTGCCGATAGTAGCAAATGCAGCGCTGACGGTGTCCTCGTCAGGGCATGGACACCTCACGAGCTACTGAACTGGACCACGTCACCGGCCGCTTCACCGTTACTGGAGGACCAGAACATGCATGACAACGTGGATGCGCGCGGCCACTCGAGTGTGGGTTGGACTCTGTTGGGCTTCGTCCTGGGTGCAACGGCGGGCGCTGGCGTCGCGCTGCTGATGGCGCCCACGAGCGGCGAACGCGCCCGCGCTCGGATCGGCGAGACTGCCCGAGGTTGGCGCGAGAGTGCTGTGGGCACGCTCGCGGACGCTCGCGATGCGGTCGCGGACCTCGGCACCGACGCACAGTCAGCACTCGTTGCAGGTCAGGAGTCCTTTGCGCGCCGTCGCGATGTCCGCGGCCGCCGGGCGGAAAGCGTCATGTCACGGCATGCGGAGGCTGCGGCCCGTGCCCAGACCGGAGCGCACGCCAACGACGAGGCCGGCCAGTGAGTGCCACCACGCCCAACACAGAGAAGCTCTACAGCACGCGCAACTGTCTGCATGCCCCGGTGCGTGCTCAGCTCGTCGAGGCTCTGAATCGGCGACTGGCGGACGCCATCGACCTGCAGTGTCAGTGCAAGCAGGCGCACTGGAATGTCAAGGGTCCGAACTTCATCGCCCTGCACAAGCTGTTCGACGAAGTGCATGCCGGGGTCGAAGGCTATGTCGACCTGCTGGCCGAGCGCGTCGTTCAACTCGGTGGAGTGGCACTGGGCACGATCGAGAGCGTGGCCGAGTTTTCCGAACTCGACGAGTATCCGACGGGGATCGCGAAGGGGGACGACCACGTCAAGGCGATGAGCATCGCGCTGGCGGCATTCGGTTCACGGATCTGGTCCACGATCCAGACGGCGACAGAACTCAACGACGCGGATTCAGCGGATATCTGTACCGAGATCTCACGCGGGACGGACAAGTGGTTGTGGTTCGTCGAAGCGCAGATCCAAACCAAGCCGTGAATGAGGCGGCAAGCAGTGCTCGGGCAGGCCGGGCTGACTCGGCCCCCGACAGGGCGTGGCCGGCGCGGTACGCCGGATACGCCCCCAAGCGATGCATCTCCCGCCTGGCCGGGCTGCCACCAATGCGGCGGCGACCCGCCAGCATGAAAGGATGAAGACCATGCGTAATGTGAAGAATCTCGCCTGGCTCGGGCTGCTGTTGCTCGTGCCGGTGATGTCGGGGGCGCTGGGCTGCGCGTCCATGAACCGGACCAGCAAAGGTGCCGTGATCGGGGCCACCACGGGTGGCGTCATCGGCGGCGTGATCGGCAACAACACGGGCTCCACGACGCGCGGCGCCATCATCGGCGCTGTCGTGGGTGGTGCAGCGGGCGCGATCATCGGCCGCCGGATGGATCAGCGTGCCGAGGAGATCGCGGCGAGTGTCCCGGCTGCTAAAGTCGAGCGCGTCGGCGAGGGCATCAATATCACGTTCCCATCGGGACTGTTGTTTGACTTCGATTCCGACGTCGTGCGCAGCACTGCGGCCTCGAACCTGGACGAGTTGTCCCGGAACCTCGGCAAGTACGGTGACTCGAACCTGATGATCGCCGGCCACACCGACGCCACGGGCAGTTCGGCGTACAACCAGGGCCTGTCCCAGCGGCGCGCCAATGCCGCGGCACGCTACATGACCGCGCAGGGGCTGACCCGGCATATCGCAACCGCCGGACTGGGTGAGCGTGAGCCGGTGTCATCGAACACCACCGAAGCCGGCCGGCAGATGAACCGCCGCGTCGAGATCGCGATCTATGCGAGTGCCGCTCTGCAGGAGGATGCCCGGCGTCAGGCCGGCGGCCGCTGAGCGCAGGCCACATCACGACCTCACCCGATGGGGCTCCCGCCCCATCGGGGGCTGTCGTCATCCGAGTGAGGCAGATTGACATGAGCAAGATGCGGAGCCGAGCCGAGCACGTGGGGCATGGAGTCGCCGGGCGGGGTGTCGTGCGGACCAGCGCCGCGCCAGCGGCCGTGCGCGACGGCTGCACGATCGTGAAGCGACGCCCGAATCCGGCGGCGGTCGCGCGTCTGGGCGTCCTGATCGCGCTCGCGTCGGCACTCGCAGCCGTGCCGTCATGGGCGGCTCCGAATCCAGTGGCGGGCTCCACGACCGCGGCGTCGGAATTCGCCGCGCCGCTGCGCAGCATCGCCAGGTCCGGCCGGCTTCCGGGTCTGCGCTGGCCGGCGTTCCCGGAGTTCCGCGCGGAAGTCGAGCGGCTCTACGAGCGCGCAGCGTGGCAGCCGATGTGGCTGCGGGACTCGCGTCCGACCGCCGCCGCAAACCAGTTGATCGCTCGATTGGCCGGCGCCGATAGCCTTGGGCTCGAGCCTGCGGACTACGATGCCAGCTGGCTCGCCGGACAGGCGCGCGAACTCGCCACGGTGAATCCGACCCCGCCAGCAGCCATGCTGGCGCGCTTCGATGTCGGACTGTCGGTGGCCGCCGTGCGGTTCGTCTCGGCGCTGCATCGCGGCCGCGTCAGTCCGAGCGTCGTGCACGGGCAGTTGTTCATCCCGCGCGCCGTGCTGGCGGTCGAGATGGCAGTCGACTCGCTGCGCGACGTCCGCCAGCAGGGTGGGATACTCGAGCGCTTGCAACCGCATATGCGCCACTACCAGTTGCTCAAGAACGGCTTGGCCCGGTATCGCACGCTCGCGCGCGACTCGACCCTGATCCCGATTGTCGGCATGCCGCGCCTCGTGAAGCCCGGTGTGCGGTTGGCTGTCGCGCCCCGTCTGCGCCGTCTGCTGGAAGCGACCGGGGACATCGAGCCTGGCGCGCCACGAAGTGCGGCAATGGACTCGATGTATTCCCCGGATCTGGTCGCCGGGGTGAAGAAATTCCAATTGCGCCAGGGTTTCAAGGCCGACGGTGTCATCGGATCGGGGACCAGGACCCGGCTCGACCGGCCGTTCTCCCAGCGCGTGCGCCAGATCGAGCTCGCGCTTGAGCGTTTCCGCTGGCTGCCGGTATCCTTCAGCACGCCGCCGATCTTCGTGAATATCCCGGCATTCCGGCTGTTCACGTTCGGCAGCGCCGATGACCGCGAGAATGACATGCTGGCGATGGATGTCGTGGTCGGCGGTTCGTTCGACAAACGTACGCCGGTGTTCGCGGCCGATATGAAGTACCTGATCCTCCGGCCCTACTGGGAGGTCCCGATGAGCATCATGCGCAAGGAACTCGGACCCAAAGCGCGGCGCGAACCGGGATATCTGGAGGAAGAGGGCATGGTGCTGTTGGATACGGCTCCGGGCGGTGGCGTTGTGGCCGCGAGCAGTGAAAATCTCCACCGCATCGGCAACGGTGTGCGTGTGCGCCAGCTTCCGGGGCCCTCGAATGCGCTGGGGTTGGTCAAGTTCATCATGCCCAACGCGCACGATGTCTACCTGCACGACACGCCGGGCAAGGCCGCGTTCGAAAAGGCACGACGGGACTTGAGCCATGGCTGTGTCCGGCTCAGCGATCCAGTGGCACTGGCGACGTACGTGCTGCGTGACCAGCCGGAATGGAGCACGGATCGCATTCGTGCGGCCATGGAGGGGGAGGACAACCACCAGGTCAATCTGTCGCATCCGATCCCGGTGTGCATCGTCTACGCGACCGCGATCGCGCGCGAGAACGACGACGTGTATTTCTATACGGACATCTACGGTCTGGACCAAGAGTTGGACCACTTGCTGGTGAAGGGCTACCCCTACCCCAAGTAGGCGCGCGGACTCGCCCGCCCTGCACGGGGGCGCCAATCGTGAAGGCGGGGCGTGGCCCCTTGGGATTACCGGGAATCCACGTGTTCGGCATACGAGAGTGGGAACGCCGGCGCCGATGCGAGTCAGCACGCTACTGACCCGGCATGGAAGTCCGAGCCGGGTGGCCACCTTTCGCCTCGACTTGACCTCCGCAGCGCAACCGCGGCATCAAAAGGGTCAGTCTCAGGCCAGGCCGGGGAGCGACCCGCCGGCTGCCCGAAGCGTCGAAGGGCCGACCCACTCTGTAGAGCGGGGTGGTCGGACCGGATGGCGCCACGATGGACGTGCGTGCCCCGCTGTCCGGGGTGCGCCGTGCCCATGGAGGTATCCTGAACTCACCCCGCATCATCACGGCAATCTCGTGTGTGGTCCTGAGCGTCCTGTGGACTGCAGTGGCAAGTCCCGCACTCCTGAGTGGGAGTGCTTCGGCTCAACGCCCGCTCGTCGGGCAGGAGCAGGCGGACGCGCAGCTCAGCGGCATTCTCGGCAGCAGCGGCAATCTGCGTGCGGTCATCGGCACGCCGGCTGCGTTGTCGGAGATCCCAGTGCTCCAGCCGTTGCTTTCGGACATGGCGCTCGGCACGCCGGGTGTCCACCTGCTGGAGATCCCTGCGCCCGATGGCGGGCAATTGGTGGTCATGACTCTGGTGGCGTTCAGCGCCCAGAGCGGGCCGCGGCAAGACGGCTACTTCGTGGGCCACTGGCCGGCCACGACCTTGGCTGCACGTGATCCGCGCTATGCCGCCCCGGCTGGGTTCATCCCGGTGACGCCTGAGAACGCCTCGACACAGGTCTCGAAGCACTTCCAGTTGCGCGACTTCCTGACCCATGACCAGCAGGCGGTGTGGCCCAAGGTCCTGGTGTTGCGCCCCGTCCTGGTCGACAAGCTCGAGCTGATTCGCGCTGCCCTCCAACGCCGTGGATTGCCAAGTGTGCTGCACGTCATGTCCGGCTTCCGCACACCGCAGTACAACGCTCAGGGGGTCGGCGCCAGGGGTGGCCGTGCTCGTGACAGTCGTCATATGTACGGCGATGCCGCCGATGTCTTTGTCGACGCCAATGCCGATGGCGTGATGGACGATCTCGACGGCGACGGCAAGTCCACCGTGCGTGACGCGCGCGTCCTGTTCGCGGTGGCGGAGAGCGTCGAAGCGCAGCACCCGAACTTGGTGGGTGGGCTGTCGGCGTACTCGGGTAATGGCGCGCATGGGCCGTTCGTGCATGTGGATGCCCGTGGGGCGCGCGCGCGCTGGTAGCGCTCTGGTGCCTGCTGCCATTGCCCTGCACGTGTCGGGATGAACGGCGCGGGTGATCGGGCTGCGGGTCCACTCGGACTGCTCGACGACCCCAGACCATCGCGATGGGCGCCTCCTGTGCGGAGACGCCCATCGTGCTGATGGTTGTGGGCTAGCGCTTGACGTGCTGTCCGTGCCACTCGGTCTCGAAGTACCGCGCGTCGTCGTCATGCCGAGGCTTGACGCCCAGGACGATCCCGCCCGCCTTCAGGTCGGTTTCGTACACCTTGGCGCGATCCTCGGGGATGCCGGCGCCCACGAGCACACCGACCAGGCCACCCGCCGCGGCGCCTGCCGCGCCACCCGCGAGTGCTCCTGCCAGCGGTCCGGCGATGAGCAGGCCGATGCCCGGGAGGGTCAACGTCGCGGCTGCCGCCGCGATGCCGACCAGCGTGGCACCGACCGCACCACCGACCGCACCACCGACGCCGGCGCCCTGGAGCGCCTTGTTGCCCATGTCGGTCTGCTCGCCGTCCTTGATGAAGTAGCGCTTACGCGTCTCATCGGACATCAGGACGTGAATCTCATCACTCTTGTAGCCACGTGCCGAGATGGAGTCGTATGCACGTTCGGCGGATTCGCGATCACGGAATGAACTGGTCATGATCGGGCGCTGAGCAGCCGTCTGTTTGTCCTGCATTGAGGACCTCCACGCTGTCGTGAGTCCGAGCCACACGTTTGGCGGCCCGGGTGAGACATTGGACACGCGCTTCGGAGCGCGTGTGCGGCGAACGGATTCACTCGCAACTCTCGGGCCACATCCTGCCGTCGCCGGGGAGCGCAGCAGGCCGCGCACTTGGCGGTGGGGAGGTGGGCGGTGCTCGCTCGCCCCGTGGCGGTGGCGGCGCCAGCGGAGCGCGTATCTTTCAAGTCGTGGCAATTCCTGCCAGCGCGCGACCCGTTGATGCCGGAGTGGCACCCCGCGGCGATGGCCGGGCAGGGCGGCCGGCGGGCCTCGCGAACAGTCCGGGGTTTGTAGTTCGGTGCGTGGCTTGAAGAAAGCGAGCTCCCCGGGGTGTCCGTCAGCGCTCGGCCCGCGCTCGGCCATGCGCGCTAGGTGCCGCGCTCGCAGGCACTTGGCATCGCGGACCCGAAGCCGCGCGGCTGGCACCGTTCGTGCCTTACCAGAGACGGGGTCCGTTGTTCACTTATACAGGGGAGAGTCGCTCCATGAGATTCGCACTGCAGTGGCCGTTCTCGTTACTCGTGGTGGCGATGCTCGTGGTGCATCCCGGCACCGGTGTCGCAGCACCCGAGCGGACGTTCCACATCACGCCCATGGTCGGCTGGACGACGTTCGATTCGGAGTTCAAGGATTCCACGTCCGTGTGTCTCAAGGATGGCCTGTATTGGGGCGGCCGTGTGAGTGCACGTCTGGCCCCACCGCTGTGGTTCGAGATCGCGGGTGGCGTGACGCCGGCTGGCCACAGCATCCGCTGGTCCCATCTGTCCGCGAATCTCATGCTCCTGTCGTCCGCGCCCAGTGCGATCAGTCCGTTCCTGAGCCTGGGCGGCGGCGTCTCGGAGTTCAAGCCGCCCGTCAGTGCCGACGAGCATGACGGCGTTGCCGAAGCCGCTGCAGGCGTCTTCGTGCGCGTCTCGGATGGCGTCCGGCTGCGCCTCGAGGCGCGCAATGTCCTGCTCGTGCCCAAGGAGAACTGGAACAAGTCGCACTTCGACAACATCATATTGGGGGCCGGACTGACTTTCGCGTTCGGTGGCCTGACCCCGGACAGCGACGGTGATGGCGTCCCGGACAATCGTGACAAGTGCCCCGGCACGGGAGCGGGCTGCCGAGTCGATGTCAATGGCTGCCCGACGGATGCCGATGGCGATGGCGTCTGCGACGGGGTCGACCGCTGCCCCGAGACCCCGCGTGGCGCGCTCGTCGATGCCAGTGGCTGTCCTCTGGATAGTGACGGCGATGGCGTCTTCGACGGACTCGACCAGTGCGCAAGCACGCCCAAGGGCTGTCAGGTCGACGCGCGTGGCTGCCCCATCGACAGCGACCATGACGGTGTCTGCGACGGCATCGACCAGTGCGCGAACACCGCCGCCGGCTGCACCGTCGACGCCAAGGGTTGCCCCATCGATTCCGACGGCGACGGCGTCTGCGATGGACTTGACCAGTGCGCGAACACGCCGGCCAACACCAAGGTGGATGAGCGCGGCTGCCCGCCGACCGAGGCCCAGGTGCGAGAGTCCGAACTGCTCGACACCGGCATGATCCGGTTGCAGGACGTCCGGTTCGAAACGGCGAAAGCCACGATCCTGCCGGAGTCCCGCCACGCGCTCGATGTCGTCGGCGAAGTGCTGTCCAAGTGGACGCAGCTCAAGATCGAGGTCGGTGGCCACTGCGACTCGCGTGGCAGCGCGGCCTACAACCTGTCACTGAGCCGGCAGCGCGTGAGCGCAGTGCGCAGCTACTTGTTCGAGCACTTCCCCAAACTCGCGGCCTCGCAGATGAGCGCGCGTGGCTATGGGGAGTCGAAGCCGCTGGTTCCCAACACCAGTCCCGAGAACATGGCGCAGAACCGCCGCGTCGAGTTCACGGTCCTGAACAAGGCCGTACTCAAGCAGCTCAAGCCGTGAGCCCTGCGGTGGGGCGGGTGCGCGCGGGGTCCCATGACCCCTTTCGCGCCCGCCCCCCGCGTGGATCCCGGCGAAGGGCGACAGGGCGCCGTCGCAGTCTGAGGCATGTGTGGAGCACGGCCGCACGGACCCTGTTGTCGTGATGTTCACCCATCATCCAGGAGTTCACCCATGCAACTCTTTCCTCGCAAGCTGCGCTGCCTGACCGCCGTCGTCGTCGTCATGTGCATGAGCGTCCTCAACTTCAGCCCCGCGTTTGCCGGGCTGGCGCCGTCCCAGACCACCGGGAACACCTCCATCACTTCGATGCGCGATGCCGACATGGTCGTGGCGCAGCGCGCGCTCGAGAACAAGGTCGTGGCGCAGAAGCTCCAGGACTACGGCATGAATGCGACCGACAGCCAGGCCAAGCTGGCCAGCATGTCGGATCGTGACCTGCACACGCTGGCCAGCGCGTCCCGCGGCCTGCCCAGTGGTGGTGACGGCGCGACCGGCGCGATCATCGGCGTGCTGGTCGTGGTCATCCTGGTCATCATCGTATTGCGCATGACGAATCACGACGTCGTGGTCCGATAGCGCCGCTGGCACTGGCCTTCACATTCGACACGGGTGTCCTTGGTCGAGGCGTCCGGGGCGCTGACGCGCTTCGGACGCAGTTCGATGCTGCGCCTGAAGGCCGGCCGAGCCACCGGGCCGGTGCGGATCGTGTGGTTTGCGTGGCTCCGCCGCGCTCGGGAGCAGGCACGCCGGCCGCATGATGCCCTGTGCGCGTTCCGAAGGGCCGGCACGAGCCGCCACCTCCATGTGGAGCCGGCTTTGCGTCACGCCGATCAGGGCAAGCCCGCTGCGACCGCTTGGCCGACGTGGTCACGAAGCTCACTAAGGTCACGAAGGTCCCGCGCGGCCCGCCCGGTTCTGGCATCCGGACAAGTCCGGACTAGTGTCTCGTCCCAGAAGTCCTGTACATGCCTCGACGGCCCTCGTGACCGCTGGCTGCGTTGCTCCTCCTCGACGTATCTCCCGGATACGACTTCGTCGTCGCGCCTTGCCAGCAGCCACGATTGCTCGCCGATTCATGCACAGGACTTCTGGGACGAGACACTA
>JANMAX010000370.1:0-11145 GCA_031360075.1 bacterium | reverse complement strand
ACGGCGTCGTTCGGCCCGGGGTTCCAGCTCGTCGAAGCTCCGCTCTTGAGATCCACCTCGGCGAGGTTCGAGCGCACCGTCCCGCCGATACGGTCGAACAGCCCGCCCAGGTAGGCGGTCGTGTCCCCGAACGCGATTGCCCACGCGGGCCCGCTCGATTGGGGCGCCCAGGGCGTCACCGCACCGGTTGCCGAGTCCACCGCGGCCGCCCCCAACCGTGTCTGTCCACTCATCTGCGTGAACTCCCCCGTGATGTACACCGTCCCCTGCCGGACCGCGATCGCCACCGGCTGGCCGTTCGGGTTCGGGTCCCACGCCGTCACCTGACCAGTGCTCAGGTCGAACGCCGCCAGCCCGTGCCTCGGCACGGTGGGGCCCACGCTCGTGAAGAACCCGCCCACGTAGGTGGCGCCCCCGCTCGATGCCAGCGCGGAGACGTCGAGGTTCGGCTTCGGGTCCCAGGCCAAGCGTGCCCCGGTCCCGAAATCGATTGCCCCGCACCAACGGAAGGGCTCATATCCCAGCGAATCGAGCAGGCCGGAGACGTAGAGCGTCGTGCCGTTCAACGCCAGCCCGTTGACGAATGGGATGACGAACGGAGGCACATCACCCATCCCGGGGTCCCACGGGGTCGCCATGCCACTGCGTGCATCCACGGCAGCGAGCGCCGGCCGTACGGCATCGCCGACTCGATTGAACGATCCGCCGATCAACAGATCGTCACCGCGCAGGAGCATGCTATAGATCCGTTCCCCCCCATCCGGGTTGTACTTCGGCGGGACCCTCCCGACGTGGGCGTCCCAATCCAGTAGCCGTCCCGTCCGGGTATCGAACGCCGCGAGCCGGTTGCGCACGACAATGCTGTCTGGGATCACGCCCTGGAACGTGCCGAAATCACCAGCCACGAAGAGGGTGTCCCCCCGGGACGCGAAAGCCCGCACGAATCCAATGGGATCGGGCTCCGGATCCCAGGACGTCACCGCGCCGGTGACTACGTCCACCGAGGCCAAATTGTACCTCAAGCGCCCACCGACGTAGATGAAATCCCCTCCGAGATAGACGCTCCGGCCAACCACACTCACGGCTCTCACGCCGCCGTACAGCACTTCGGGGTTCCAGTTCGTCACTTCACCCGTTGCTAGCTCCACCGCGGCGACAAGCGGGCGCTGACGATTGCCGATACTCTGGAAGTCTCCGCCGACATAGAGCGTCTGACCCGAGAGGCACAACGCGCGCACGACACCGTCCGGGTTCGGCGCCCACGCGTCCACGCGCCCGCTCGCGAAGATGTGCGCGAGGTTCGACCGCGCGGCCGAACCGACGCCGCCGAACTCGCCCCCGATGTACCACCCCCCACGACCATCCGGGATGACCACGTTGACCGAGCCCGCGACCCGCGGGCTGCGCACGCTCAGCGAGCCTGTCGCCGCGTCCGTGATCGCGCCCCCGCCCACAACCGCGGAGGCGCTTACGAAGTTCCCGCCCACATAGAGCGTGTTGCCTGACACCGCAGTCGCCGAGACCGCCGCGTAGGGTGTGACGCCCCAGAGCTTCAGGTCGACCTCCTGTGCACGTGGTGCTGAGATCGCCAGACACGCGGCGACCAGCAGTCGCAGCCCCGCAATCATCGAGCGCCACCACAGGAGTTCAGCGATGAGCTTCAAATCTGTCGGCCGCACGGCACGCGCCCCTTCATCGAACAATCGGCAACGCGTTCACACGCGCGCCTCCGTCGAACGTGAGTCGCGCGTAGTACATCCCCGATGGGACGAGGGCTCCGGAGTTGCCTCTGGTGTCCCAAGTGACGGTGGTTGCCCCGGCCGGAACGAGCCTGTCCAGTACGGTGCGCTCCGTCCTACTCAGGAGATCGTACACCCTCAAATTGACCAGCATCGCCGTCGGTACCGTTATCTGCCAGCTTACCCTGTTGGAGCGTGGCCGGAACTCGACGCACCTCACACCCACTTGGGCCGTGGGGCTCCCCTCCGCGTTGATCACGGAGACCGAAGCGACGCCCATGCCAAAGTCGCGGGGGCCCGTCCAGTTCAGTTTCGCGATGGCGATGCCCTGCGCAAGGTGGGGGCCATTGCTGTAGTTCGGGTTCCCCGAGAACACATGCGACACGCCCTGTGAGGTGAAGCCCGCGAGGTACTCCGTGTTGTTCGGCCCCTTGAGGTACTCGGTGCCCTGCCACCCGAACACAGTCGAATCACTTGGCCCACCGTTCGCATACGTCCACAGCCGCGTGGCGGGCGTACTCCAGCCCATTGTATCCCAAGCTGCCTTTCCGATGGTCTGGCGCTCGAAGTACGAGTTGAAGTCTCCCGCTCCGCCAGGGTTGCTGAACATCAGGAACCAGCTAGCGGGTGAGCCATGGTCAGGGAACACCATCGGGCCCTCGATCTCTCTGATCCCGCCGTTCTGTTGAGCAAGCGCACTCTTATAGTGCCCGACGTGCGCCCACTTGTTCAACTTGCCATTGTCCACATTGCGCAATAGACCGGCACCCTGGAACAGCGTGTCTGGCTTCGCCGTCGCACTGTCGATTGCCGCGTAGACCATGAAGTAGACGCCAGCCGTGTCCGGGTGCGCGAAGACATAAGGATCGCGACAGTTGCGGCCGCCCGAAGATCTCCTCGACATCCACGGGTTGCTGAGCACGGTCCAGACGGGGGCATCGTGCCTGTCCCACTGGGTATTGCACGTGTCCAGACCTTTCGTGGTCGCGTAGCCGATAGTCTGGTCGTTCGACCGATCGACGCCGGTGTAGAACATGAATGTACTGTCGCTGGGGCCATCGCCGGTCTTGATGATCGAGGGCGCCCACACGTGTAGTCGGTCCCATCGCGCGGCGTCACTGGGGAATTCCGTCAAGCCATAGCGAAACGCCGTCGTGTCCACCGTCCAGCGCACGAGATCCCTCGACCAAGCATGTGCGAGGGTTGTCTCGACCTTGGCGGGAACCTGTATCGAGCGAATGTACATCAGGTGGAACAGGCCCGGCGTCGTCACTCCATGGTTGTAGAAGAAGGCGAAGTCCTTGGTGTCGGCACCAGGATTGGGATCGACGTAGACAGCCGCATTGAACTTGGGGAACTCGATCCCCGGATACTGTCGGCACACAGCCGCGGCAAGAGCCATGGTGGATGCTGCGCCGTCGTTGTTCGTGAGCTTCAGCACGCTCTCGGGAAGCTCGCTTGGGACGTTCCCCGAGATCGTGACGCTGGTGTCTGTTACGGAGTCGATCTGGAGCGGGACGTTCCATGATTCGTCCGGGGCCACGAGGGTGGCCGTCGCCGTGGTCGCCAGACCCGCACCCACGACATCAAGCGCCAGCCGATCCACCGGCTGAGTGCCGGATGCCGACAGGATCGTGGGCGGCATCGATTGGGAGGTGCCCCCATTGAAGGTTGCGATGGGGGATCGCACCACAATGCCGTTGGGATGCGCGTCCGAGACCTTGACGGCAAACGCCTGGAACTCCCCGGACGCCCCCTGCGGGAGGTCGAAGACATACCGTGCCGAGGTCACGAACGCGTTCGTCTTCCCCTGGAATTCCACGCGGCTGACACCAGCGGCCTGATCGGCCTCGCTTTGATATTCCGCCGCTGCAATCTGCGCCGTCAAAGTGTCTGTGTACGTGGTGTCCAGGACGACACTCAGCGGGCCACAGTTGGCTGCAGTCCATGCCAGACGCCATTCCCCAGGCAGCGAGGGCTCCCCGATACTTGCCTCGACGATGAGCGTGCCTCGGGTGGCGCTGGAGTACGCCAGACTCCGCGAGCCCCAGGCCCAGTGGAGATCCAGCGCGTGAGCGTATGACGGTAGGACGGCGAGAAGAAGCGCGATCAGTATGTTGCGGATCATGGTGACCTCCGATCGGTCCCTTGGCTTCATGCTCTGATAGCGACAATCGCGACAAGCAGCCTCCCTATCGCAGGATGCTGTGAATCTGCCCCCAGGTGGCATTCTGCTGCGTCATCGCTCCAGGGCAGTTCGTCGCGGCTTGCCAGGTCACGCGATTGGACGTCTGCGCGGTCGTCAGGACTTCATGCTGACCATCCGACTGCACGACGTTCAGTTCCGAGAGCAGGAGGCACACCGGTGTCGAGCACTCCGCGCATGCAGTCGCGCCAGTCGATTTCGCGTTGTTGACCATCAGCTTGAACGCGTAATACTCGACCCCGGCGCTCAACTGCATGGGGGCGCCTGCCGGGACTGCGGCGCCGAATCGGATCCGTGACTGGTTGGCGAGCCCGCTCGGCACTTGCGGTGTGGTCCAGTAGGTGTGGTACGCAGCGAGCCCGCCGATCCCCGCGCCCAGCCACATGTCGGTGCACGCTGTGCCGGGGTCGCTCGAGAAGTCGAACGACGTCGCCAAAGAGGCCCTGCGACAGGCGCCGACGTTGAAAAGCTGCCACCAGGCCGGAAGGCTGTCGCTGGCCACCGAGATCTCGACCATGGCCTCGATGCCGGTGCACAATGGCTGGTCCGCAGCGAGCACGAACGAGCCGTAGAGCACGTTGGTGCCGGTGTTGCTGGTGCAGGCGAAGTCCTTGTTGGCGGTGCCGCCCTTCGGACAAGCAGGCGTTCCACGCGAGGTTGGCGCCCGCGCCGTGGACGAGTCCCGGGAGCGCGAGCCAGAGTGCGACGGCGAACGCGGCGGATCGTGCTCGGAGCTCCACGCTCGGTGCGCGCTTCGCTCGTGATCCGGTGGTAGGCGTGTGTATCGCATTCGCCGAAGTCGATCGTTCGCACGTGCGAGGGCCCGACTCAGCCCCGCGGTGTCCGGTCGTCGGCGTGCCGGGATGCTGCGGACTCGCGGCCATGGTGCCCCCCTGTGAGATCTGCGATCTCGCCGCTGCGCACAGCGCATGGCCCGCCCATGCAGTCGCGCGGGCGTCGATCGCGTCTTGAACACGACAGGCGGTCGTGTGGATCGGGACGCTACTGCGTCACCCCCCCCCCGGCGCAAGGGGTGCTTTCGAATACCACCGGGGAGCGCGTGTATGAATTGGCGCGGGTTGACACAACCCTCAGTCACGCGATCTCGACCGCACAGTCGTGGCGAATACAGAAAGCGTTGTCACTCAGCGCCTTGTACGGGCGAGTCCGGCGCTGATGCGCTGCGCGCACCCTTGCTTCGCGGGTGATCGCGACATGGGCTGTGCGGCATTCGCATCTAGCCCCCAACAGCCACGCATCCGCTACACGTCCCAGCGCGCGGTCGCGTGTGCGGGCCAGGCGCCTTCGCCCAGTCGTTGGCCGCCGACTCGTGACAGTGTCGAGAACAGCGTCAGGTCGGCGGAGATGTTGCCGTCGATGCTGCGCAACGCTTCTTCCAACACCATGAGCCGGCGTCGCACCTCGATGGCGTCCATGCGCGCGGCAAGCTGCTCCAGCAGTTTCACCTGGTCGCGGTTCACCAGTTGGTCGACGCTCGCGCCGTAGCGCAGGCGCAGGATGTCGCGCAGCCAGAGCTGGTGGAACTCGAGCATCTGGCGCAGCCGTTCGCGGCCGGCCTTGCCGAACGACGTGGACTTCTGGATGGCGGCCCACAGCATTCCCATGTCGCCACTGAGCGCCGGGCCGAGCAGTGCCAGCGCGGCATCGCGCTGTGCCAACATGCCGGGGTCGGCGTTGCGCATGGCGAGCGCGCGGGCCAGCGAGCCGCCCGAGAGCGCGGCCAGCATGCGCGCGGCTTTTTCATCGACCTCGGCGGAGTCCTGCAGCACGCCGCGGATCAGGGCCTCGCTAAGCGGCGCGAACCGCACGCGCTGGCAGCGCGAGCGGATGGTCACCGGGACACGTGACAGCCGCGCGGTGGTGAGCACCCAGATCGTGGAGGCGCCGGGTTCCTCGACACTCTTCAGGAGTGCCGAGAACTGGTCCTCGCGCATGCGGTCGCAGTCGCGCACCACCACCACACGGCGGGATGCGGTGTGCGGGCGATAGCCCAGTTCCGCCAGCAGCTCGCGCGTCTGCGAGATGCGTATGCTCGCGGCCTTCTCGTACTGGAACACGTAGAGCGGATCGTCGCGCATCTTCTGCAGCGTCTCGACCACGGTGGCTTCGAGTGTCTTCTCCTCGCCCGAGAGCGGGAACAAGAACTGCAGGTCCGGGTGCAGGAACTGCCCCGACAGCCGGCAGGCACGGCACTCACCACAGGCGTCGTCACCCGTGCGCGCGAACTGCTCGGCCGGAGCGTCGCCGAACAGCGAGGGCGTGGTGTCCACCGCGGCAGCACCATGCACGCGCTCGCACAGCACGGCGCGCGCGAACGCCAGGGCGGCCGTGCACTTGCCCACGCCGGGGGGGCCATGGAACAGGTAGGCGTTGGCGTAGCGGCCGCGCGACACGATCCCGCGCAGGTACGCCGAGACGTCCGGCTGCCCCAGGAGCCCGCCCAAGGTGATGTCGATCATGCAGGCATTCTACGCCACCGCGGACGGAATTTCTGCTCCGTGCCGAAGTTCCGCGGCGCGACCCATGGTCGGCGCGGCCGGGCTGTTCGCATGCTCGAGCGCTGCCTCGGCATCAAGCGACGGTGCCGCCGGCTACCGCAACCACGTCTCCGGGTTCAGCGGCGACGAGCCCTTGCGGACCTCGAAGTGCAGCACCGGGCCCTTCAAAGAGCCTTCCTCGCCGGTGCGACCGAGCACGGCGCCGGCCTGCACTTCGCTGCCGGTGGCGACATTCACGTCGGACAGGTGCGAGTAGATGGTGTAGTAGCCGTCGCCGTGGTTCAGCACCACCAGTCCGCCGACGCCTTCGTAGTCGTCGTCCGCGGCGTCGACACGGCCCTTGGCCACGGCGTGCACGGCGGTGCCGACGGCGCACGCGATGTCGATGCCGTCGTTGCGCACCTGCGTGCCGAAGCGCGGGTGGGTCTCGAGCCCCATGCGTCCCACGATGTTGCCCTGCACCGGCCACTCCAACTGGCCCTGGCCGCGCGCGAAGTCGCCGCTGTAGGGCTGCGGGTTGCGGCCTTCGGCGCGCGCCTTGGTGGCGTCGGCCTGGCGCGCGCGTTCGAGCCGCGCCAGCAGGCCCTGCAGGGCGCGTGCGCTGCGCTCGAGCTCGGCGGCGGCGGCTTCGTACTCCTCGCGCCGCGACTGGATCTGGCGCACGGTCGAAGCGTGCTGCTTACGGAGCCCGACAAGCTTGCCCGACTCCACGGTGGCCTTCCTGGCGGTGAGCGATACCTGTTGCAGGTTCCGCTCGAGCGCGTTCTCGTTGGCTTGCACGTGTTCCTTCTCGGTGCGCACGCTCTCGAGCAGCAGGCGGTCCTGCTCGGCGAGCATCTGCAGGAAGTCCCAGCGCATCATGAGTCCGGCAAACGAGCGCGTGCTGATCAGGAACTCCAGCTCGCGCGCCGGCCCCACCATGTACATGTGGCGCATACGGCGGGCGAGTCGCGTGCGTTGCGTCTGCAGCGTCTCGACACTGCGCTCCAGATTGGCGCGGGTGACCTCGAGCTGCTGGTCCAGGCGATTGCGGCGGGTCTGCAGGCCGCGCAGCCGGCGGCGCGTGGCGACGAGTTCGCGCTCGGTGCGCTTCAAGACACCAAGCGCGCGTGTCTCCTGACCTTTGAGCGCGCCCGCCTGTGCGCGCTTCTCCTGAGCCTGGCGGCGGATGAGGTCGAGTTCCTGGCGTTTCGCGACCTCGAGGCTGTCCTGTGCGCGCACCGGCAGCACCGCGATCACCAGCAGCGCGGCGAGCGCCATGAGGCCGAGGCGCGTGAACGCCGGCCGAGCCACGCGCCGAGTCAGGTGTTGGAGCGCGCGCTGGATCACGTCCGGGATCACGACCCGATGACCCTCAGGATCCTCGTGAGCGCGGCGGCCGAGGCCACCCACGCCACCATGAGCGCCACGCCCACGAACGACAGCGACCAGGTCCATGGCAGGAACGTCAGGCCGGTGAGTCGCGAGGCCAGCGCCTGTTGCAATGCGAACAGCAGCAGCAGTGCGATGGCGGCGGCCATGGCCGTCTGTAGCAAGGCCTCGAACACGTATGGGGTGGCGATGAAGCGGTCGCTCGCACCCAGCCGCAGCATGACCTCGACCTGCTGGCGGCGTGCCAGCACGGTCAGGCGCAGTGTGTTGTACAGAACAAGCACAATGGCGATGGCCACCAAGGCGCCTGCGGCGATGGTGGTGGCACGCAGTCCGGCCGAGAAGTCGTCGAGCCGGCGCACGTACTCGGCGCCGTAGCGCACGTCTTCGACCTCGGCGAACTCCAACACTTGCTTGGCAGCCTGTTCCATGGCAGCGAAGCTCAGGAGTTCGGGTTTCAATCGCACGCGCAGTGATGCCGGCAGCGGGTTGTCGTCGACACCCGACAACAGGTCGGGGTCGCCGATCTGCTCGGAGAACTCCTGCCACGCCTGCTTGCGGCTCACGAACGTGGGCTCGCCGAAGTATTGGCGCACTTTGTCCATGAGCGTCGCCAGGTCGGCCTCGCTGACGCCGTCCTTCAGGTACACGACCATCTCGCGCCGGTCGCCGATGGCATTCAGCGCCTGGCGGGCATTGTGGTCGAACAGCATGAAGATGCCGCACAGCGTGAGCGCGGCGGCCAGCGATACGATCGAGGTGATGGCGAGGCCGCGATGCGAGCGGAACACGCGCCACGCTTCGCGCCAGTGATAGAGGTGCATGGGTCTAGGCTCCTCCGCCGGGCGGCGCGAACAGGTCGGGTTTCACCGCCGCGGGCGGTGCGCCGTCGGCGGGTGGGTTTGTCGCGGGCTTGCCGCCCGCTGTGGGCGGCATGTAGCCCTTCGCGCCCGGGTCGGCGGTGCCGCTCTCGCGCAGCCGGCCGTCGGCGAGCTCGTAATGCTTGCCGGTGACGACGTTGGCGACTTCGGCGCGCGTCGTGCCCAGCAAGAGCGCGGCGCCCTCGCGGTGGATGCGCACGAGCAGCGACAGGACTTCGGCGGCACTCTTGGGTTCCAGCGCCCCGGTCGGTTCATCGGCGAGGATCAGGGCGGGGCGATTCACGATGGCGCGTGCGATCGCACAGCGCTGGCGTTCGCCGAACGACAGCTCGGCAGGCAGCAGGTCGCGATGCGCCTCGAGCCCGACTTCCTGCAGCGCGCGCCGCACCTTTGGCGTGATGTCGGCGTCGTCGGACTGGCCGGCGATGTACAGCGCCAGCGCGACGTTCTCGTACACCGTGCGGTCGGCCAGCAGGCGGAAGTCCTCGTAGATCACGCCGATGGTGCGACGCAGGAGCGCGCGATGGGCGCGTGAGAGCCGGCCGCCCCGGAACGTGCCCACGGTCACCACGCCGGACGTCGGCTGGGTCTCGTGCGTGATGAGCCGCAGCAGCGTGGTCTTGCCCGCGGCGCTGTGCCCATGGATGACGGCGCACTCGCCCTCGTCCATCTTCCACGTCACATCGTCCAGCGCGAGACGCTCTCCATAGCGTTTCGTCACGTGCTCGAATGAGATCATCGCGCCTCCTGGCTGCGTGCCGCGTACGGCGGCGTCTCGACTTCCGATCCCGCCGAAATCCGATTCGGCGCGACCACGTTCGCATCGACTACAGGTCGCGGTACTCGATCTGCGCCTTGGCGCGCAGCGTCTTGAGCCACGCGTCGTAGCGCTCCTTGAACTGCGCCTGGGCCACTGCCTCGGGCAGCTCTTGTTTGATCTCCGCGACTTCGTACATGCGCTCGGGCTTGCGTTCGACCACCTTGAAGATATTGAAGCCCTGTGTGTTCGCCAGCACCTCGCTGACGTCGCCCGGCTTCAAGTCCTGGAGCCCCGCGCGGATATTCGGCTGCAGCTGCCCCAGGCTCAGGAAGCCGACATCGCCATCCGGTGTGGCCTGGCCCAGGTAATTGCTGTAGCGCTTCACGAGCGCGGCGTAGTCGCCACCCTTGGCGGCCTGCTCGCGCACCATCTTGGCGGTTTCGAACGCACGGTCGATGTCGGCGTCGTTGGGAACCGCCTTCACCAGGATATGCCGGGCGTGCACCTCGACAATCGGCCGGCCGCTGGCATCGAGTGAATCCTGCCCCGCGGGACTGCGCACCGTGTCGCGCTCGATCGGCTCGACCAGATGATAGCCATACGGCGTGCGCACGGCAGCCGAGAGCTTGCCGGTCGGCAGCGAGAACGCCGCGTCCTCGAGCGTCGGCTCCATCTGGCCGCGCCGGAAGAAGCCCAGGTCGCCGCCCGACTTGGCGCTGCCCGGATCGTCCGACGCCTCGGCCGCGACCTTCGCGAACTTCTCGCCCGCGACGATGCGCTTGCGCAGGGCCTCGATCTTGTTGCGCGCGCTCTTGAGCGCGACCGAGTCCGGCGACGGCGTGATCTGGATCACCTGGAGCCGCAACTGCGGGGGCACCTTGGGGAACTTGTCCCGGTGCGCCAGATAGTACGCCTCGGCTTCGGCCTGCGACACGGGCTTGCGCGCGATCGACTTGTCGACGACGCGCTTCTCGAGCAACTGGTGCTCGAGGTCGGCGCGGTAGCGCTCGCGCAGGCGGGCCTCGGAGGTGTTCTCTTTCGCCAGTTGCTCGGCGAACCCCTGCTCGCCGCCCAATTTCTCCTTGGCCTCGGCGATCGCGGCATCGATCTGCTTGTTGACCTCGGCGGGGTTCACGGTGAGCGCCAGACGTTTGGCCTCGAGATACAGCAACTTCTCGTCGATCAACTGCTCGAGCACCTGGCGGCGCAGCGTGTCGACCTGGGAAGAGTCCGGGCGCACCTGGCTGCGCTGCAGGAACTGGAACAGTTGTTCCTCGACGTCACTGGCCAGCACCGGCTCGTCATTGACCATGGCCGCGATGGCATCGAGCGCGACGTCGTCCGCAGCGGCGGCCGGCTTGGCGGCGGCCGGGCGCGGTGCGGCGGGCTTGGCCGCGGCCGTCGTGGGCGTGGTGGGTGCTGCCACGGCGAGAAGGGCACTGGCGGCGAGCACGAGCAGCGGCGCGACGAGCGCCACGCGAGCGGCGGACTTCAAGTCTGGACCTCCATGGAAACCCGGCGCGCGGTCGGGGAGACACGCGGCGTCGAAGACTAGGTGCTCCCGCTTGAGGCACGGACTCGGCCCCCACCGGGCCCGGACGGCACGGTGTGCGAAGCGGCGCGCAGTATAGCCACGGCGGCCAGCCTGCGCACGCGGACTAGTCCCCGG
>JANMAX010000312.1:0-34667 GCA_031360075.1 bacterium | reverse complement strand
GAGTTTGGCGAGCTTCTCCATGTGATCCATCGTGACGATGTGCTCGAGCTTGAAGATCTTGCGGATCGGGATGAGCAGGTTGATGACCATGGCGACGCCCGAGAAGATGGCGCCGGCCACGAAGTAGGGCGCGAACAACGTGCTGTGCCAGCCCGGCGTCTGCGACATCGCGAAGTCCCACGACACGACCGAGTGCACCGAGAACACCAGCGGGGTCGCGAGCGCGGCGAAGAACAGGTAAGCGCCGTAGAAGTGCTTCCACTGGTAGTTGGCCCCGGTCCAGCCGAACGACAGCAGCGTGTAGATGAGCTTCATGACCGGGTGCTTGGCGCGGTCACGCACGGCCGCGACGTCGGGAATGAGGCCGACCAGGAAGAAGATGCTCGACACGGTCAGGTACGTGTTGACCGCGAACACGTCCCACTCCAGCGGCGAGCGGACGTTGGTCCACAACTGGCGCTGGTTCGGGTACGGGAACAGCCAGTAGTCGAACCACGGCCGGCCGGTGTGGATGGCCGGGAACATCGCGGCGGTCAGCACGCCGAACACGGTCATCGCCTCGGCGATGCGGTAAACCGCGCGGCGGAAGTGCGAGCGGAACAGGAACAGCACCGCCGACACCAGCGTGCCGCAGTGCGCGATGCCGACCCAGAACACGAAGTTCGTGATGTCGACGGCCCACATGACCGGGCGCATGAAGCCCGACACACCCCAGCCGTGCACGATCAGGTTGCGGACCGCGGCCAGGGCCACGACGAGCACGATGAGATCGAAGATGAACGCGATCCACCACCACTTGCCGGGCACGCTGATGAGCCTCATGACGTCGTCGTTCAGCGACGCCTGCGTGATCGGGCGCTTCTCCGGATCGGCCACGTCGTGCGCGGCCGCGTGCGTCGTGGGCTGGCTCACGCTTGCGCCTCACGCATGGTGTCGCGCGTCACCTTCTGCAGATAGGTCACGCCGGGCTTGGTGTTGAGCTCCTCGAACACCCAGTACTTGCGCTCGCCGAAGCTCTTCTGTTGCACCGCGGTCTCGGGATCGGACAGGACGCCGAACGTGATGGCCTGCGCCGGGCACGACTGCGCGCACGCGGTGTTGATCTCGCCGTCACGCACCGGGCGCTTCTCGTCCTTGGCGTTGCCCTTGCCCTCGAGGATGCGCTGGATGCACATGGTGCACTTCTCCATGACGCCCTTCGAGCGCACCGTCACATCGGGGTTCAGCTGCCAGTTGAGCGGCTCGGGGAACGCGAACGTCGTCTTCTCGGGCGCCGAGTAGTCGAACCAATTGAACGCGCGCACCTTGTACGGGCAGTTGTTCGAGCAGTAGCGCGTACCGACGCAGCGGTTGTAGACCTGCGCGTTCAGCCCCTCGGGGTTGTGATAGGTGGCGTACACCGGGCACACCATCTCGCACGGCGCGCTGCCGCAGTGCTGGCACATCATGGGCACGAAACGCACGTCGTTCGCGCCTGGTGCGACGCGCTCCTCGAAGCGGTCGATGCGGATCCACGCCATCTCGCGGCCGCGGCGGATCAGGTCCGGACCGACGACCGGGATGTTGTTCTCGGCATAGCAGGCCACGACGCACGCACCGCAACCGGTGCAGGCGTTCAGGTCAATGGCCATGGCCCAGCGGTGCGTGGCGTGCTTGTAGGTGCCGACGTTGACCGGTTCGCTCTTGGGATGGCGCACGTTGAGCTCGGGCTCGTACGCGCTGATGGCGTGCGCCGGCGGCGTCCAGCCCTCGGGGCGCTGCAGCGGCTCGGTGTACTTGCCGGGGCGCGTCTGGCTGGGGTCCTGGTGGTGCACGCCGTCGCCCGCCGGATAGTGCCCCGGGACCTCGATCTCGCGCGGCATCGACTGGCCCACGTCACCATGCGGCGCACCGGAGGCGTGCATGGCCGCGTCCTTCTCGGCCTCGGCCATCTCTGGTCCGCCCTTGCCGGAGGCAAGGAGGGCAGCCAACGGCACGATCTGCGCGATGTGGCGGCCGTGCTGGTCCTTCTCGGCCTGCTGCTGGAACAGCTCCATGGCCTTCACGCCACGCGACAGCTTGGCGTTGGCTCCCTGGTAAGCGAGCGCGCCCGAGCTGGCATCGGTCGCCTGCGGCACGAGCGACACGGCATTGACGCCGCGGCCCTGCGCGTAGCGGCCATACGACGTATGACCCTGACCGAGCGCGATCGCCACGGTGTCCTTGCGGATGCCGGCGTACACGTACGCGGGGACTTCGACGCTGCCGGCCGCGGTCTCGATCTTGACCGGGTCGCCGGACTTGACCCCCAGCTTCGCGGCGGTCTCGGGATGGATCTCGGCCCACGAGCCCCACACCGTCTTGCTCGTCATGTCGGGCAGCTCCTGCAGCCACGGCTTGTTGGCGCCGCGGCCGTCATAGAAGTTGCTCGACGGCGTGAGCATCAACGCGTACTCCCCATCGCCTGCGCGTTCCGAAGCGGCGAACGCCGGTGTCGCGCTCCAGCGCACCGGTACCGCGGCCACGTCCTCGAACACGCCACCGTTCTGGAGTGACTCGCTCCAGAACGTCTCGAAGTCGCGGCCCGCACCGAAGCGCGAGTGCATCGACTTCCAGCGGTCGCGCAAGTAATCGTGATAGCTGTCTGGCCACTTCGAGCCGGCGCCACCCGCCGTGGCGAGCGCGATCAGCACATCGCCCGCGGGACGCGAGTCGAACATGGGCAGTTTCTTCATGGCCGGCTGCTGCAGCGAGTACACGCCGCGCGCGGTCCACGCGTCACCGAAGCTCTCGAGCGCGTGCGACACGGGCAGGACGACATCGCACGCTTCGGTCGTCTCGTCCTTCGAAGTCGCGAGTGCGACCTTGAACGGCACCTTGGCGAACGCGTCCGCCGCCCCCGCCCAGGCCGGCGTGGAGTACACCGGATTCGCGCCGTGCACGACCAGCACGTCGACGCCGCCCGCCGCCATGGCCTTGAGCTCGTCGGCGAACTGCGCGAACGTCGCGAGCCCCGCCACGTCGAGCATGCGATCGAACTTCACCGTGCGGCCGTGATTGCCGGCCACATGGTTCAGGACGTTGACCGCGGCCACCAGGGCGGTGCCGTGCGTGCCCTGCGTGCTGATGCCGCCGGCGAGCGCCAGGCTCGGAGCATGCTTCGTGAACAGGCGCGCCAGGCGCGTGATGCTCTCGGCCGGCACTTCGGTCTGCTCCGAGACCGATTCCGGTGTCCACGCGGCGAGCGCGGCCTTGAGCGCAGCGCGCTCTGCGGCGGCGGACCCCAGCCCCTCGTTGACGATGACGTGCGCCAGCCCCAGCGCCAGCGCGAATTCGCTGCCCGGCTTGGCGGCGACCCATTCGTCGGCATTGGCGGCGGTGGTGGACAGGCGCGGCTCGACCGCGACAAAGTGCCCGCCGCCGTCCTCGCGCTTGGCGCGCATGGCCGCGAAGCCGCGCGCCTGTGCGACGGGCGAACCGAACGTCTCCAGGAAGTCGGCGCCGAACGTGATGACGCAGCGCGCTTCGCTCAGGTCGTAGCGCGGCACCACGTCGAGCCCGAGCGTGACGCGGTTGGCGGCGCGCACGGTCTCGTATGCGAACGGCTCGTACATCACATGTTTGCTGCCGCTGGCAGCGGCGAACTCGCCCGCCAAGGTGCGGAACGTGCCGGTCTCGAGACCGGTGAGCAGCACGGTCCTGCCCTTCGCGGCCTGCAACTTCTCGCCGACGAGCGCCATGGCCTCATCCCACGTCACGCTCTTCCAGGTCTTGCCGTCCTTGACCAGCGGCGTCCTGATGCGGTCGGGATCGTACAGGCCCTGCAGCCCTGCCTGGCCGCGCGCACACAGCCCGCCCTGCCCCAGCGGGTGCGCCGTGTTGCCCTCGAGCTTGATCGCACGGCCCTCACGCGTGCGCACCACCATGCCGCAGCCCGCGGGACACTCGCGGCAGGCGCTGGCGTAGAAGTACGGCACGCCCGGCAGGATGTCCTCCGGCGCGATCAGGTAGGGAATCAGCTTCTCGGCGGGCGGCGCGGCACAGCCCGCCGCAGTGCCGGCGACACCGATACCGACCAGCTTCAGGAAGTCACGACGATCGAAGACCACGGTGTCGGACATGGGGCCCCTAGCTCCTAATGGTGACAGACCAGGCAGTCCATGCTGGCCGGGAAGTTGGGGTTGTCCAGGTTCTTGCGATGGCAGGTCACGCACCAGCCCATCTTGAGCGAGTTGTACTGGTAGACCCGGTCCATCTCCTGCACCGGACCATGGCACTCCTGGCAGGCGACACCCGCGCGCACATGGCGCTTGTGGTTGAACTTCACGTGGTCGGGCACGTAGTGCACCTTGACCCACGGCACCTGCTCGCCCCGGTCGTAGAAACCCGTGAGCTTCTGGATCTCGGGCTTGTCGGTGGCCACGATCTTGTGACAGCCCATGCACGTGCTGACCGCGGGGATGTTGGCCCACTGCGAGTTGGCGGCACCGTAGTGGCAATATTTACAGTCCATCTGGTTCGTTCCAGCGTGGATCTTGTGGCTGAAATTGATGGGCTGCACCGGCCCCTTGGCGGCGCCCAGTCGCACGTTGAACGACTGCGACAGCGCCACACTGGCGGTGACGAGACAGACGAGGACAATGACAGACGCGATGAGCTTGGTCATGGCCGGGGGCAACCTAAGGGGACATCACCGGGATGTCAACCCGGTTGTGAAGAGAATTGCGAGCGGCCCCTGAACACATGCGGGTGCAAGCGCTTGGACAGCTCGCTGACACGACGGCGGAGCGCTGTGGATCGCACCCGCTCACGGCCGCTTCACCCGGTCGACGAGCTTGATCCACTGACCCTTCATGACCGGCTCGTCGAGCTCCAGACCGTTGACGATCGCGCCCTCGTCCGCGGCGACGAGGCTGGCACCGAAGCCCGACCACAGCTCCTGGAACGTCCCCGCCGCGGGTGTGCTCTGTAGACGGATGCGGGCGGGTTGCACCATGCCGCGCGCGGGATCGGTGAGCGTGGTGAGCGACCGGATGGCGGCCAGCACCTGCCGTTCGCCGGCATCGCCCGCGGCCGCGCCGCGGCCGAGCAGCTGCAGCATGAGGTCGGGAGTGATGCGGACCCATGCCGCCACGAGCGAGGCCTGACCGGCGGCGCCGTTCGGCACGGTGAGCGTGCCGACCCATGCCGGCCAGTTGCCCAGCGTCTCGGCGTTGCCGCGCGAGCCCGCCACCTTGCCATCGGTGGTGAGCGCGACGAGGTAGTCGCCGGGTGAACGGCCGGCGGCATCACGCGCCAGCGTCATCTGCATCATGCCCGACTGATCCGGCGCCGCGGCGGTGAGCGCCGAGTGCGTGTGCTGCGTCTGCCAGCCCGCGGGAAACGTCATCTCGAGCCCCAGCACCGGGTGGTAGAACTTGCGGCCCTCGAACCATCCGAAGCGCGGGTTCTCGCCATAGATGAGGCCGCGCGTGTGTTCGAGGAAGCCGCGTTGGCGAACCACCAGGTTGGCGCGTCCGGCCGCCGCCTTGCCCGCCAGCACAGCGGTGCGCTCGGCGCGGGCGCCCGGGTCGGGATGGGTCGACAGGTACTGCGGCAGCGACTGGCCCGCGCGCGCCGAGATGCGCTGCAGCGTGCGGTACGTGCCCGGGATCTCACGCGGGTCGTAACCCGCGACACTCGAGTAGCGCACGCCGAGCTCGTCGGCCTGTGATTCGTCATCGCGCGAGTATTTGAGCATCAGCAGCCCCAGCCCCTGCTCGGCCGCGCTGCCATAGCGGCGGAACGTCGGCGACACCGCCGACGCGATGCCGAGTCCGAGCCCGGCGAGCTGCTGCTGGGTGATCTGCCTGGCCGAGTGCCGCGCCGTGACATGACCGATCTCGTGGCCGAGCACACCGGCCAACTGCGCCTCGCTCTGCATGTGCGCGAGCAGACCACGGGTCACGTAGATGTAGCCGCCGGGCATGGCGAACGCATTGACGGCGGCGTCGTCCAGGATCGTGAACTTCCACTGCAACTGCGGCTGCTCCGAGGCGCGCGCCACCTTGCGGCCGACGCTGTCGACATAAGCCGAGAGTGCAGCGTCGTCATAGACGCCGAACTCGGTCGCGGTGGCGTTGTAGCCCTCACGGCCGATGGCGGCTTCCTGGGCCGGCGTCACGAGCGTGAACTCGCGCTTGCCGGTGGCGGGGTTCACGGCACAGCCCGCGGCGGCCAGCCCCACGATCAGCACCAGCAGGCTGAGCGATGAGCGGACGCGAACGGGCGAGCGATGGCTGGCGTTCATGATGAAGTCCTCCGTGACCACGGCCTGCGAAAGCAGCTGACGAGTCGGCTTCCTGCCCTGCAACGCGCTCAGTAGCGCGCGACCTGCGGATCGACGTCGCGCGACCAGGCGTCGATACCGCCCTCGAGGTTCTGCACGTTCTGGTAACCGCGGCCCTGCAGGAACTGCAGCGCCCGCATGCTGCGCGCGCCGTGATGGCACGCCAGCACCAGCGCGCGATCCGCCGGCAGCTCGGCGAGGCGCAGTGGCAGCAGCGCGAGCGGGATGTGCAGGGCTCCGGGAAAGCGCGCGATCGCGAGTTCGTCCGGTTCGCGGACATCCACGATCGTCACGGCCTCACCGCGCGCGCGACGATCGGCGAGATCGCGCGCGCTGATCTGCACACGCGGCGGGGGGCTGGATTCCATTCGGGTGTCTCCCTTGACTCCGCCCGTGGCGGCACGCCTTCGGGCACTCGACGGGCAAGTTAGGTGCGCGCGCGCGGCTCGGCAAGTGCCACGTCACGAGTCCGCTCCGCACGACGGGCAGCGCACATCCGATTCCGCTAGGATGCGCGCGCGGGACACGCGCCCGCGCCCCACCCCGCCACGACGCCGCATCGTACCGGCTCCGGAGGATTCCCGTGACGCCCGAGCTCAGCGCCGACCCGAAGCTCGCTCAACTGGCCGTCAACACCATCCGCTTCCTGGCGGTGGACGCCGTCGAGAAGTCCCGTTCCGGCCACCCCGGCCTGCCGATGGGCATGGCGGACGCGGGCTACATGGTGTGGACGCGCTTCATGCGTCTCGACCCCGCCGACCCGAAGTGGCCGGGACGCGACCGCTTCGTGCTGTCGGCCGGTCACGGCTCGATGCTGCTGTACTCGCTCCTGCACCTGACCGGCTACGACCTGTCGATGGACGACATCAAGCAGTTCCGCCAGCTCGGCAGCCGCACGCCCGGCCATCCGGAATACGGCCACACGCCGGGGGTCGAGACCACCACGGGGCCGCTCGGCCAGGGCATCGGCAACGCCGTCGGTATGGCGCTCGCCTCGCGCATGGCGCACGCCCGCTTCGCGAGCGCCGAGTTCTCGCCGGGCAGCTATCGCGTGTTCGGGATCGCGGGCGACGGCTGCCTCATGGAAGGCATCTCGCATGAGGCGGCTTCGCTCGCGGGCCACCTCCAGCTCGGCAACCTCGTCCTGTTGTACGACGACAACCACATCACCATCGACGGTGACACGGCCATCACGTTCACCGACGATACACCCAAGCGCTTCGAGGCTTATGGCTGGCACGTCGTGCAGGCGGATCCCTACGACCACGATGACCTGGCGCGCGCACTCAGCGCCGCGGTCGCCGAGACCAGCCGGCCGAGCCTCGTCGTGTGCCACAGCCACATCGGCTACGGCTCACCCAAGAAGCAGGACACCAAGCACGCTCACGGCGAACCGCTCGGGCCCGAGGAGACACTGGCCGCCAAGCGCAGGCTCGGCTGGCCCGAGTCGCCGGCGTTCCTGATCCCGGATGAGGTCCGCGCGCACTTCGCCGCACGCGCGTCGGAACTGGCGCACGAGCACGCACAATGGAATACCGCATTCACACGCTGGCGCTCAGGCGATGCGACGCGCGCCGCCGCCTGGGACCAGTTCATCGAGGCGCGTGTGCCTGCGGGACTCGTCGAGAAGTTATGCGCGGCCGCACCCACAGCCGCGGCCGCGACGCGCGCACACGGCCATGCAGTGCTGCAGACCGCGGCCGCACTGGTGCCGGGCCTCGTGGGCGGCAGCGCCGACCTGGAAGGCAGCAACAAGACGAGGATCGAGGGCTCAGCCGCGGTCACGCCGCAGGATTTCTCCGGCCGCAACCTGTACTTCGGCATCCGCGAACACGGCATGACCGCGGTCGCCAACGGCTTGGGGCTCTCGGGCTTCATTCCCTACAGCGCCTCGTTCCTGACGTTCACGGACTACGCCCGGCCGGGCATCCGGCTCGCCGCGCTCATGAAGCTGCGCCATGTCTTCGTGTACACGCACGACAGCGTATTCCTAGGAGAAGACGGGCCCACGCACCAGCCGGTCGAGCATCTGGCGTCATTGCGCACCATCCCCAACCTGCTCGTGATCCGGCCCGCCGATGGGCTCGAGACCGCCGCGGCGTGGGGACTGGCACTCGAACGCCGCGACGGACCGACGCTGCTCGCCCTGTCGCGACAGAACCTGGCGCCGCTGCCGCGGCCCTCCGGCTTCTCGGCCGCCGAGCTGCGCCGCGGCGGCTACGTCGTCATGGAGAGCGATACCAAGGACGCCATCACGTTCATCGCCACGGGCTCCGAGGTTGGAGTCGCGCTCGATGCCGCGGAGCGCCTGACGACCGCCGGATTGCACACGCGCGTCGTGAGCATGCCCGCGCCCCAGCTGTTCCTGCAGCAGGACGAAGCGTGGCGAACCCGCGTCCTGCCGGCCGGGGGCCGGCGCGTGTCCATCGAAGCCGGCGTCACTGACGGCTGGCGCACGCTCGTGGGTGACCGCGGACTCAGCATCGGCATCGACCGGTTCGGCGAATCCGCACCTGCCGAAGCGCTGGCCGAGCACTTCGGGCTGACCGGCGAAGCCGTCGCACGCCGCGTGCGCGAGTGGGCGGCACGAGCCTGAGCCGCGCGTTCGTCATGCACGCACACGTAGCCCCGGCGGAGGCAATCCCAAGGGGGTCGCGCTGACGTGGTCCAGCGTGCGGAGCGCGACGCGACGCTACTTCCGCTTCCTGGTGTCCTCGCTGCCGAGCCGCGAAGCGAGCCAGTCGGCGATCGCCCCCAGCGTGGCGGGCGCCAGCGCGACGTCCGGGAGTGTGGCGTAGCCCGACGGATCACCGCTCGGATCGGGCAGGAAGAGATGGTTGGTGGCCGGCAACACGCGCACCGTGACGTCGCCGTTGCGCGCGGCGCGGAACGCCGCCGCCAGTGGAGCGGCCTGTTCCATGGTCACCTGCCGGTCCGTCTCGCCCTGCAGCACCAGGACCGGAGGGCTCGACATGCGCCTGGCCACGGCCATGGGATCGTACCGTGCGAAGAAGCCGATCCACGGCTCGACGACCGACAGCGAGTCGACTTGGTGCATGACCAGCGCCAGCGCGGAATCGAGTGCCGCCCCGGACATGCGGCCGCGCAGCGCGTACTCGTTCTGCGACTGCATGATGTGCCGCCCGGTCCAGGCCGGGCCCGCCATGAGCACCATGGCGCGCAGCTTCGCGCCACGAGCCGCGAGGCGCGTGGCGACCAGCGGTGCGATGAGCCCGCCTTCACTGTGACCGAGCAGCGCGAGACGCGTCGAGTCGATGTCCTTCACCGTGCGCAACCAGCCCAGCGCATCTTCGATGTCGTTCGCGAAATCCGCGCTCGTGCTGCCCGCGAAGCGCCCGCCTGAGGCACCGAAGCCCCGGTCGTCCATGCGCAGCATCGCGATGCCGCGGCGCGCCAGCGTGTCGGCGATCTGCCAGAACGGCCGGTAGCCCTTCACGATCGAGATCGCGCCGTCGCGGTCCTGCGCGCCCGAACCCGTGATGGCCACGACACACGGCAGCCGGCCCGGCCGCTTGGGCCAGGTGAGCGTGCCTTCGAGTTCGAAACCGCCGCGCGTCGGGATCCGCACAGTCTCGCTCGTGTACGGCGCGCCGACCGGTCCGGAGTGGTCCGGCGGCGCCAGCTTCAGCACGCTCTCGCTCAAGCTGTCGGCGCGATGGAACACCACCCGCTGGGCGGGCACACCGCCAGACAGCAGCGTGCCATCGCGCGCGATGCGAAGTTCGAACGCCGCCGAGCCCATCGACACCACGACCGATTCGGGATTCACGAACTGGAGCCGCGCCGGGATCGTACGGCCGCCCGCGACCGCGAACACCGGCACGGTGTCGAGCGGCGGCGTGTTCGCGAGCGCGCGCCGGACGATGACCTCGAGCAGCGCGATGGACGGATTGATGTAGGGGATCGACCCGGGCCGGCTCTTCAGGCGCTCGAGCCTGCCGGGCGTGATGTCGGCGAGCACGGAGTCGCCATACCAGGTCATGAGTGCCGACTGTGTGGGCGCCGTGCTCAGGCTGGCACTCGCCGGACGCACCAGGCTCTGCATGTCGCGCACGGTACCGCCGGGCGCGAACGCCACGCGGTAGTCGAAGCGCAGCGCGGCGAGCCGGAACACGAGCACGCCGCTCAGGTGATCCCCGGTCCGCTCGTAGCGCTCGAGCGCGATGGTATCGCCGAGTGCGGTGACCACGAACGCACCGCTGCCCTCGCTGGCGCGCGCCGGCGCCCACGCGAGCGCAACGAACCCGAGTGCGAGCAAAGCGTGGAAGGATCGCTGCGGTGAACCTTGGAAACGCTTCCTCACGGCCATGGCCCTCGGGATCCTGGAACGGTGGATGCGTGCAGCAGCGGGACGGTCGAGCGCGCCGCAGTAGCGCGGGCGCACGTCGCATTGCGCTGGCGCTTACGCCGCGCGCAGAATACGCGAGCCGCCGTGGTCGTGCTCGCACCCCTCCGCCTGCCGCCTCCGCCATCGCCCGCTTGAACAAGAGGACCGACTGCCTTGCGTCTGCCGCGCCGCAGTGGACTGCTGCTGCACCCGACGTCGCTCCCCGGCCGGTTTGCCTGCGGTGACCTCGGATCCGAGAGCCACGCCTTCGTGGAATTCCTCGCGGCGGCGGGTCAGTCGTTGTGGCAGGTCCTGCCGCTCGGACCCACGGGGTTCGGAGACTCGCCCTATCAGTCGTTCTCGGCGTTCGCCGGCAATCCGTCGCTGGTCTCGGCCGAGCGCCTGGCGGACGACGGACTGCTGTCCCGTCACGATCTCGACCTCCTGCCCGCCCGCCGGCACGCGGGCTGCGACTTCGGCCGTGCGGTCGCCGGCGCCGCACGCATCGCGGAGCGCATCGCGGAACGACTGCCCGCCCACCCGCTGGCGAGCGAGTTCGAGGAGTTCCGCGCGCGCACGCCGTGGCTCGCGGACTACGCGCTGTTCATGGCGTTGCGCGAAGCCCACGATGGCCAGGAGTGGAACACATGGTCCCCGTCCGTGCGCGACCGCGACCCCGGCGCACTCGCCGAAGCCCGGCGCGCGCAGCGCAGCCGCGTGCGCGTGCACGAGGTCATGCAGTGGGCGTTCGCGCGCCAGTGGCAGGCTCTGCGCGCGCACGCGCACGCGCGCGGCATCGTGCTGCTGGGGGACGCGCCGATCTTCGTGGCGTTCGACAGCGCCGACGTCTGGGCTGCCCCCGAGCTGTTCCAGCTCGATCGCGCCGGCCGGCCGACCGCGGTCGCGGGCGTGCCGCCCGACTACTTCAGTGCGACCGGCCAGTTGTGGGGCAACCCGCTCTACCGCTGGGACGCTCACGCCGCGGACGACTACGCGTGGTGGAGGGCGCGGCTCGCCGCCGTCACCGCGAGCGTCGATCTCGTGAGGCTCGATCACTTCATCGGCTTCGTGCGTTACTGGGCGGTGCCACCCGGCAGCGCGGACGCGCGCCCCGGCAGTTGGCAGCCGGGCCCCGGCGCTGAGTTGTTCCACGCGCTCGAGCGCGCGCTGGGCGGCCTGCCGCTCGTGGCCGAGGACCTCGGCGAGACCGGCGCCGATGTCGAGGCGCTGCGCGACGGCCTGGCGCTTCCCGGCATGCGCGTGCTGCAATTCGCGTTCGGCGGCGACGATCGCAACCCGTTCCTGCCCCGCCATCACGTGCCCAACTGCGTGGTGTACACGGGCACGCACGACAATGACACGACGTGCGGCTGGTGGGCCACGCGCGAGGAACGCGAGCGCCGATTCGTGCGCGACGTCATCGGTAGTGGTTCGGGCACCGGTCCAGGCCTCGATTCCAGCGACATCGCGTGGGACCTCATGGCCGCGGGCGCCGCCTCGGTGGCCGACACGTTCATCGCCCCGGTCCAGGATGTGCTGTCACTCGGCAGCGAAGCGAGGCTCAACACGCCCGGGCTCGCGAGCGGCAACTGGACATGGCGGCTCGGCGAGGGCGCACTCGAGCCCGCGCACGGCGCGCGCCTGCGCGCCCTGGCGGCCGCCCACGGCCGCGCCCCCGCGCCGCGCTGACACGCATCACGACGCGACTTGCGGCGCCGGGCCGCTCGTCGCATCTTCGCTTCATACGCTATAACGCCGCTCACGCGTCCCTTTCGCCATCGGAGTGCGCCATGCAGAGCCGTGCCCACCAGTTGCTCGCGCTCGGTCAGAGCGTGTGGCTCGACTTCATCCGCCGCGGTCACCTCGTGGACGGGGGGTTCGACCGTGACATCAGCGAAGCCGGTGTCGTGGGCGTGACCTCGAACCCGACGATCTTCCAGCAGGCCATCGGCGGCAGCAGCGACTACGACGTCGCGCTCGCCGAAGGCATCGCGCGCGGGCTCGAAGGCGAGCCATTGTTCGAATCCATGGCCCTGGAGGACATCCGCATGGCATGCGACCGGCTGCGGCCGGTGTTCGACGGATCGCACGGGCTCGACGGCCGCGTCAGTCTCGAAGTCAGTCCGCTGCTGGCGCGTGATACCGCCGGCACTCTGGCGGCCGCCAGACGGCTGCACGCCGCGACCGCGCGCGCCAATGTCATGATCAAGATCCCGGCGACACGCGAGGGCCTTGCAGCGATCACCGGCACACTTGCCGCCGGCATCAGTGTCAATGTCACGCTCATCTTCTCCGAGGCGCGCTACCGCGAGGTCATGGACGCCTGGCTCGCCGGCCTCGAGCAGCTGGCCGCGGCCGCGGGCGACCTGTCGACGGTGCGCTCGGTCGCGTCGTTCTTCGTGTCGCGCGTCGACAACAAGGTCGACGCCGCCATCGAGCAGCGTCTGGCGACGCTGCCCGCCGGGGCCACCGAGCACACCGAACTCGCGAGCCTGCGCGGCAAGGCCGCCGTTGCCAATGCGCGCATCGCCTACGCGGCCTTCGAGCAGGTCATCGCCGGGGCCCGTTTCCGGGCGCTCCAGCAGCGTGGCGCGCACGTGCAGCGCCCGCTGTGGGCTTCGACCAGCACCAAGAACCCCAGCTACCGCGACGTGCTCTATGTCGAGGAGTTGATCGGGGCCGACACGGTGAACACCATGCCGCCCGCGACGCTCAAGGCGTTCAACGACCACGGCGTGGTCGAAGCCCGCATCCGCAACGACGTCAGCGGGGCGCGCGCGGCGTTCACGCGACTGACCGCCCTGGGGGTGCCCGTGAACACGCTCATCGACCAACTGGAGGACGAGGGCGTGAAGTCATTCGAGAAGTCGTACCGGGACCTGCTCAGCACGCTCGAGACGCGCCGCCGCGAACTGGTCGCGCAGCGCGAGCCTGGGCGGTGAGCGCGCTGCGCATCGAGGCCGGCAGCCACGCGGGCCGCATCCGCGAGCGGCTCGACGCGCTGAAGGCCGACGGCTTCCACCACCGGCTGGTCGCGTGCGACGACTCGCTCTGGGGCGAGGATGCAGCGCGCCGCCGCGTCGTGAGCCAGCGCCTGGGCTGGATGAACACGCCACCCGCGATGCGCGAGCGCGCCGCCGAGTTCACGGCGTTCGCCCTCGAGGTGACCCAGCACGGCTTCACGCGCGTGCTGTTGCTGGGCATGGGCGGCTCGAGCCTGGCCCCCGAAGTGCTCATGCGTGCGTTCGGCGTGCGGCCGGGCGGGCTGCCGCTCAGCGTGCTCGATGACACCTCGCCCGCCTCGGTGCGTGCGGTCGCTGAACTGTGCGATCCCAGGCGGACGCTGGTGCTGGTCGCCTCCAAGTCGGGCGGCACGATCGAGGTGTCGTCGTTCGAACGGGCGTTCTATGCGCGCGCGCAGGCCGCACTCGGCGCCGAGGCCGGCCGTTCGTTCGTCGCCATCACCGACCCCGGGACCGCGCTCGAGTCGCATGCCGCGGCTCACGGCTACCGCCGCGTGTTCTCGAACCCTCCCGACATCGGCGGGCGCTACTCCGCGCTGTCGTGCTTCGGCCTCGTACCGGCTGCGCTGCTGGGGCTCGACACGGCCGGACTGTGCCGCGAAGCGGTGGCTGAACGCGAGGAGTTCGCACGCGATGGGGGCGCGGCGCTCGAGTTGGGTGCGGCGCTCGGCGTACTGGCGCTCGCCGGCCGCGACAAGCTGACGCTGGTGATGTCCCCGGAACTGGCACCGCTCGGAGTCTGGATCGAGCAGTTGGTCGCCGAGAGCACCGGCAAGGAAGGACGCGGCATCCTGCCGGTCGATGGCGAACGGCTGGCCGCGCCGGCGGCGTATGGCGACGATCGCGTGTTCGTGGGACTGAGCATGGGCGAGATGCCGGGCGCGCTGACGCAGGCGCTCGATGCACTGGCGGCGGCCGGGCACCCGGTGATCCGTTGGACGCGGCGCAACCTCGAGCAGATCGGAGCCGAGTTCCTGCGCTGGGAGATCGCCACCGCGGTCGCCGGCGCCGTGCTCGGCGTGAATCCGTTCGACGAGCCCAACGTCGCCGAAGCCAAGGCCGCCACCAAGGCGGTCCTGCAGCAGGTCGCCGCACTGGGCGGCTTCCCCGTGCACGAACCGCGCGGCCGCGACGGCAACCAGACGCTGCACGCCCCGGCCGCGGTCGCGCTGAAGGGTGGCGATGCACGCGCGTGGGCTGCCTCGTTCCTGTGCTTGTTCCACCCGGGCGACTACGCCGCCGTGCTCGCCTACCTGCACCGCACCGACGCGCGGCACGGCTCGCTCGAACGGCTGCGCGATGCCCTGCGCGCCGGCAGCCACGCCGCCACCACACTGGGCTACGGGCCGCGTTACCTGCACTCGACCGGCCAGTTGCACAAGGGCGGCCCGCACACCGGCGTGTTCCTGGAGATCACGGTGGAAGAGGGGGACGAGCCCATTCCGGGTGAGTCCCATGGCTTCCGTGTCCTGCGCGACGCGCAGGCCGCCGGCGACTACAACGTGCTGTCGGCGCACGAGCTGCGGGTGGCACGAATCCACATCACGGGTGAGCCGGAGGCGGGACTCGCGCGCCTTGCGGAAGCCTTCGAAGCAGCGGTTGCGGCAAGCGCCTGAGCCCCCGCGCCCGGCTGCATGCCGGTGGCGGCCACTGGACGCTGGGCTACACTTGCGGTTCCAATCAGCACTCACCACCACCCCGGGAAAAGCCATGCGACTGCCCAGCCGTCTCGCCCTGCTCCTGCTGACCACCGTGCTGACGCTCGGCGCGACCGCCCCCCCGGCGGCCAAGCCGGCCGCCAGAGCGGCAGCCAGGCCGGCGGCGCGCCCCGTGACCGCACGCGCCGCCAGCGATCCCGCGGCACGCAAGGCGGTCGAAGCGGTCGTCGCGCGCTACCGCTCGCTGCGCTCGTACCGGATCGTGGGCCAGGCGACGTCCGAAGCCGGCAATGGTGAGGCGAACAACATCACGAGCACCGTGCTGCAGTTCACCGTGCGCCGCCCTGATCGTTTCACCAGCCACATCCAGAACACCGAGATGGACACGTACATGGTGTCGGACGGCGACAGCCTATGGACCGCGGTGCCGGCCCTGGGCCAGTACCTGGTGCAATCCATGGTGAGTGTGCGCGCCGGCGCCGACAGCGTGGCGCTGTCACGGCAGTTCGATCCGGGCGGCGAATACGCGCGACTGCTGGACGGCGTCACGGTCGTGCGCGCGCTCGGCCGCGACACGGTGCATACCGTGCGCGGCATCGTGACCTGCCGGCGCTATGTGCTCACCACGCCCAATGCCGAGGCCGCCGCACAGGGCGTCACATTGCACCCGCGCGTCATCTGGGTGGATCCCGTCACGCGCATGGTGCTCATGGATTCGGTGCGCATCGAGCAGAAACACCCGCAGTTGGGCGCGGTGCACTCGGTGAACGTCACGCGCATGGTGGTGGCCGAGGCCGATCCCGAACTACCCGCGGACGCCTTCCGATTCAGCGCCGACGCCGGCCTGCGCCGGGTGCGCCGCTTCATGCGAAGCTCACCCGAGCACTCCGCCATGGAGGGCCAGCCGGCCCACGACTTCACGCTCGAGACGCTCGCGGACGCCAAGGTGGTCAAGCTCTCGGACCTGAAGGGCAAGGTCGTGGTGCTCGACTTCTGGGCGACGTGGTGCGGGCCGTGCCGCAAGTGGCTGCCCATCGTTGCCAAGGCGCGCCACGAGTTCGAGTCCAAGGGACTGGTCGTCTATGCCGTCAACGAGCGCGAGCCCGAGGGCAAGGTGCGTGAGTATCTCAAGCAGCAGAAGCTGGACGTGCCCGTGCTGATGGATGTCTCGGGTTCGGTCGGACAACAGTACCGCGCCAACTCGATCCCGCTCACCGTCGTCGTCGGCCGCGACGGCAACGTCCTCCGGGTGATGCTGGGCTTGCATCAGGAAGACGACCTGCGGGAAGTGCTGAAGGAAGCCGGCATCGAGTGAGCTTACGCGCGGTCGTCCGCGGTTCCGGCGGAGCTGCCTAGAATCCGCCCGGCGGCAGACCGCCGAACCACGCCGCCGCTTGTGCCACATCGACATTGCCGCCCGACAGGATGACCCCGACCCGCTGGGCCGGCAGTCGCACCTTGCCGCTGAGCAAGGCGGCCACGGCGAGCGCGCCGGTGGGTTCCACGACCAGCTTGGTGCGCTCCCACAGGAAGCGCATCGCTTGCACGACCTCGCGGTCGCTGCAATGGACGAACTCGTGGGCGTAGCGCTGGACCAGCGCGAAGGTCAGGTCGCTCAGCATCGGCGTCCGCGCCCCGTCGCAGATGGTATCGGGCTGATCGGCGCACTGGAGCACGCCGGTGCGGAAGCTCCGGCCGGCGTCATCACCGGTCGCGGGCTCGACGCCGATGATGCGCGTGCCGCGCCCCTCGATGGCGGCCGCCAACCCGGTCCCGCTCAGCAGGCCGCCGCCGCCGACAGGGGCGAGGATGGCGTCCAGCGGGCCGGCGTCGTCGAGCAGTTCGGCGGCTGCGGTGCCTTGTCCGGCGACGATCTCCGGGTGGTCGTATGGCGCCATCAGCGTGTAGCCGTGCTCACGCGAGAGCCGCTCGGCGAGACCCTCGCGCGTCTCGCCCAGTTCGTCGTAGTGCAGCACGGTGGCGCCATAGCCCGCGGTGGCCGCACGCTTGGCTGCCGGTGCGAACGACGGCATCGCCACCGTGCACGGCACGCCGTACAAACGGGACGACAGCGCGGCGGCCTGCGCGTGGTTGCCGGACGAATACGTCACGATGCCGCGCGCACGCTGCTCGGCGGGCAGCGCCCCCATGAAGTTCCATGCGCCGCGGAACTTGAACGCGCCGATGCGCTGGAAGTTCTCGCACTTCAGGAACACGTGCGCTCCGCTGGCCTCGTCCAACTGCCGCGAGCGGACGACCGCAGTGCGGTGCGCGGCCCCTGCCATGCGCTGGCACGCGAGCGCGAACCGCGCCGCCATGTCGTCGTGCGACGGAACGCCGTGCTCCGCCACCCAGCCGGCCGGACTCAACCGCTGGCGCCGCCACCCAGCTCGAGGCCAGGCTCGGTCTGACGCGCGGGATCGAGCGCGGCGTCGATCTCGGCCTTCGACAGGCTCGTCATCTCGGCGGCAAGCTCGCGCACCGGCCGGCGTTCCTTGAAGCTGCGCTTCGCGATCTCGGCCGCCTTGTCGTAACCGATGAGCGGGTTCAGCGCAGTCGCCATGCTGGGCGAGAGCTCGATGTAGTCGCGGCAGGTGTCGGCGTTCGCGACCAGGCCCGAGAGCGCCTTGTCGGCGAAGACGCGCGACGCGCCGGCGAGCAACTGGATGCTCTCGAGCAGGTTCCTCGCCATCACCGGCAGCATGACATTGAGGTCGAGCTGCCCCCACTGCGCTCCCACCGTGATGGCGGTGTGATTGCCCATGACCTGCGCGCCGACCATCGTGACCGCTTCGCACACCACCGGGTTCACCTTGCCCGGCATGATGCTCGAGCCCGGCTGGATGGCGGGCAGCGTCACTTCGCCGAGCCCGCAACGCGGTCCGGAGTTCATGAGGCGGATGTCGTTCGCGATCTTCATGAGGCTCGCCGCGACCGAATTGAGCGCACCGCTCGCCCAGCACGCGCCGTCCTGCGCGCCCTGCGCCTCGAAGTGATTCGGTGCTTCGGCGAACGCCGTGCCGGCGAGCTTGCCGATCTCGGACGCCATGCGGTGCCCGAACTCCGCGTGCGTGTTGAGCCCGGTGCCCACCGCCGTGCCGCCGATCGCCAGCTCGCGCAGGTCGGGCAGTGTCGCCTTGATGCGCGCCAGACCATGCGTGATCTGCGAGGCATACCCCGAGAACTCCTGCCCGAGGCGGATCGGCGTCGCATCCATGAGATGCGTGCGCCCGGTCTTCAGGACGCCGTGGAACTCGTGCGACTTCTCGTCGAGCACGATCCACAACCGCGCCAGGGCGGGCAGCAGGTCGCGTTCGATCTGCACCACCGCCGAGACGTGCAGCGCGGTGGGAATGACATCGTTGCTGCTCTGGCCGAAGTTGACGTGGTCGTTCGGGTGCACCTTGAGTCCCGACGCGCGCGACGCCAGCCGGGCGATGACCTCGTTCGCGTTCATGTTCGACGACGTCCCGCTGCCGGTCTGGAACACGTCGACCGGGAACTCGGCGTCCCACTTGCCTTCGGATACCTCGATCGCCGCCCTCTCGATGGCGTCGGCGATCGGCTTGTCGACCAGGCCGAGGTCGCGGTTGACGCGCGCGGCGGCGGCCTTGATGAGTCCGAGCGTGTGGATGAACGCGGGCGGCAGCGGCTTGCCCGAGATGGGGAAGTTCTCGACCGCACGCTGCGTCTGCGGCCCCCACAGTGCCGCGGCCGGCACCTTCATCTCACCCAGACTGTCCTTCTCGATGCGGAATTCCGGCATGGCGGATCCTTTCGTGGGGCGCGACTCGCAAGAGGCACGGCGCGGCAGGGGCACACACGGCGGGACTCTACCGCAGCGGCCCCGGCATGACGAGAACCGCGCCGGGTGTCCGCCCTGCAGACCCGGCACCAGACCCGGCGTCAGACCCGGCGTCAGCCCTCGAGGATCTCGACCGTGTTCGTGACCGTGATGTCGGGACGGATCGAGTGGTAGACCGAGCAGTACTTGTCGACCGCCAGCCGCAACGCGTCGTCGACCGCGGTGCGCTGCACGGCGTGCCCGGTGATGCGGTGCACGAACTCGATGTGCGTGAAGCGCCGGGGATCCTCGCCGGCGCGCTCGCCGGTCATGACGATTTCGTATGCGGTGACTCGCTGGCGCTTCTTGCGCAGCATGCCGATGACATCGATACCCTCGCAGCCGGCGAGCGACGCAAGCAGATGTTGCACCGGATTCGGGGCGATCGCGTCGGGACCACTGTCCATCACGATCGTCCCGCGCGGGAAGCTCGCTTCGAACCGCAGACCGTCACCCGCGACGGTACGCAGCGTCAGTGTGCCGTGTTCACTCATGTCCGGACTCCCTCAGGGCGATCGTCATCAGAATTACCGGGACCCGCGGCGGCCGGTACCTCGGGCTCGTCGCCGAGTGCCAGGTCCAGTTCATCGTCGGCCAGCACGGCGCGTCGATTCAGGATCTGCGAAGTGTCGTGCTCGAACAGCAGGTGCGTCAGGTGGTCGATGCCGACCTCGAATTGCTTGCGCACGCCCACCATCTTGATGAGATAGGCGCCGGCCCATGCCAGCCAGGCGAGCTTTCCGGACAGCGGCACACCGAACAGGTCCAGGACGGAGCTGTGCTTGCCCAGCGAGATGATGTAGCCGACGTCACGGAAAGAGAAGGGTGTTGCTGGTCTACGCTCCGCCCGGCGCACGAGCGTGCGGCCGACATAACCACCCATGGCGATCGCGGTCTGCGACAGTTGGGGCTGCATGGCGCCATCGGCGCGCCGCGAGGCGGCGCAGTCACCGATCACGTAGACGTCCTCGAACGGGCGGCCGTCGGGCCGCAGCGCCCGCAACTGGTCATCGACGAGGATGCGGCTGTCGGGGTGCTGCTGGACCGGAAGGTCGCGCACCAGCGGCGGCGGAGTGACACCCGCCGACCAGAGTGTGGTGAACGACTCGAGCCGGCGGCCATCGGCGAGCTGCACGGCGTGCGGCTCCACTCGCGTGACGCGTGCGCCCAGTTCAGCGCGAACGCCGCGCCTGGCGAGGAACCGCGCGACATACTCGGAATGCTCGGGCCGGGCGGACGGCACCAGCCGCGACCCGCCTTCCACGATCGTCACCGACAGATGCGACTTCGACAGCGACGGGTAGCGCGGCATGAGCGTGTCACGCGCCATCTCGATGAGTTCCGCCGCCACCTCGACACCGGTGACCCCGCCGCCCACCAGCACGAACGACAGAAGTCGCCGGCGCTGGGCATCGGAGCGCGCCTGCTCGGCCATCTCGAACAGCTCGACAACTCGGGCGCGCAGCGTCATGGCATCGACGATGGTCTTGAACGGCCGCGCATACTGCTCGGCGCCCGGCACGCCGAACCAATTCGTCACGCTGCCGACGGCGATCACCAGCGTGTCGTACGGCTCCGTGAGCCCGTTGTGCAGTTCCACCACGCGGCGCTCGAGGTCGATGCGCTGGACCTTGTTCTTCTGGAACCGCACGTGCCGGTGGCGCGACATCTCGCGCAGCGGATAGACGATGTGCCGGGTCTCGACCGCGCCGACCGCCACCGCGGGCAGCAACGGATTGAACTGGAAGAAGTTCTCCTTGTCGATGAGCAGCGCGTCCCAGTAAGCACGCGCGGCGCGCGAACGACCGACGGCACGGGCCACATCGAGTCCGCCGAAGCCGCCGCCCAGGATCAGCAGCCGATTCCCCGCCATGGCCCCCACCCCACCAAAATTCGTCTGGCTGTCGGAATCAGCCGCCTTGGCGATCCACACCAGCCATCGGGGTTCGATGCGGCCAGCAGCGCTGCGGTGCAGGGGTCATCGTGGTCGACCACGAGCGGCATCCTGCGCTCGATGTGCTGGGGACGCGGGGCCGGTTGCTCCGGGCTGGCGCACGCTTCGAGAAGCTGCCCGGCGTTCGGGATGGGGGGCGGCAGCAAGCCTCCCGTTCGATGCGTACAGAGGAACGAAACGCACATGCCAACTTCATGTCATTAAAGGTGACAGTCCTCGACGCGGGCACACTGCGCGGCGGCCGGGAACCAGGGGGCACGGGGCATCGCCGCCCATGAGGTTCGCCGGCCTGCCGACCCCGTGGCTCCCCTGCTCACTCCCATGGTGCTCGCGCTCATGGCCCTGGAAACGCGGGCGATGGCGCCGGTTCATGTCCTCGTTGGGACATCGCGAGTCCGCGGACTTCATATTAGTCACGTGACTTGCCGCACAGGACCATTCGGCATTGACACTTGAACCCTTTGCCGTTACCCATCCATACCAGTAGTGCGTTCCCCCTGAACGCACCACCCCCTGGAAACTGGAGGCAGTATGGCCAAGCGTCCGCGGAAGACGTACACCGTAGAAAAGCGAGCCGAGATCCTAGCGGCGGCTCAGAGAGAGAATCTCACCGCGAATGACGTCAAGAAGAGGTTCGGCGTCACCCCGGTGACCTACTATTCCTGGCGCAAGAAGGAAGGACTCGTCGGCCGCCGCGGCCGTCGTCCGAGCCTCCTGACCCAGGCCGGGGCCGGCAGCCAGATCGCCGTGCAGGTCCGCGCCGGCGTGCAGGCCAAGGTCCGCGCCGTGATGCCCGGCATCGTGCGGGAAGAGGTCACGAACTATCTGAACGCGTTGTTCGCGGGCAGCCGCAAGCCAGGCCGTCCGAGGAAGCTCCTGTAGATCTGCTTCACATCCGGTGCGAGCGCGGTGGCCCACGGCCGCCGCGCTCGTCGGCTTTCGTGTGCTAGCCTCGCTCGCGACATGTCCCCCTCGACGCCGTCCGCACCCGCCGTGCCGCGAGCCGCATGGCTCGTGCTCGCTGCATCAGCCGCACTGTCCCTTGCGATCGCCTGCGCGTTCCCGCTCGTCGATCCGGATGAGGGCCGCAATGCCGAAGTCGCGGCCGAGATGGCCGCCGGCGGCGATGTTGTGGTGCCGCACCTGGCGGGCGTGCCTTACCTCGACAAGCCGCCCGCGCTGTTCGCGCTCGCGGCGGCTGCGATCCGTGTCTTCGGTCCGCGTCGCGTCACCGCGCGCCTGCCGGCCATCCTCGCCGCCTTCGTGACGCTGCTGCTGTTGACGCGCGCGAGCACACGGCTCGCGCCCTCAGGGCACGCGGTGCGCGCGGCCGCACTCACCGCCGCCGCACCCTTGTTCGCGGTGATCGGCGCCTACGTCATCTTCGACATGCCGCTCACAGCCTGCGTCACCGCGGTGTGGACACTGCTGGCGCGAGAACTGGACCAGGGCCCGAGCGCCGCACGCCGTGCGGCCATGTTCACGGCGGTGGGCATCGGCATCCTCATCAAGGGTCCGGTCATGCTGGCGTGGGCGCTCGGCGGTTCGCTCGCCGCCGCGATCGTGCTGCGTGACCTGTCCGCACTGCGCTGGCTCGGCTGGGCCCCGGGCTGGCTGCTCGCCCTGGGGTTGCCCGGGGTATGGTTCGCCGCCGCCGTGCAACGCCATCCCGAGTACGTTCACTATGCGTTCCTCGAGGAGTCATTCGAACGCATGACGCGTTCGTCGTTCCATCGCAACCAGCCGTGGTGGTTTGTGCCCGCCGTGTTCGCGGGCGGTGCGCTGCCGTGGTCGCTGGTGACGCCGTGGCGCGCACCGGGGTCGCGCGCGGCGCGGGTCGCTGCCGGATTCGTGCTGTTCGCGGCGGTGTTCTTCGGCTTGTCGCAATCCAAGCTGGTCACCTACCTGTTGCCGGCGTTCCCCGCACTGGCCTGGTGGGCGGCCGAGAGCTGGCAGCGCAGCGCGCGTCCGGCCTGGGTATTCGCGGCCATGCTGCTGTTCACGCCCGTGGTGTTCGGCGCGGGCTACGGCGAACTCCAGCGCGAGGCCAGCGCTTCCTCGGGTGAGGGCTTGGCGCACGCGCTCCGCTCCGCCGGCGCCACGACGGTGCGTTACGAGGACTGCTATAGTCCCGGCACGGATTTCCTGCTCGGCCGGCGGTCCACCGTGGTCTCGGCCACGGGCCACCCGCTCACGAGCAACTACGCCGTCCGCTACCGGGAGTCGCTCCGGCAACGCGGCCTGTGGACGCTCATCGACACCCCGTCCGCGGCCCCGTCCGCCCAGGCCATCGTGCGCGAGAGCGCGCACGCCGGCACCCCGCCGGCGGGCGCCCGTGAGGTCTTCCGCGACAAACGCTTCATCGCCTGGCTGCTGCCGGCGGAATAGTCACACGCCGGCCCTGGCGCCGGCGACCGCCAGCCGGAGGCTGGCCCCCCCCTGACGGAGGACCGTAGCGCTCATGTGCGGAATCGCCGGACTCGTCGCACCCGACCTGTCCGCTCCCGAACGGCTCGACTTCGTGCGCGCCATGGTCCGGCGACTGCGCCACCGCGGCCCTTCGGGTGAGGCGCTGTGGGACGGCGGCGAGTGCGCGCTCGGCATCGCGCGCCTCGCCATCGTCGCGCCCAACCAGCCTGCGAGGGTGCTCGAGAACGAGACGGGCGACATCGTCGGCGTCGCGAACGGCGAGATCTACAACCACCGCAAACTCGAAGCCGGCTTGCGCTCGCGCGGCCATGAGTTCCACGGCGGGCCCGATACCGCGCTATTGCCGCACCTGTTCGAGGAGCGCAATCACGACTTCGCCGAAGCGCTTGACGGCATGTTCGCCGTGGCCCTGTGGGACCGCTCCCAGCGCACGCTGACGCTGGCGCGCGACCGCGCCGGCGAGAAGCCGCTGTTCGTGGCGGCCCATGGCCGGCGCTTCGCGTTCGCGTCGGAACCGGGTGCGTTGCTGGAACTGCCGTGGATCTCACGCCGGCCCTCACCGGCATCGCTCGCGCGCTATCTCGTGCATGGCGCGTTCGCGGGCGACGATTGCGCGTTCGACGAGATCCGCCAGCTGCCACCCGCGCACGTGCTGGTGGTGAAGGACGCGTTCGAACGCACTCGCCGATACTGGCGGCCGTGGGACACGTTGGTGCACGCTTCGAGCAGTCGTGCGATGCCGGAGGACCGCAGCGACGAACTGCTGGTCCGCACCACGGGTGATGCGCTCGCCGCGGCGGTGGCGTCGCGCGTGCCCGCCGAGGTGCCGTTCGGTGTGTTCCTGTCCGGCGGCATCGACTCCGGGCTGGTCGCGGTGCTGGCGGCGCGCGCATGGGACCGGCCATTCCCCACATTCAGCATGCGCATCGACCATCAGGGTTACGACGAATCGCCGCTCGCCAAGCGCGTCGCGCACAGCATCGGCGCCGAACACCACGAACTCGTGATGACCGCACGCGAGGGCGAGCAGGCGTTCTCGAGCTGGGCCGTGGGCATGGACCAGCCGCTCGGCGACCCCAGCGTGCTGCCGACGTGGCTGCTGGCCCGGCACGCCGCGGACTTCGTACCGGTGGTGCTGACCGGTGAGGGTGGCGACGAACTGTTCGCCGGCTACCCCACCTATCTCGGACACCGTCACGCCGCGATCGCGAACGGACTGCCGGCTCCGCTCGCCGCGCTCGCCCTGTCGCTGGCGCGGCGCTTCCGGCCGCGCCATCACCACGTCACGATCGCGCACATGATCGAACGCTTCCTGGGAGTGCGCGGGCTCGCGCCGTTCGAGCGCCATCTGGCGTGGTTCGGCACCGCTCGCGCCAGCGAGGCGCTGGCGCTGCTTGCACCCGGGCTGCGCGCCGAGGTCGCGGACAGCGCGCCCCTGCACCATGCCCGCCAGCTCGAGCGCCAGCTCGCCGACATGGAGATCCTGCGCGCCGGCGAGGCCCCGCCGCTCGCGGCCTACCAGTTGCTCGACTTCGAGACTTACCTGGCCAGCGACCTGCTCACCAAGGTCGACCGCTGCACGATGGCTCATGGTGTGGAATCGCGCGCGCCGTTCCTGCAAGCGTCCCTCATCGCGCACGCACTCGGACTGCCCGAGTCCGTGCGCCTGCGCGGCACCTCGGGCAAATGGGTGCTCAAGCAGGCGGCGGCGCAACTGCTCCCCGAGGACGTGCGCCATCGCCGCAAGCAGGGGTTCTCGCCACCGTTCTCGTCGTGGGCGCGCGGCCCGCTGCGTGGCTTGGTGCTCGACGCGCTGTCGCCGGCGCGCGTGCAGGCCGGCGGCGTGCTCGACCCCGTGGCGGTGCAGCACGTCGTGCGTACCCACCTGGATGCCCGCGAGGATCGCGGCCGCACGCTGTGGGCGCTATTGTCCCTGCAGTCATGGGCGGAGCGCTGGGTGCTCGCCGTGCCGCCCGGCGAGCGCGAGCCGGACCGGCTCGCGGGCGTGTCGCGCAACTGAAGCGACCGCTACCGGCCCGTCGCCAGCTCCGGCTCTGGCTTCGCGGTGCGCGCCACCTGGGTGGCGCACAGCAACCCGACCACGATGAGGCTCGACAGCAGCATGAGCGCGCGGTCGAGTCCGACGCGATCCGCAAACAACCCGACGGGATACAGGATCAACGCGCCCAGCCCCCAGGCGGCACCCATCAGCAAGCTCGAGATGATGCCGGAATGCCGCGGTGACAACTCCTGGCCGAGCACGACGTTCACGGGCAGCGAGGCTTGCAGCGCCGTGTAGCCGGTGACCAGCATGACGAGCGCCAGCGGGCCGCGCAGCAGGAAGAACAGCACATAGAACGGCGCCGCGATCGCGAACGACGCCACCACGACGCGACGGCCGCCGAAGCGGTCCGCGAGGCCGCCACCGGCCAGACCACCGAGCGCGCCGAGCGTGAGGTACACCGTGGTGAGCAGCCCGCCCTGCGTGACCGTGCCGCCGTGAGCATGCACCCACAGCGGCAGGAACGTCGCGAAACCGGACGACACCGCGGAGCGCGCCACCACCGTGAAGTAGAGCATGGCGAGCGAACGCGCCACCGGCCGCAGTTCGCGCAGCGGGGCCTGCTGGCGGTGTGCGGCGGGAATCGGCGGAACGCGCGCGAACCACACGAACAGCAGCGCGCACAGGATCAGCCCGGGGAACGCGGCGTACCACGTGTGCTCGAGGCCGAAGCGGTTGACCACCGCGGTCGCGAACGCGGGGCCGAGCGCCCAGCCGAGCGTACCGCCCGTGACCCAGAACGACATCGCGAGCCCGCGCTTGGCACTGGTCGCACCCGCGAGCGCGGCGGTCTGGGGATGGAACATGGCGACCCCGATGCCACCGAGCACAAGCAGTGCGACCAGCGACGGATAGTCGGGCGCCAGACCGATCGAGGCCATGAACACCGCGGCGATGAGCGGCCCCAGTGCCACGAACCACGGCCGGTGCATGCGGTCGGCCCAGACGCCGAATAGCGGCTGTGAGAACGACGACGACATGCTGGCCATGGCGGTGAGCCCGCCGACCATGGCGTAGTTGAGCCCGAGCCGCTGCGACAGCAACGGCAGCAGGGGCAGGAAGAAGCTCGAGTAGGCGTCGATCGTGAAGTGCCCGACCGCGAGCACGACGAGACGCCGGGACAGGAACGAAGATCCGGGGCGGGGGCTCATCAAGAGCCGCACTCTAGGGGGTTTCGCGCCCGGCGGCATCCGGGTGCGATCGCCGCGGCTCCGTCACGACCGGGGATTCCGGCGATGCATACACGACCGCCCGGGTGGCGGGGAGCACACCCGGGCGGCGAGATGCGGAACGACCGACGAACGACTCAGGCCACTTCGCGGGCCAGGATGGCATCGAAGCGGCGGATGAAGTCCACCGCCCGGTGCACTTCGTGGATCGCCGGCTGCAGCAGCACACGCGCCTCGGCCGCACGGTCGTCACGCGCCAGGGACTCGATCTCGCCGAACAGCATCGCGCAACCGCCCGCACCGATCGTGGCGCACATCCCCTTCAAGCCGTGCGACTCGAACTCGACGCGGCGGGCATCTCCCGCATCCATCGCCTGGGTGATGCGTTCGACGCGCGTCGGCACGTCATGCAGGAACGTGTGCAGCAGCGAGGCGCGCAGCGCAGGCAGGCCCATGCACGCCGTGTCCAGTTGTTCGAGGTCGATCGCCGGCCCGTCGGGTATCTCCGGGATCTCGATCTCGAGCGCTTCGGCCGCAGCCGGACGCGCCCGTTTCGCGGCCGGCTTGGCTGCGGCCGACTCCGTCGCCGAGGGAGCGTCGAAGTGCGACGACACCACGGTCAGCCGGGGCGGCGAACTGGTTGCGGTCTCGGTGTCACCGGCACGGCCATCGCGCGAGGTGTACTTCTCGACCGTGCGCGTCAGCTGTTCGAGCTGGACCGGCTTGCCGAGCACGTAGTCCATGCCGGCCGCTACACAGCGCTCACGATCCGGCTTGTGATCGGCATTCGCGGTCAGCCCGATGATGGGGGTGCGCCACGCGCCGCGCTCACGCGCACGAATGGCGGCGGTGGTGCGGCAGCCATCGAGGTCGGGCATCTGCATGTCCATCAGGATGAGGTCCCAGCGGCCGTTCTCGGTGAGCTCGATGGCGCGGCGGCCGCTGCTGGCCACCTCGACGTTGTAACCCACACGATGCAGCGCGCTGCTGGTGACGAGCTGATTCACCGGGTCGTCGTCCACGAGCAGCAGACGGAACTTGCCGCGCCGTGCCTCGGCCAGGAAGTGCCGTGTCACGAGCGGGCGATCCGCGGCGGGCACGCCGTCGTGGCCCGGATGCAGGACCTCGGCAAGCGCTTCATAGAGCTGGGCGGGATCCAGCGGCTTCATGAGGTAGGCCGCGAAGCCCGCAGCCTTGACGCGACCGCCGTCTCCCGGGCGGCCGACATGCGTGATCATCACCAGTTGCATCAAGTCGAGGTCCTGGTCGGCGCGGATCGCCTGGCCGAGCTCCTCCCCATCGAGCATCTCGAGGTGACGGTCGAGCACGGCGACCGCGAACGGTTCGCCTTGGGCGAACGCCTCGTGGACCATGCGCAGCGCCTCGGGCCCGTTCTCGGCACGGGCGACGTCGCAGCCCCAGGCCTGCAGCACCTCGACGAGTGGTTCGCGGTCGCCGGGATTGCCGTCGGCCACCAGCACGCGCACGCCGCGCAGCGCGACCTCACCGCTGGACACGGGCGGACCGCCGACCATGAGCGGCTGTTTCTCGAGCTTCAGGCGGAACCAGAACGTGCTGCCCTCGCCCGGCGTGCTCCGCACACCCATCTCGCCGCCCATCGCCTCGATGAGCCGCCGTGAGATGGCCAGACCCAGGCCGGATCCCCCGAAGCGGCGCGCCACGCTGGCATCAGCCTGCGAATAGGGCTCGAACAGCGTCGGCAAGGCGCTCGGGTCGATGCCCATGCCGGTGTCCTGCATCTGGAACATCAGGGTCGCTTCGTGGTCGTCTTCGGCCTCACGGTCGATGCTCAAACGGACGACGCCGGCTTCGGTGAACTTGACGGCGTTCGAACCCAGGTTCAGGAGCACTTGCCGCACACGGCCAGGATCGCCCTGAAGACGCGACGGCACGACGGCGTTGACGCTCGCTTCGAAGCGCAAGCCCTTGACCTCGGCCAGGGACTGCAGCACGCCGGCGACCTGGTCGGTGGTCACGCGCAGGTCGAAGTCGAGCGTCTCGACCGGCATGCGGCCAGCTTCGAGGCGCGAGTAGTCGAGCGTGTCGTTGATGAGTGCGAGCAGGGTCTGGGTGCAGTTCTGGATCATCTCGACCAGCCGTCGCGGCTGCGCGGGCAGTTCGCCCTGCAGCAGGAGATTCGTCATCCCGATGACGCCGTTCATCGGCGTGCGGATCTCGTGACTCATGGTCGACAGGAAGTCGCCCTTCACCCGGGCGACCTGACGGGCTTCGGCGAGACTCAGTTCGAGTTGACTGACGCGGGCCGCGGGCACCCCGGCGGAGCGTGTTTCGAGGTTGCGAGCGGTGCGGCGGCGTGCGACACCGACCAGATATCGCTCGCCGTCCGGACTCTCGGCGACGCGCAGCCGTGTCTCGGCCTCGACGACACTGCCATCCGCGTGCACGATCGCGAGCGTGCGGTCCAGCGTGCCGGCGGCGAGACGGTGCAGTCGCACGAACGCCCTCACGGCACCGCCCACCGAGGCGGGGGCCAGCAACTGCACACACGGCGTGCCGACCATGTCCTTCACGCGCCGGCCGGTGAACGTCTCGAATGCCGACGACGCCCACACGAGGCGGCCCCACGGATCGATGCTGAACACCAAGTCCGGTGAGGCTTCGAGGACTTCGCGCAGCCCGATGGCGGGAGCGAATGTGGGTACGCCGGAACGTGGTGGACGCGAACGGTCGTTCATGTCGCCTCTCGAGGCTCGTGCTCCCCCGGGCGCCGACTTACCTGTCAGCGACTCGATGGTCGAGGGATGCTCGGGTGGGTTATCGACTCGCCGGCCAGCGGCCTTGAGCCATGAACGGGACACCGTCTGGACTCTGGAAATTTGACCGAGGTCTGCCCGGCGGCTCCCGGCCGGGCGTTTCCCGGCGCCTCCCGGCAGCTCCCGGCCGGAGCTGCCACACGCCCGCCGGGCACACTGGCGCCGGTTCCCGCCGGCCGTTACCGTGCGCGGCTCCCATGCCCACCCCCGAGAGTCCGACCACAGTCCCTCCGGCGCGACGCCCCCTGCGCGTGCGGGACGTGGCCACCAGTTGGGCGCCGCTCGCCGGCAGTTGGCTGCTCATGGGGATCGAGCTGCCGGCCGTGAGCGCGGTCATGGCCCGGCTGCCTCATGCCACCGTGAGCCTGGCCGCCTACGGCGGCGTGGTGTTCCCGCTGGCGTTGCTCATCGAGTCGCCGATCCTCATGCTGCTCACCGCCTCGACCGCGCTCGCCCGTGACCTGCACTCGTATCACATCGTGCGCCGCTTCATGTTCGTCACCGCGGGGCTGCTCACGGCACTGCACGCCGTACTCGCGTTCACGCCCCTGTTCGACGTCGTCGCCGGCACGCTCATCGGTGTCCCCGCGCCGGCGCTCGAACCGGCGCGCCTCGGCCTGCGCATCATGCTGCCGTGGACGCTCTCGATCGCCTACCGCCGCACGCAGCAAGGCGTGCTCATCCGCTTCGATCACGCCCGCGCCGTGACGTGGGGCACGATGGTGCGGCTCGCCACGCTCACGGCCGTGCTGACCCTGGGCACGTGGCACGGCGGCTTTCCCGGCATCGTCGTCGGCACGAGTGCGATCGCCTGCGGCGTCATGGCCGAAGCGGCGTTCGCGCACTTCGCGATCCGCGCGGTGCGCCGCGGACCGCTCGCCGCGGCCCCGGCCGCCGAACCGCCGCTCACCATGCCGGCGTTCATCCGCTTCTACACGCCACTCATGCTGACGCCGCTGATCAACTTCATCGCCATGCCGCTGTCCGCGGCCGCTATGAGCCGCATGCCGAACGCGCTCGAATCGCTCGCCGCCTGGCCGGTCCTGTCGGGCAGCACGTTCACCGTCCGCAGCCTCGGTTTCGCGTTCCATGAGGTCGTGGTCTCGCAACTCGATCGCTTCCGCGCCGTGCCCATGTTGCGCCGCTTCGCGTGGGGGCTGGCGATCGTCGTGACGAGCGTCCTGCTGGCCGGGGCGGTCACACCACTCGGCGGTTGGTGGTTCGAGCGTGTCTCGGCCCTGCCCGCGGGCATCGCCGTGCTGGCCCGTCAGGCGCTCTGGCTGCTGGTCCCGATGGGCGCGGTGAGTGTGTGGCAGAGCTACCATCAGGGCGCCCTTGTGCACGCACACCGGACCAAAGCCATCACCGAGTCGATGGTGGTGCTGCTGCTGGCCGCCGCCACCGTGCTCGGCATCGGCGTGACGTGGAACTCCATCCCGGGCCTGTACCTGGCCGCACTCGGACTGACGGTGGGCGGGCTCGCGCAGATCGCATGGCTGTCGTGGCGCTCGGGGCCCGCGTTCGCCTCGCTCGAAGCGCGTGACGCGGACGCATCGCCGACGGCATAGCGCGGGGCCCGGGCGCCACAACGACACTAGAACCGCCGGGTCAGCCGCATCGAGACGCGCTGGCCATTGCGATCGACGCCATCCCGGCGCGCCGCGAACCCGTAACGCACCTGCGACTCGATGGCGCCGAACCGATAGTCCGCATCGAGCGTCACACCCGTCGTGCGCTCGAGCGGCTGGTGGTCGAAGCGCGACCGCCGCAGTTCGAAGCGGGCCACCGTCATCAGGTTCGGCATCGGCGCCGCGGTCCAGCCGGCCGAGACGTCATCGAGGTCGAGCGGCGCACGCTCCCCCGTGCGGCGCGACCAGCCCGCGGCAACCGACGGCTGTCCCCAGCGCGTCGACATCCCCGCCAGTTCGCCGCGCATGTCCGTGACCCGCTGGCGCACGCCGTCGAGCGTGCGGTGCGTGAGCGCACCCGACAAGTGCGCCCGCCCCCAGCGTGAGGTGCGGTCCCAGTCGAGCGTGCTCTCGTCTTCCTGGTAGGCGCTGGTGCGTGCCGTGACCGCAATGCCGCTGCCGTCGGCATCGCGCCGGCGGCGGCTGTGGCGCGCACTGAACGAGTTCCACCCCAGCACGGCGTTCAAGCGCAGCGACTGTGCATCCGCGGCACCCGCCGACGCGGGATCGTACGTGTAGGACAACAGCACGGCGTCACCGGAGCGCAACCGGCCCCCCGGCAGCAGCAGCATCTGGAACGTCGAACCGCCCACGATCACCCGATAGTCCGCGCCTTCCAGGTAGCGCACGGTGTGATCCGGGCTCTCGACGCGAACCGATGCCGGACGCACACCGGAACGCAGCAGCAGCACCGAACCGCTGGCGTCGAACAACGCATGTTCGTCGAGCACGTCGACCGGCCCGCGCCGCTCACCGGTGAGCGTGCGCCTCTCGATGGCGTAGCCAGCCGAGACATCGGCGCGCACGCCGCCGCCGAATCGCGCGCCGGCCGAGACCTCGGGCCCGCCGCTGCGCGTGACGCTGTGCTCGCCGCCGGCGGTCGCACGACGCTCCCGGTAGGCCGCGCCCCAGCCGAAGCCCGGCCGCGGCCGGGCGATGACACGCGTACTCCAGCCGACCGCGCGGGACTCCCCCGACGTGTTCCACGAGTGGCGCTCTTCGCGCGACCACGAGGATTCCAATTGCTGGGAGTGCCGCAGTCGGGCACGCTCGTTCCATTCCCACTGGCCGGTGACGGCCGGTCGGGCCTGTTCGTCGCGCGTGAAACCGCTGGCGAGTTCGCTGCCGTGCCCCCAGCGCAGCGCGTGTGACGCACCGCTCGCCCACGTCAGGTACTCGCTACCGGGTCCCGGGCCGGTGCGGCGGTCGCGCTGGCGCCACAGTTGCAGCTTGCTGTTCGAGGCCTCGAGCCGCCACGTGCGCACGCGGATGTCCTGCTCCAGGGGCAACGCCAGAGGTGCCAGCACCCAGGACTGGAAGCTGCGCCGGTCTCCGATCTCGGCTTGTACGGCGAGCCCGCGCAGGTGCAGCGTGGCCTGGCCCGACGCCACATCGGAACGGAAGTCCGCGAGCGAAGCGCCATCGCGCCGGCTTTGCCCGCGTGTGCGCGCGGCGACGCCGCCGAGCGTGAACGGCGAACCCGTGAACATGCGCGCTGAGAACTCATAGCCCGTCTCGGACACCTTCACCGTGCCGCCGCCGCCGGCGGGTCCGCGTTGCAGCGAGGGGCGCAGGGAACCCGACCAATTGAGCAGTCGGGGCGACAGGAACACACCATCGAAGGGTACCCGCAGCCATAGCTGCGAACGCGGCGCCGCGGTGCGGCTGCCGGTGGCATCGCTCGAGGTGATGCTTTCAATTGAGCCGCCGACTTCGCCGCCAAATGGCCGCAGCCGCACGAGCGGCTCGGCGGCGGCCGCGGCGGCGAGCCACGACCACAACATCGCCATCACCATGACGGCCAGCGGCCGTGCTGCGAGGCGGCGGCTCAGCGGGGCGGGCACGCGATCACTCCGAGGCCGTGCTGTCAGGAGTCGCTGCCGTGGCTTCCGCGACTACCGGCTCACGCACATGGCAGCGCTGGCATTCGCCGAAGTCGGCCTTGAACGCCACCGTGCCGTTGTGGCACTGACCGCAGGCGCGGCCGGCCGAGATGTCGGCCATGCGGATGACGTTGGCACCCGCGGTGGGCTCGAAGATCTTCATGTGGCAGACCTTGCACTGGTAACGGATGCGGTGCACCCAGTGCGGGAAGCGCGCCGGCGGCAGCGGATCGAGACCGACGCCGGTGGCATAGCTCGAGTCGCTGGCGTGCCGGCTCATGGTGATGGTGCCCATGAGTTCGGGTTCGTTACGCCCTTCGGGCATGTCCAGCCGGCTGTGGCAGCGCTCGCAAGCATTGACGGGATTGAACGCGACCTTGCCGTGGCACTTGCCGCAGAAATTGCCCTCGAAGATGCCCGCCATGGTGATGGTGTTGTTCTTGTAGCGCATGACCGGACCGTGGCACTGCCGGCAGTCGATGATCGCGGTGTGCACGGAGTGGGGGAAGAACGCATCCATGAGCGAATCCGGCGCCTCGTTCGGGAAGTAGAAATCGAATGCGAACGGCGATGTGCCGGGATCGACGGCGTGAGCGGGAAGCATCTCGAGCGAGGCTCGCGGGCGATAGAGCCCCCGCTTCAGGGCCTGGACCCAGTCGGCGTTGCCCGCGTGGTCGCGCGGGATCCACGCCAGGATGCTGTCGGCGACCAGAGTCGTCTCGAACAGCGGCGGCGGCAGCTCCGGTTCACTCGGGCGGGCCGCGACCGCGGGCGCGGCCGGCTTGGCCGTCTGGGCCGCCGGTGCTGTGGCTCGCGGCGTGTTCGGCGCCGCGGGTGGCAGGTCCAGGAAGACACGCGCCGCCCGGCCGCACCCCGCGGCGGCGGACAGCGCGAACGCGAGCAGCACGAGCGACGCTCCCGCACGGCGCATGCGGGCGGAACGGGCCTTGTCCATGGCGGCGAACGAGATCAAGGCTTCCCTACTTGATGTGGCAGGTCAGGCAGAGCGCGCTTCCGCTGTTCGAGATGCGCAGGAACGGCCGGTTCGCCGCCGTGTGCGGATTGTGACAGCTGCCACACTGCACCTTGCCACTGTAGAGCTGGAGACCCGCGGCCTGGAGTTCGGACGCCGTATGGAACTTGGTGTCGGCTGTGTTGTCATACAGCACGGAGATCGGGTGGTCGTTGCGCAGGTCGGTGCCGAGGTTCGTGAATCGGCCCGCCGGCATGCGCGTCCCGACCGCAGCGCCGCCTGTGTAGTTGTTGGGCACGTTGACGATGACGTCGAGCCCGACCGTGCCGTCATGGCACGACAGGCAGGCCTGCGACACACCGGTCGGCTGCGGATCGACGGTCATGTTGATGGTCGAACTGTGATTGGCGTCGTACATCTGGTAGGTGGTCGTGGAGAAGTTGCGGTTCCACAAAGGCGCCGAGGTCCGGCCGCCTTTTAAAGGGTAATGGCTCACCGTAGCATGGTCCCAAAGCAATACGAGGGAGGCAAGG
>JANMAX010000299.1:0-1521 GCA_031360075.1 bacterium | reverse complement strand
CGGCAGACCGCTTCAACTTCAACACGAAAGCCCGCGAGGCAATTGCCTTCGCGGGCTTTCGTGTTTGCGGCCCTAAGGCGACCCCTCCTTGGATGCTGTGAACGGAAGCGGGCGCCGCGCGCGTTGCCCGGCGTTTAGTGCAGCACGCCCAGCCGGTACTTGGACCAGCCCTCACCGTGCGCCACCGATGGCGTCACATCGCCCTTGATCAGGTAGATGTCGTCGTTCTCGGTGACCACCCACGCATTGTCTCCGGCGGCGCTGATCAGCTGCACTTTGCCCGCCGCTCCGGACTGCGCATGCGCGCTGCCGGCACCGAGGTGGTACGCGAACGCCAGGCAGAGCAACCCGAAGCACACGAACATGAATCGCTTGGCCATTAAGGCCTCCCGTGCGGTGGGCGCGCCAGCAGGGGCGTGTCCGGCGGAGATTGCCAGGGCCTGCTCCCCAATCAGTGCCAAGAGCTTAGCACCGCCTAAGGGGCGGCGTGACCAACCAGTCGTTGTGCCGGTTAGCGCGTGATCACGAAGCGGCGCATCAGGCTGTGTCCCGCCACCTGCAGCCGCGCGAAGTAGAGACCCGGGGACAACCCCTGCCGCCCGCCCTCGAGGCGCACTTCGTAGCGGCCCGCGGCCCGGTAACCGGAGCTCAGCAACAACACTTCCCGGCCCTGCAGGTCGAGGACGCTCAATCGTGCGGAAGCGGCAACGGGCAATGCAAAGCTGAGCAACGCGCCGCTGCGCACGGGATTGGGATGGACGGGCGCGAGGGCGAAGTCCGCGACGGGGCCGCTCTCAACACCGACGACCTTGACAATTGTGAACGTCGTGTCGCTCACGTCCGCGCCCGTCAGGCCCTGGGCGCTGTGCGCAAGCACTTCGATCGTGGCGCGTGTGGTCCCGGTATCGGGAACCGTCCACACATAAGTACCGGTGTTCGCGAGTCCGGACGCCACGGCGGCGAACGGCCCGGCGGATCCGTTGTACGACAGCAACACGTCGACGCCGGTGATCGCGGCGTCATCCGTCGCCGTCCAGGTGACGTTGGTCGTCGAGTTGTGCAGGAAGGACTCGCCCCCATTGGGTGCCGTCACCACGACGGCGGGGCCCACGATGTCCGTGAAGTTGCCCGTCACGGTCTTGGCGACGTTCATGACCACGGCCAGCGGGTTCGAAGCGCCGGCGGCATCGCCGCTCCAATTTGCGAAGCTCCAACCGACAGAAGGCGTCGCGGTAAGCTGGACCGAGGAACCTGCCGGGTAGTACGCCAAATCGGGGCTCTTCGCCACGCTGCCCAACCCCGCGATGTTGACCGTCAAGGGGAACGCTGGCGGATCCGCCACGATGAAGTCGCCGAAGTCGGTGAGCCCCACCGCCTGCGTGCTCGTAGCAGTACGCGCGCCGATGGTGATGGGGAACCACGCACCGTTGTAGCGACGGACCAGGAACGAGCTCGGGTCCGCGGCGGCATCGACGTGGCTGGCGCGGTAGCTGAACGTCGAAGTGAAGTTCGAGAACGTCG
>JANMAX010000282.1:0-10270 GCA_031360075.1 bacterium | reverse complement strand
CTGACGATGAAGTACCCGGCGATCTGGCTGATGGGCGACGGCGCGCACGGCGAGGTGCTGTCGATCGCGTTCGCCGGCAAGGGTCAGCATCAGGACGCGGGCGGTAAATGCGTCCACGTGGCGCCGAACACGACGAGCGTGATCACGTCCAAGTCGATCTCGAAGAGCGGCGGGCGCGCTGGTTACCGCGGTCTGCTCGAGGTGGCGAAGGGCGCGCATGGTGCGAAGTCGAAGGTCGTGTGCGACGCGCTGATCCTCGACGACCAGTCGCGCTCCGACACGTATCCATACATGGAAGTCGAAGAGGGTCAGGTCACGATCGGCCACGAGGCCACGGTCTCGAAGATCGGTGACGAGCAGCTGTTCTATCTCATGGCGCGTGGCATTCCGGCTGAAGAGGCAGCGGCCATGATCGTCTCGGGCTTCATCGAGCCGGTCGTGAAGGAACTGCCCATGGAATACGCCGTCGAGATGAACCGGCTGATCCAGCTCCAGATGGAAGGGAGTGTCGGATGAGTACACTCACTTCCAAGACCCCGACCGCCGCGGCGGCGGGGTGGACCGAGAAGTCGATTGCGCGCGCGGTGGCCGCACGGGAAGGCGCATGGGCGCAGGACCGTCGCCGTGCCGCGATCGGGACGTTGAGCACGTTGTCGCTGCCGAAGCGCGAGGACGAGCTGTGGCGCCGGACCGACTTTGGCGCGCTCGAGCAGGCGCTGCCGTCGCTCGATCCGTTCTCCACCGCGCCGGCGGCGCGGAACATCGACGACCTGCCGCACGCGGTGCTCGAGCGGCTCGCGGGCGAAGCCGGCCGTGCCGCGGTGATCGTGCAGCGTGACGCGAGCGTCGTCCTCGAACAGACGCACCCGGTGCTGCAGAAGCAGGGCATCACGGTGTGTTCGCTCGACCGTGCGGCGCGTGAGCACGAAGCGCTGCTGCAGCCCTGGTACGGCTCGCTGCTGCACGACGACTACGATTGGTACACGGCCCTGGGCTCATCGTTGCATCAGGGCGGAGCGTTCGTCCATGTGCCGAAGGGCGTCAAGGCCGAGCTGCCCGTGCGCCTGTTCCAGTGGATCGACGGCGCCGGCCGCCTGGTGGCGCCGCGCACGGTCGTGGTGGTGGAGGACGGCGCCGAGATCACGATCGTCGAGGAGCAGCTGTCCGAGACCGTCGAGGGTGCGTCGCTCCACGCCGGCGGCATCGAGGTGTTCGTGGGTGCCAACGCCAAGCTGACGTTCGGCCAGATCCAGGACTGGGGCCGGAACGTGTTCCACTACGGCAACATCCGTGCGCAGGTCGGGCGTGATGCCGAGCTGCAGTGGATGCAGGTCATGGTCGGCGGCCGCATGACCAAGGCCAACGGCTGGTTCAACCTGAACGGTCAGGGCGCGCGCGCGTTCGTCAACGGCTTCATGTTCGGCGACGCTCGTCAGCACTTCCATCTGCATACGCTCCAGCGCCACTTGCGGCCGAACACGACCAGCGACCTGTTGATCAAGTGCTGCCTGAAGGATCGCGCCCGCAGCGTGTACCAGGGGCTGATCCAGGTGGCCGTCGATGCCCAGCGCACCGACGCCTATCAGGCCAACCGCAATCTACTGCTGTCCAACCAGGCGCGCGCCGACAGCATCCCCGGCCTCGAGATCCTCGCCAACGACGTGCGCTGCACGCACGGCGCGACGCTCGGGTACCTGGAGCCGGAACACTTGTACTACCTCATGGCGCGCGGCTTGCCGCGCGTCGAAGCGCAGCGACTCATCGTGGAGGCCTTCTTCGAGCCCGTTATCGAGCGCATCCCGCTCGAGAGCGTCCGCGAGCGCCTGCGCGGCGAGATCGAGCGCAAGATCGGCTGATGGCCGCCATGAAGCTTCACTCTGCGGGCGCAGGTGTTGGAGGCGTGGGTGCCCCGGGCACGCTTGCCTTGGGCGTTCCAGCCGCACTCGGAGCCGGGGCCGCGGGTGTGCCGTTCGACGCGCAGGCCGTGAAGCGCGATTTTCCCATCTTCGACACGCCGCGCGACACGCCGCTCATCTACCTCGACAGCGCGGCGACGTCGCAGAAGCCGCAGGCGGTTCTCGATGCGATGGACCGTTACTACCGCACGTGCAACGCCAACATCCATCGCGGCGTGTACCGGATCGCCGAGGAAGCCACCGCGCTGTACGAGGACGCGCGCCGGCGTTTCGCCGCGTTCATCCATGCCAGCCCGCGCGAGGTCATCTTCACTCGCAACTCCACCGAGGCGCTGAACCTGGTGGCACGCGCCTATGGTGGCTGGAAGCTCAAGTCCGGCGACGCCGTGCTGCTGACGCCGATGGAGCACCACTCCAATCTGGTGCCCTGGCACATGCTGGCCGCGGAGAAGCAGCTGGAACTGCGCTTCATCCCGATGACCGGGAGCGGCGAACTTGACCTGGATGCGCTGCCCGGCCTGTTCGCCGACGGCAAGGTGAAGCTGGTGTCGTTCGTGCACGTCTCCAACGTGCTCGGCACGGTGAACCCGGTGGCCGAGATCGCGCGCATCGCCAGATCCCACGGCGCCACGGTCGTGCTGGACGCCTCGCAGAGCGCGGCGCACATGGCGCTCGACGTGAAGGCGCTGGGTGTCGACTTCATGGCGTGCACCGCGCACAAGATGCTCGGGCCGACCGGCATCGGCATCCTGTGGGGCCGTCGCGAGCTGCTCGAGGCCATGCCGCCGTTCCTGGGCGGAGGCGAGATGATCCGCAGTGTGACGCTCACCACCTCGACCTGGAATGAACTGCCCTGGAAGTTCGAGGCCGGCACCATGGCCATCGCCGAGGCCGCGGGCCTGGGCGCGGCTGTGCAGTACCTGACCGCGCTTGGCATGGAGCAGGTCTTCGCGCATGACCGTGACCTCGCCGGCTACTGCATGCAGCGCCTGGCCGAGTTGCCGGGCGTGCGCGTGCTGGGCCCGCCGGCCGACCGGCGCGGCGGCGTGGTGGCATTCACCGTCGAAGGCGTGCATCCTCACGATGTGGCCACCGTGCTCGACCGTGACGGCGTCTGCGTGCGTGCCGGGCACCACTGCGCGATGCCGCTGCACGACCATCTGGGCGTGCCGGCGAGCGCACGCGCATCGTTCCACTGCTACTCGTTGCGCGAGGACATCGACGCGCTCGTCGTCGGACTGCGCAAGGTGCAGGAAGTGTTCGCGCGCTAGCCGCGCAAGCGCGCTTTCCACCACGACACCAGCCGCACTCGGAAGCGGGCCGGAGGCCCGCAAAGCTCACATGGACGACCTGTTCCGCGACCACATCCTCGACCACTACCGCCACCCGCGCTGTCACGGCACGATCGACAAGCCGGACGCGCGTGTGGAGGACGCCAATCCATTGTGCGGCGACCGCCTGCGCATGGATTTTCGGTTCGTGGACGGACGCGTGGCCGAGGTCAAGTTCAGCGGCACCGGCTGTTCGATCAGTCAGGCGTCGGCTTCGCTCGTGTGCGAGGCGATCGAAGGCAAGACGCTCGATGAAGTGAAGGCGCTCACGCGCCAGGACATCCTGGACCTGCTGGGCGTCGACGCCCTGGGCCCGGTGCGCAGCAAGTGTGCCATGCTGGCGCTGAAGACCGTGAAGGCCGCCGCCTATGGCGTGACGACTTGGGCCGATGACGAGGAGGAAGATCCGGTATGAATGCGACGACCCGACGCTGGGTGACCGTGGCGCGCGCCAGTGAGATCGCCGAGGGTGGCTCGCGGCTCGTGCGCGTGGACGACACGCCGGTGGCCGTGTTCCATCTGGCCGAAGGCTGGTACGCCATAGAGGATGTCTGCACGCACGATGGCGGACCGGTGGCCGAGGGCCCGCTCAGGGGCTGCATCATCGAGTGTCCGCGCCACGGCGCGACGTTTGACGTCAGGACCGGGGTCGCACTGACGTTCCCCGGCGTGTCCCCTGTTCCGACCTTCCCGGTGCGGGTGGTCGGCGACGATGTGCAAGTGGAGTGGTCATGACCGACGACAAGACGCCCGGAACTGCCGCGATCAACCCGCACACCGGTCAGCCGCTGCCGGAGATGCCGCCCGCACCCGAGCCCGCCACTGGCACCGCCGGTGCGGCGGCCGTGAGCGCCGAAGCACCGCCCGCCGCCAAGCAGGTCGGCCCGCCGCAGTTCTCGAGCGCGCCCACCGCGCAGGAACTGGCCGTGAAGTCCGTGCTCGAGACCGTCATGGACCCCGAGTTGGGCCTGTCGGTCATCGACCTCGGACTGATCCGTGAGGTGCACTTCCTGGAGGGCAAGACGCTCGTGCGCATGATGCTCACGACGCCGTTCTGCCCGTACGCGCCGCAGATGATGGCCGATGTGAAGCAGGCCACCGAGAGTGCTGTGCCGCAAACGTGCGAGGTCGAGATCATGGCCGACCCCTGGAACCCGGACATGATGCCGGACCCGGGATTGCTGGGGTACTCGTACTAGCTGGCCTACGAATACCCTGGGGCGAGGATCAGCTCCACCTCGGCTTTGCGCTTGCGCGTCGCTTTCGCCAGCAGCGAGGCGACACCGTGCGGCCTCAGGTGCGTCGCCAACAGCGACACCGCCGTCAGTGGTTCCAGCTCAATCCCATGTTGAGCTTGAACTGCCGGTAGCCGCCGACCATGTGGCCTTTCAGCTCGACGAAGTTGCCGATCCTCGACTTGGTGCCGAACGCCACGCCGCCGAGCAGCGCCAGACCGCCCTTGGTGAGGGAGTCACTGGCCTTGTTGAGGCCGAGCGCCGGCGCGTCGACTTCGCTCGAGAGGAAGTGCACGGCCACACCCGCGCCGGCGTAGAACCGCCACGCCTCGCCCGGGAACATCCAGCGCACGTCGCCGCCCAGGGTGGCATCACGGCGCACGGCCTTCAGGTTGAAGGCGTCGATCGTGGTGCTGTTCCGCCAGTATTCCACCGTTGGCAGCAGCTCGATGTTGTCGAGCAGGCGCGGATGCTGGACGCGGAAGCGCAGCGCCAGCCCCGAGAACGAGCTCTGGTGCTCCTGGAACACAGTCGCCGTCATGGCGTCGATGCCGGTGAGTCCGCCGCCGGCGCGGGCCGGTGCGGCGAGGGCGAGCAGACTGGCGGCTGCGACCGCCGCGAACACAGCGGATGCAAGACGTCGCACGGGTGACCTCCTTGTCGGTGAGGGAAGCGAGTCGACAGTAGGAGTGAGGCACAGCCGGCGCAAGGGGTGGCGGGCCGAATTTCCACCGGCTGGACGTGCCGCGGTTCGGCCACGAACCGGGCCGGCGTGACGCTCTCGCCCGGCGCTCGCCGGCTGCTCCGCGCGCGCGGACTGCCGCGTACCCCCGGTGTGTGCGCTGCGGCTATTCCCCGCGCACCTTGTAGCGCACCAACCGGTGTTTGAGCCACGACACTCCGACCAGGTCGTGGATGCCGCGCCACAGCCGGTTGCCCATGCCGTACTTGCTCACACCCATCGTGCGCGCGCGGTGGTTCACGGGTACTTCCACCACGCGTGCGCCACGGAACGCGCACATCGCGGGCAGGAAGCGGTGCACGCCCACGAACATCGGAAGGTCGGCGAGCATCTCGCGGCGATAGGCCTTGAGTGAGCATCCGATGTCGGTGACCGAATCGCCCAGCGCGGCGCGGCGCGTGGCGTTTGCGATGCGCGACGACACCAGCCGGATCCAGGTGTCATTGCGCTTCGCGCGCACGCCCGAGACGACATCGGCGCCCTCGAGCGCGGCGAGCAGCTTGGGGATGTCCGCCGGGTCGTTCTGGAGGTCGGCATCGAGCGTCACGATCACTTCGCCGCGAGCGCGCACGAGGCCGGCGGCGAGCGCAGCGCTCTGCCCGGCGTTCCGGGCCAGCCTCAGCACGCGGATGCGCGGCTCGGCCGCGGCCGCGGCTTCCATGGCTTCGCCAGTGCCGTCCGCGCTGCCATCGTCGATGAGCAGCAACTCCCATGTGCGGCCGGTGGCCGCGAGCGCGGTGAGGAGTTCGGCGACCAGTACGGGCGTGTTCTCGACCTCGTTATAGGCCGGGACGACGACCGAAAGCTGGAGCGGCGGATGTGCGGCGGGCGGTGTCATCATGAGGGCGGGGAGCATGCCCGTTCACGCGCGCGAAGGGAAGCGGCGTGCGGTCACGCCAAGGTCGCGCGGGCTGGGCGCTCGCCCAACGCGCGCACCCGTGCCGCCGGCCGGAGGCCCGGCCCGCGCGCCAACCGCCGCGATTGACCGGCATGCCGCTCAGGCCCGAGACTGCCGAAGATGGCCCGGCCCTCATTGCTCCAGCGACTGTGGCGAGCGCTCACCCGCCGCAAACTCGAACGTGCTCGCCGCGAGCTGTCGCTCGCCAGCCGCGCGAGCCCGGTGCGCGCGCCGCGCCGGGCCGCTGCTGCGGTGCTCGCCGACGATGCGCTGGCGCCCTACCGGCTGCCGAGCAAGCCGGCCGGCGGCCGGCGTCGGGGTCCGAAACAGCTCGAGCAGCTCGCACTGGACCTCGGCCCCGAGCGAGCGCGCTGGAAACTGTCGCGCCTCGTGGTCGCCTCGGCCCATAAAGAGCGCATCCTCGAGCACCTGGAGTTCGCGCGCCGGTTCTACCCCGAACTGGAGGGTCTCGAGATTCGTGTGGGCCTGGCGCAGAAGCGCGGTGTGCTGGGCTGGGGCTCGCTCGATCCCGAGCGGCCCGGCGTCTGGGTGCGTCCGCGCCGGCTGCAGCTGTTCACCATCGCGCACGAGTTCACGCACCTGCTGCAGGCGCGCAGCCTGGTGCCGCGTGGCGAACGCCAGTGCGACCTGTGGGCGCTCGCGCGCTCGCCGCTGCTGATCGATGCTGCGCCCAACTACCTGCGGCTGCCGCGGGCGCTGCGCCGCGGGCGGCCCACCAACGATCAGGCGCACGTGCTGTGCGCCGCGGCACGCGAGGCGATCGAAGCGCAGAAGGCCGGCGACCGGCGCTACCTCGTGAAGTTCGAGGCGGCGATGGCCGAGGCTTACAGCGGAGCGCGGGCCTGAAGCACATACGACGCATCCGGGTCGCCGCCGCCGTGGTGTTCGATGGCCCCCGCCTGCTCATGACGCAGCGCGCCCCGGGCGGCGCGCTGGGGATGCAGTGGGAGTTCCCCGGCGGCAAGATCGAGGGCACCGAGTCCGTGGAGCAGGCCATCGTGCGCGAAGTGCGAGAAGAGCTGGGCGTCAACGCCACGCCGCTCGAGCGCGTGCGCGAGGTGTCGCACGACTACCCGCACGGCACGCGCGTCGAGATCGTGTTCGTGCGCTGCACGCTCGACTCCTACGAGTTCACGCTCAGCGACGAGGTCAATGACGCGCGCTGGCAGTTGCCTGCGGACATCGACATCACTCAGGTGCTCGAGGCCGACCGCGACTTCCTGCGCGGGATGGGCGCGAAGGGCTAGACCGGCGGCCGCGACCACCCCGCAACCCATCGCCACGCGACCGGCGGCCGGAGGCCGCCAACATCCCAAGAAAGGCGCCACGTCATGCCGCTTCCCGAGGGTCTGCAGTTCCTGAAAGCCGGTTGGTGGGCGGTGCACGCCGTGGCGTTCCTGCTGGCTTACCAGTTCGGCTTCGTGCGAGGCCGTGGCGAGGCGCGCCGTGAGCAGCGCCAGCGCGACATGGCGGCCAAGCGCGGCTGAGCGGTGCCCTTATCGCATCAGCACGAACTTCCCTGTCTGGTGCCCGAGGGGCGAGCTGACGGTGAACAAGTAGACGCCCGACTCGACGTCCTGGCCATTGCGCGAGATCAAGTTCCACTGCGCCTGGCCGTCGCCCCGCGAGCCGTCGTGCTCGATGCTCGCCACCAGATCGCCGGCGAGCGTGTAGATGCGCACCGTGCAACGCGCGCGTGGCAGGCCCATGAAGTCGACGTGGCGGGTGAAGGCGTCGCCGGCGACGGGCTGGCGTTCCCAGTCGGCGCGCGCACGATAGGGGTTGGGCACGACCCAGACCTGTCCTGCACCAGCGCGCGCAGCGGCGTGTGGCACGACGCGGTCGTCGAACGACGCGAAGAACGGGCTCTCGTACTCAAGTGGAGGGCGCGTCGCTGCCGGGCTCAGCCCTTCTCGCATGATCGTCGTGACCACATAGTGGTAGTCGAAGCCGTCAAGCACGCGGTCATCGGTGAACCGATAGCGCCCGATGGGATAGTGCGGGCCGCCATCGTCGGCGCCGTCCGAAGGCACCCCGAGGTCGATGATCTCGCTCAACGGCCTACCGCCCACGGCGGTGTTGACGCGGAACACGGCCAGCCGCTGCCAGCGTCCGGGTTCCGGGAGCAGCGCGTCGCGCGTCCAGTCATCGAGGCGGTAGACCTTGTAGCCGCTGAAGTGGTAGTCGGGTGTCCCGACGCGGCCGGAGATCAGCGCCTGCTCGCCACGATTGTCCCACTCCAAGACCACTTGATGGTCCCCGGCGGTCGCGCGCACCGCGGGCTGAGGTGGCAGCCGCAAGTCGGTCTCCCAGTGCCGGACCTCGTCGACACCGTCGTCGCCAGTGCAGACGTTGCAGTCGAGGTCGGTCCACACGCAATGACCGCTCGAGTATCGGGTCTCGATCGCCACTCCAGGTGGGACCTTGCCTGGATCGATCGGGATCAGGTCGGGGTCACGCACCAGCTTCTCGGGGCAGTGTGGATCGTAATCGAACACGATGCCTGGCGGCGGCTCGACGCAAGCCTCGTGACCGTTGACTCCAGTCTCGCCGGCGAACGGATTGCCCCGTTGCGAAGTGTTCGCCACGGCATCGAGCCGTGCACCGCGAAATAGCATGCGTGTCTCGAACGCATCACTGGCCGCGCTATCAGGCGACGAAAGCGCGGTGAGTGCGAACGCGAATGACAATGACTGCCCCGGCGCCAGCGCCGGGAACGGTCCGCAACTCAGCAGCACTGCGACGTCGTTGCCGTCCCTGTTTTGCGCCACTGGGAATTCGCCTGCCATGGCGGCGTACCGGTCGGCGTCGACAACCGGCGGTCCGCCCTGGCCGGGCGGCGCGCCCGGGATGAACGGGTAGAACCTGAACGTCGTGTCCCTCCGCGGTGCTCGTGCGCTGGCTCGTGCCTCGCGCACGCCGGGGAAGGCGTCGTTCACGAACCAAGCCAGGACGTCGGTCGTGTGTGCAAGCGGCACCAGCGCCACGCCAGGCCGCCGGCTCGAAGGTGTGGCGTCTCGCACCACGACGATGTCCCCGGTGATGGGTTCGCCGCAATGCTTCACCCAGTTGCCAGCGAGCGTGTCGTCATGTGGGGCAAGCAGGACGGCGTAGTGCAAGAACGACAGGCGGTCGTCGAGATACCCCGCACTCCCCGCGGCTTCGCGCGAGTCGAGATCGGCGTAGACCCCGAGTCGCACGTCACGCAGCGTCTGCCGGCCGCGGTTGGTGATGGTGTACTCGATGCCGGCGATCGCGTCATGTCCCGGTAGCGTCCAGGCGTAGGCACGCTGATGCACCGCCAGTCCCATCGGGACATGACGCTCGCCGTTTGGATAGGCGTACTCGACCGCTTGCGGCTGGTCGTCGGTGAAGTCGGCCGCGAGCATCTGTTGCGCGGGCAGCAGGAAATCCTCGTCCACACGCCCATCGCCGTCGTCGTCACGGCCGTTCAGGAGTTCCTCGTCGATGCGGCCGTCGCCATCGTCGTCGAAGTGCGAACGCGTGCCCGGGTCGCCCGCGTTCGCGATGCGCACGGTGTCGGCGGGAGCGAGCGTCGGCCGCCACTCCAACATGGGGCCCCCGGACACACGATCGAAGCCGGCTTCGGTTCGCGCGCCGACCCACAGCTCGGTGTGGTTCAGCAGCTCGTGGCCGCTGCCGCGCGGGAACTCGAACGAGCGGTCGAACGACAGCCCGGTGTTGTCGAACGCGTTGCCAAGCACGCCGACGTTCGTGATGCGCATCGAGAACCGGCCGGCCTGCAGGCTCGGACCCTTGTTGGCGATGTCCATGACGGCGTGCGCAGCAGGCGCATGGAGACAGGACAGCGCGGCGGTTGCGCGGGCGAGCCACAGGACGTTCCACCAACGCCGCATGCTGGACCTGCGGCCTGTCGCATCGGCACTGAGCGTGAGGATCGTGTGCCCTCCTGGCCCGGGCGACCTCCAGGCCTGAATCTCCGGTCGGGATTGAAGCTAGCGAGTCCGGGGGAGGGCGGCAACTCGCTTCCCTGATGACATCGGCCAGATGGCCCGGCATACTCCACTGCACCGGGGAGGAAGGAGCAGTCCATTCGCCGCTCACGCCGTGCCACCATTCGAGGGGTTTTTGTCGCCTTCGCAAGC
>JANMAX010000262.1:0-3325 GCA_031360075.1 bacterium | reverse complement strand
GTGAACGACGTGCGTGCGGTGACGGGCCTGCGCGTGCACCGGCAGGGGCCCGAAGGGGACGAGACGCCGCTCGGGGCGGACGATCTTGAGGCGCGCTCGGCGGGTGCGTACGAGTACGTGGACCGCACGGCGGCGCCGGGCACGAGCTACCGCTACCGGCTGCGCATCGCTCGCGGCGTGGGTGCGGACTGGCTGGGCCCGGTGGAGGCGACGGTGCCGGTGTCGATCCGGGCGCTGGCGTGGCGCGGGGCGTGGCCAAACCCGTTCGCGGGTGCGACCGAGCTGCACCTGGCGGTGCCGCAGGCGGCCGAGGGCGCGGTGCGCGTGTACGACGTGCAGGGCCACGAGGTGCGCACGCTGCACGCCGGGCGGTTCGAGCCGGGCGAGCTGTCGCTCGCCTGGGACGGTCGCGACGCGCGCGGCAGCGCGGTCTCGCCGGGCGTGTACTTCCTCGCCGCGAGAGTCGGTGCGGCCTCGGTGCGCATGAAGCTCGCGCGGGTGCGGTGATGACGATGGCGGCCTCGTCCGCGGCCCGGGCGGGGGCCCCGGGCGCCCATGCCACTCCCATAAGTGGTTGCCAACGCATGCGATGGCAACGCAAAGTAACCCTTTCGGTTTACTGCTCAAACTGGAGCAAGCTGGCGGTGCCGATGCACGGTGAGAGCTCGGTGCGGCTGCGGTTCCATGGCGCGCACGCGCTTCGCTACGCCGGACTGCTGGATCAGGCCACCGAGCAGACTCCGCGCGCGGCAGCATTGCTCAGCGCCACGGCCGGTGATCGCACCGATTGGACCGAGCAAGCGCGCATCGAGGACGGAGTCGATGCCGTGGTGCTCGCCGGCGACACGCTGTCGCTGGCATTCCAGGACATCGCTCCCGCCGCCGACGTCGAGCGCACATGGTTCCTGGTGCTGGACGGCATGCCGGTCTCAGCCTCGGCCGCCGCCTACCTGGCTCGCCGGGCGCATGCGGAGCAGGGAGCGGTGACCGCGTTCCGGTTGCACCAGACCGTGCCGAACCCGTTCCAGCGCAGCACGCGCATCGCGTTCGACCTGCCACGCGGCGGGGCGGTGAAGCTGGAGGTGTTCGACACGCAGGGCCGGCGCGAGTGGTCGCACAGCGCACGCTACGAGCCCGGCCGGCACGGCGTGGACTGGAACCTGCGCGATCGCGATGACCGCCGGGTGGCGCCGGGGATCTACAGCTATCGGCTGGTGGCGGGCTCGGACATCGCGGTGCGCAAGCTCGTGGTGATGCCGTGAGCAGGTACGCTCGTTCGCGAGCGCTCGCTTGGTCGGGAGCGCTATCGCGTCAGTTCGTCGCGGCGGCGCTGTTGCTCGCTGGCCTCGGCGGGCCGGCTGAGGCGCAGTTCGCACTGCCCGAGCAGCGGCTGACGTTCCCGAACGCGTTCCAACAGTCCAGCCCGGGAACCGTCTGGAAGCAGGGTGCGCCGATGCTCTCCGCGGCAGGGTCCCACATCCTCGGCGTCTGGGTGGACGAACTTGCTCCACGAGTCAGCATCGGCGTCGCTCACTCGGCTGCCAACACACCGTCGTGGACGATGAATGAACCGCTCCTGCCACTCAACGGCTTCGGCTCGGTCCAAAGTCCCCATGCGGGATTCGTGGATCGGACCGGCCGGGCGGGCGTCCTCAACACGGCCAGCCGGCTCTACCACTCGACGCCGTCGCTATACGGCGCCGAGTTCGGGCCAGCCGTTCATATTGCCCAGCCGACAGAGGCCACGCAGGGTGCCGACTTGAACTCGATCGCGAACGATCCTGCGCTCGGCCACCTCTACGCGGCGTTCACGGGCCGATCGGGTTCCTACCCGTTCCTGATCTACACCATCTACTTCCTGCGTTCGCTGGACAACGGCCAGACGTGGGATCCGCCGCTGGCGCTCACCAACCGTTACTGCGACGCCTCGACGGTGGTGGTGGGTCCGGAGGGCGAGGTCATCGTCGCCTACATGGACTACCAGCAGGGCCGCTACGTGATGCGGAAGTCCACCGACCACGGCACGTCGTTCTCACCCGAGGCCACCATCGGCACGCCGACCGAGAACTTCGGCGCGCGTCCCAAGGGCTGGGTGGTGCCGATCTACTCGGACCCGGAGCGTGCGAACCCGTACCGCACCAACGGCTCGCTGTTCTACTCGCCCAACTACCCCAAGCTGGCGGTAGACTTGGGTCAGGGTGCGAGCCGCGGCCGGCTGCACGCGGTGTGGGCGGAGCGCGCGAGCGGCACGGTGGGGCCGGTGGAGCGTGTGCTGGAGGAGGTCGAGGACAACAGCAGCGTGAGCACCGCGCAGGCGTTGCCGCTGAACAGCGAGGTGACGGGTCTGGTGCTGAACGAGGAGTTCTTCGACGCCGACCTGGACCTGTACGCGTTCGACGGCAGCGCGGGGCAGACGGTGTCCGTGCAGGGCGACCTGCTGTCGGACGACAGCCGCAGCCCGACCTCGCCCATCGTGATGTGGGTGCTGTACGGCACGCAGGGCGACGGCAACCTGCTGGGGCTCTACCAGGGCCCCATGACGCGTGCGGGCGCCACCAGTTCGGAGCCGTCGTACATCACGCTGCCGAAGACCGGGCGCTACTACCTGGCGGTCAAGAGCCTGCTCTTGTCGGCGTTCTACCGACTGCGGCTGCAGTCGTTCACGCCGTCGCCGGGCTCGGTGGCACTGGACATGCGCGACATCGTGCTCGCGTCGTCGTCGGACGGGGGCCAGACGTGGAGCGCGCCGCGGCGGGTGAATCACGATCCGGGTGGCTCCGACCAGCACCTGCCGGACGTGGCGGTGGACGAGCGCGGCCGGGTGTACGTGGCGTGGTACGACCGGCGCGGCTACGAGCTGGGCGACAGCGTGAACGCCTACGCGGCGGTGTCGGCCGATGGCGGCGCGACGTTCGGGCCCGACCAGCGGCTGTCGCGCGTGGGCAGCTACTGGAGCGGCAGCCGTCTGGCGGGCGGGCTCGGCGAGTTCGTGGGCGATCGCATCGCGGTGGCGGCGGGCGCGGACTTCGGAGTGGTGGCGTGGGCGGACTTCCGCGACATGGACCGCGGGGCGACCGATCCGAACGTGTACTCGGCGCGCCTGGTGGACATCCCGGTGGCGGTCACGGACGTCTCGGACTTCTCGGCGAGCCCGCATGAGGACGGCGTGCGGCTGGCCTGGCAGGTGAACGACGTGCGTGCGGTGACGGGCCTGCGCGTGCACCGGCAGGGGCCCGAAGGGGACGAGACGCCGCTCGGGGCGGACGATCTTGAGGCGCGCTCGGCGGGTGCGTACGAGTACGTGGACCGCACGGCGGCGCCGGGC
>JANMAX010000254.1:0-27059 GCA_031360075.1 bacterium | reverse complement strand
TCGCCTCACGCGTGAACGAGCCGCTGCGGGTCGCGTCCACCCCGACGCTCGGCAACACGCGGCTGTAGGCGCTCCACAGGCCGCCGCGGGCGGACAGCACCGTGGCCTCGGACTGGACGATGTTCGAGTTCTTCTGCAAGGCGATCTTCACCGCCTCATCGGCGGTGAGCGGAGCGCTCGAGGCCGCGGCGGGCAGCGCCACAGCGAAGAGAATCAGAAGCGCGACGGGACGCATCGGCGGAGGTTCTCCTTGGGGACCAGCAGGCGCGGGACGACCCCGCGGATCGGGAACGGGTACGCATGTATCGGGTACGGGGTTTCGAGCCGGCGTCACGTGCCGGGACTGAACAGCGCCGCGACCGCGGCGGAAAACGCCACGAACGCCAGATAGAGGGTCACGAGGACCCAGGCGACATTCCGTCGCGGTGCACCGGAGAGGGCGGCGGTACCCAGGACCAGCACAGCCAGGTACCAAGCCGCGAACGGTGAGATCGCGTCGAGGAACACGGTGAGGCCGGTGTACAGCTTGGTGTGGGTCTCGGGCTCCGGGACCAGCACTCCGAGCCCCAAGTGGAGCCCCTCGAAGGACTCCCTCACCCAGCCATAGGCGTAGCGGATGAACGACGCGGGCAGGTTCACAAGTTGCGCCCACGCCACGACGGTGACGCCCTGTGAGAAACGGAACTTGGCGCCGAGCACGAAGCCAGCGCCGAACCACAACACCAAGGCCTGCAGCAACGTGAACAGCGGCAGCACGAGGACGATGGAGCCCAGCGTCCATGCCAGCGCGGCCGGGCTGTCCGTGAAGAAGGTCTGCATGCGCTCAAGTTGGGCGGCCTGCATCTGGCCGTTGGCCACGGCCTGATCCCACTTGTCGAACATGTCCGGCAGCAATGCGCGGTGGTAAGTCGTGGCCGAAAGTGCGACCTCGATCACGATCAGCAGCACCACCGGCAGCCACCACTGGCCTTTGTCCGCCAGCCCGCCCCAGGCCGCCGAAGGCTGCGCGAAGATACGGACGATCCGGGCGAACGGCGACAGTGTTGGCTGGGCCACGAGGGCCGGGCCATGGGGTTCGTCGAGCGACATGAGGGAGTGACTCCAGGAGGGCGGTTCCAGGAGGTCCGGGCGGACCGCAAGGGAGTCAAGTTAGGGGCCCCCACCAGACCGGTCAACCAACGCTGAACAGGCGCGGGTTGCAGCCGACGGGCGCGGGCCCGACCAGCCCCGCTGCGCGACCGATCGGCCTGCTACGGCCTGTGGGGTGTGAGCCGCCCGGGACAACGACCTCCGGCCCCCGCGCACACGAACGCGCGGCCAGGAACAGTTCGAGCGCGCCGGCAGTGACCGGCGCGCTCGGATCGCTGGAGCTTCGGCTAGTGCAGGCTGAACTTGACCGGCACGCCCACCCAGACGGCGACAGGCTTGTTGTTGGACAACGCGGGCTTGAACACCCACTGGCGGACCGCCGACTTGGCGTTCTCGTCCAGCATCGGGATGCTCTTCACGACGCGAACGTCCTTGACCTTGCCGTCCTTGCCCACCAGCGCCTGAACCATGACGGTGCCGTCGACGCCAGCTTCACGGGCGAGATCGGGGTATATCGGAGGAACGCGCGTGACCGCTTCCGGGAGCTCCTCGACGTACACGTAGTCGCCGAACTTCGGCATGTCGTCGTCCGACGGGGCCACGACAATCGGACCGTCGCCAGTCTCCGCAACGCCCGGGGTGGAGGTCGAGATCTCCTCCTGGGTCATGATCGTCTGCTCCTGCGGCGCTTCCGCGTCCGGCACGGGGACCGGGATGGCAGCGGCAGGCGGAGCAGCAGCCGGCGTGACCTGCACCTGAGGTGGCGGCGTGTCCTGAGACAGCGGCGGTGGGGCGGCCAGGTCGCTGACCTGCATCTGCACGACCGGGATGGCCTTCTGCTGCTGGGCGATGATCAGGTTCACCGTGAACATGATCACGAACACGCCCACGATCGAACCGATGCCCGCCAGGGTGGCGCGGAACATGTACTTCTTCGCCACCTCCATGAGTTCGGGCGCCCCGTAGGGCATGAACTCATACAGACTGGGGCGTTCTTCGTTCGCCGGGCTCACAATGCCTCCACTTCGAGCTTCTCTTTGTCTTCCAGCGGCGTGATCGAGAAGCGCGACAGTTGCGCCGCATGCAGCTCATCGAGCACGTTGACCATGCTCTCGAACTCGGCCTCGCGGTCGACCTTCACGACCACGATGAGTTCGTTCTGGCCCTTGAACGGCTTCAGGACATCGTTCATCTGGGCCACGGTGGAACGCACCCACGGGTTTTCCTTGGCACCGCGCTTCCAATACACCCGGCCATCCGCGAGGATCCGGATCGTCATCGTCTTGGACTCGGCGACGTCGACCTTGGCATCCTTGGGAGGCAGGTTGATCTCCAGGGCCTTCGGTGTGCGGAACACGGTCGTGACCATGAAGAAGATCAACAACAGGAACGCGACGTCGACCATGGGCGTCATGTCGATACGAACGCCCACGCGGCGCTTGGCGCGCCGGCCGGAGAGCCCGCCCTTCTTCTTCTTACTGCCTCGATCTGGGGTGTCTACTGCGCCCATCGCTTACCACCGTCCTTCGTGGGGGCTACTTCCCGGTGAGTGCACCGGCGCCCTGCTTGAGGTTGGTCTGGACGTTGAATCGCGTGGCATTGGCCATCTGCAGTCCGGCCACCATGTCCGCGACGATCCCGTAATGCGCACCCTTGTCCATCTTCACCACCACGCGAGCCGCGGGATTCGCCGCGCGCGCACGCTGTAGGGCCGGACCCAGATCCGTCCCGAGCGACGCGGGATTGAGCTCGATGGTCTTCTCCTCAATGCCATCCGGACCGCGCACCTTGTACACGACCTTCACGGCAGGCGCCTTGGTGACCGCGATGGTGATGATATCGGACTCGGGTGACTTGGCCTCGGAGTTGGACTTGGGCAGATCGATCTTGTCCTTCTCCGGCGGCTGGAACTGCGTTGTCGTCATGAAGAAGATCAGCAGGAGGAACGCCACGTCCACCATGGGCGTCATGTCGATGCTGACTCCGATTCGCCGCTTCTTCTTGAGCATGGTCGGATCCGCGTCCCGGTCAGTTCTTGTCGGCGGCCGAAGCGGCGAGGAGCTGGAGCACCTCGTACGACGCCTCGTCCATCATGTAGTTGAAGTTATCGACGCGCGTCACGAAGACGTTGTACATGACGATGCCGACGATGGCGACGAACAGCCCGCCAGCCGTGTTGATGAGCGCCTCGGAGATACCGACGGCGAGCTTCGAGGCATCCACGGCACCCGAGGTGCCGAGGGCGGCGAAGCTGCGGATCATGCCCATGACGGTCCCAAGCAGACCGACCATCGTGCTGATCGACGCGATCGTCGACAGCGCGATCAGGTTGCGCTCGAGCAGCGGCGTTTCGAGACCGGAGGCTTCTTGGATCGCGGCCTGCGTCTCGGCGACGATCTTCTCCTTGGGCGCGTTCTCCCGACGCAGGTTCGAGTAGCGCTCGAGCCCGGCGCGCATGACGTTGGCGGCCGACCCGCGCTGCTTGCCGCACAGTTCGATCGCGCCCGCGACGTCATTGGAGTGGAGCCGCTTGCGGACGTTATTCAGGAAGTCCGGAAGCGAACCACGCCCCTGCGCCTTATTGAGGCTGAGCATGCGCTCGACGACGAACGAGATCTGCAGGATGAGCAGCATGATGAGCATGGCCACGAGCGGCCCGGCCGACTTCATCTGGTGCCCGAACTGCTCACCGGCGATCTCCGGCATGAACCACCACAGCGCCACGGAGATGATGAGTGCCGCGAAGAAGCCCAACGGAACAAGGAAGCGATTCATGAGTGGAAGATCCTCCGAGGCCGCCCCGCAGGCGGCACCGTTCGGTCTGGTCTGGCGTCGGGTTTGCGACCCTCTACCTTGCGGACCGCGCCAAGCGCGATCCCGTGACGAGTGCTACGAGTACACTGCAACCGGCCCGGTCCGCCGGGATACTGTCTGGATCACCTCTCAGGACGCCGGGATGAAGGCCGCGATTGCCTGTTCCTCGGAATCGTGATGATCGAACACCATGATGAGCTTCGTCATGGTGAACAAGTCTTTCAACCGCTTGCCAAGCATGCACAACTTGATCTCACCACCTCGGCTCTTGTAATTCGCGTAGCCGCGCATCAACACTCCGATGGCTACCGAGTTCAGCGCCTCGCACTCCGCGAGGTTCAGCACCAGCATCTTATTGTCGAGGACCGCTTCGGCCATGATGGCCTGTTCGAGCTCGTCGGTTTCGCTGTCTCCGAAGAAACGGCCCTTCGGCGACAAGATGACGATGGTCCGGATTTCGCGACGTTTCACGGCCATGACGCCTCCGTTACGCCTAGACGGATTCCCGCTCGACGAAGCTGGCGATCGCCTGCTCCTCGCTCGGATAGACGTCGAACACCAGCGACAGCTTGGTGATGACGAAGATGTTCTCGATGCGCTTGTCGACAGCCGCGAGTTTCATCTGGCCGCCGCGGCGCACATAGCTCGAGTGGGCCGAGATCAGCACTCCGAGCGCGGTCGAGTTGAGGTGCTGTGTCTCGCTCAGGTTGATGACGAGGTGCTTGTTGCCTTCCTCGGCGAGCGCCTTGATGGCGCGCTCGACCTCCTCGGTCTCCTCGCCGCCCGTCAGATAGCCCTTCGGCGTGAGGATGGCGATCGTCCCCACCTGTCGGCTCTTCATCGTGGACATCCATTCCTCCTGGGCTGCAGCGCACGAGTCCCGCGCGCCACCCCTGACGGCTACTACATCCCGAGTGTCTTCTTACCCTTCGTGGCGTTGGGCTCACCCGGCTGGAGCTCGAGCACCTTGTTGTAGTACTCCAGCGCCTTCGCTCGATTGCCCGAGTTCTGGTACGCCTGCGCCAGCCAGATCAACGATTGCAAGTTCTTGGGATCGATCGCGACTGCGTGCTCCAAGGCATCGATCGCGCCCGGCCAGTCCTTCTTGCTCAACGGCCGGTAGCCGAGCTGCTGCCATGCCACCGACGCATTCTTGCTCGTGGAATCCACCGCCACCGTCGCCCGGAACGCTTCCAGCGCCGCATCGACGGAATCCGCTTGGCTGAGTGTGATCCCGAGCCAGAAATGACGGTCGCCCTTGGCTGGAGCCAAGCTCGCCGCCTGCCGGAGCGCCAGAATGGCTTCCGGGAACTGCTTCAACTCCTTGTAGGACAAGCCTAGGTAGTAGTAGGCCTCGTCCGAGGTCCCGTCAAGTCCGATTCGGCGCCGCAACGTGCTGGTGGCGTTGGGGTAATCCTTGAGCCGATATTGCGTCTTGCCCATCTCGAGCAGCGCGAACTTGCCATCACTGGAGGTGGAATCCTTCTCGACCAGCGCCCGGTAGACCGAGTCCGCGGCCGGCTGGTTCCCGAGGAAGGCATGGACCTGGGCCAGCTTCATGAGATCCGTGTTGTTCGGTTCGCCGTTGCGGATGGCCTCCAGTGCGCCCTGCCAGTCCTTCTTGTCGACTTTCACCCGGAACAGCACCGTGTACATGTCCTTCGACTTGTCCCCGAGGTCCATGGCCTTCTGGAGCGCCGTCTGTGCCTCGTCCTTGAGCCGCAGGAAGAACAGGTCACGGCCGAGCAGCGACCAGCCTCTGGGATCGTTCGGCATGAGCTGCGTGTACTTCTCGAGCCGCGGACGGGCCTCGAGGTAGTAGGCCGGCTGCGCCTGGCCGGCGCGGTAGTAGATGTCGCCCAGCGCCAGCTGTGCACCCGCGAAGTCGGGATTCCGTTCGGCCACCCACTTGTACTGGTCGATGGCCTCGTTGTAACGCTGGTCGAACGCCAGCGCGCGGCCGAGCGCATAGCGCAGATCGATGTCGGTGGAATCGAGCGCCACGGCCTTCTCGTACTCGGGGATCGCCAGCGCCCCGATGCCGCGCTTCAAGTAAAAATCGCCGAGCGCACGGTTCGTGATGGGATCATCGGGTGCCGCCTCGCGCGCCTGCGTGAAGTAGATGCCGGCATCACGAAGCGAGTCACGCGCCATCTCGACGAAGCCCAACTGGACGAGGAAGCGCGGCCGCCACTTGGCGCCCCAGTTGAGGCCCGGATTCAGCGCCACGACGGCCTCGTCGAAGCGCCGGAGTTGGGTGAGCACGTCTCCCATCGCGAGCTGAGCTTCCGGGAACTTGCGGTCGAGTTCGATCGCGCGCTTGAAGCTCGGCAGTGCCGCCGCGTACTCCTCATTGCGACGGGCGATCTCACCGATGCCCCAATAGGACAACGAGAGGTTGCCGTCCATCTTCTGGGCCATCTCGAACGCCTCGAGCGCCTTCTCGTAGTTGCGCCTGCGCAGCCATACCTGTCCCACACCTGCCCGGCCTTCGGCATACCCCTGGCCGGAGGCCTTCTCGAACAGCGCCAACGCCTCGTCGTAGTGGCCAGCGGCGAGCGCGACACGGCCGTCCCGGAGTTCATCGGCGTGGACGGCGGAAGGTGACACGCTCACGAGTGCGGCGGACAGGGCCACCCCCGTCGCGATCCGGGCGAGACTGCGGAAGGTGATGTTCATAGGCTCGGGGTGGTGTCTCCTCTTGGTGCGATCCCAGTGACTCAGTGCGAACCCAGCAATGGGGAGCGACGAACGAAACGCAACGGCACGGCCGTGGGCACACGGCCGCTCGCCAGCACCAACTGCTGGCCAGGCTGACTCGAGACGAAGGTGACGAAGCCGCCTGCGAGCCGCGGACCGTGCGTGCGGATGAAGAGATTGACCCAGCGGCTGAGCGGATAATGGCCATCGTGCACGGATTCCATGTCCGGGTCCACGTAGGGCGTGCCCGCGACCGCGGCGATGGCCAGCGCTCGCAGCCGCGGATCCGAAGTGGCCAGTGCCAGGGGCAGCACGCCGAACGCTCCCGGCGTCGCGATCACACGGGCCGCGACCGCCGAATCGGACGACTCGACCATGGCCGCCGCGCGCACCGGCTCGCCGGCCATGACCCGCTGGGCGAAGGCGCGCGCGAGGTCGGACGACAGCGGCGGCAGGACCGGGACGATGCGCGCATCACGCCCGCCGATCGCCGACCAGTGCGTGAGTTCGCCACGCAGGATGCGCTGCAGTTCCGCCAGCGTGATGTTGCGCACGGGGTTCGAGGCCTGCACGACCACGCACATCCCGTCCTGCGCGATGCGGTGCCCCTCGATCTCGATACCAGCCTGCTGTGCCATCCGACGCTCCTCGTCCTCGAGCTCGCGACCCGCCGCCGCGACATCCGCGCGCCCGGCGAGCAACGCCGACATCACCTGCGCCGAGGATTCCGGCTCGCGCAACGCGAGCTTGGCGAACGGGAACTCCGCTTGGAACGCCCCGACCTGCTCCGCCATCAGCGCCCGGACATCGGGTGCCGCGGCGATCGATATACGCCCGCTGGTCTCGGTATCTTCCACAGGCCGGGAGGAATCGTTCCGGGCGCACGCACCGGTCAGCAGGGCGAGCGCCAAGGACACGAACAGCCCGCGGGCCGGCAGGAGCCGAGAATGGCGGGGGCCCGGGGCAACGAAGTAGTCACAGTCTAGAGATGCGTGTCCGAGCATGTCAATGATGGGCTCGCGCGGTGCGGTTAGGCCGAAGTTGCGGCGGCTGCAGGCGGGGCAGGCTGCCCCCCGCTCCAGACAGCGTGAAGCATCCGGAGCCGAGCGACACTAGGAAGCTGTGTGCGGAGTGTCAAGATTCGGCAATGGATGTGGTTGGCCGCGCCTGGGACCACCGTGCCCCGGCTCAAGGAGTCAGCCGGTAGAGCATACGGGCGAACGCCGCGCTCTCCCGCACGTGCTCGAGCCCGGCAATCCAGCACAGCGTGCGCTCGATGCCGATGCCGAAACCCGAGTGCGGCACCGAGCCATAGCGGCGCAGGTCCTTGTACCACTCGAACGCCGAATGGGGCAGGCCGTGCTGGTCGATGCGGCTGTTCAGCAGGTCGAGGCTCGACATGCGCTGGCCGCTGCCGATGATCTCGCCGTAGCCCTCCGGGGCGAGGCAGTCGCAGGACAACGACAACCGGGGGTCCGCCGGATCCGGCTCCATGTAGAACGCCTTGATGGCCGCCGGGTAGTTCGTGATGAAGATCGGAGTGTCGTAGCGGTTCGATAATTCGGTCTCATCGGGAGCGCCGAGGTCCCCTCCCCACTCGAACTCACGCCCGGCTTCCTGCAGCATGCGCACGGCGTCGTTGTAGTGGATGCGCGGGAAGGGCCCCTGAACTTTCTCGAGCTTGGTGGTATCGCGCTCGACCAGCTTCAGGTCCTCGGCACAACGGTCCAGCACGCGGCCGACCGTGGTGATCAGCAAGTCCTCCTCGAGCTGGATGACTTCCGCCAGCGTGGCCCACGCCCATTCGGGCTCCATCATCCAGAACTCGATCAGGTGGCGGCGCGTCTTGCTCTTCTCGGCGCGGAACGCCGGACCGAAGCAGTAGACGCGGCCGAGCGCCATGGCCGCGGCCTCCATGTACAGCTGGCCGCTCTGCGACAAGTAGGCCTTGTCATCGAAGTACTGGGTCTCGAACAACGTCGTCGTGCCCTCGCAGGCATTCGGCGTGAAGATCGGCGCATCGACGAGGGTGAAGCCGCGGGTGTCCATGAAGTCACGGAACGTGCGGATGATCTCGGCGCGGATGCGCAGGATGGCCTGCTGGCGCGGCGCCCGCAGCCACAGGTGGCGGTGGTCCATGAGGAAGTCGACGCCATGTTCCTTGTTCGTGATCGGATAGTCCGGCGCCAGGGACACCACTTCAAGATGCGACAGCCCCAGCTCGACACCGCCGACCTGGCGCGCGTCGGCTTTCACGGTGCCGCGCACGAGGACCGCGGCCTCCTGGGTCAGGGCCGCGCTCGCCTCCCATTGCTCGCCGGACAGGTCCTTCACGCCGGCGACGCACTGCAGCAAACCACTGCCGTCGCGCACCACCAGGAACTGCACCTTGCCGCTCGAACGGCGGTGCGTGACCCAGCCGCGGATCTCGACGCTGGACCCGACGTGCGCTGCAGCGTCCCGGATGCGGATCCAGGGCGTGGTGCCGGTCTCGGTTTGTGACATGGAGGTCGACTCCCGGCGGCTCAGGGGCCGCATCGACACGTTTCCCGCGGGCGTGGTCGCACGAGGGGGCAGACCGGCCCCCCGACCACGGCGGACGGGCCGCGAGCGCGGGGCGAGAACGTTCTCAAGCGGCCGGACCGTACCGCCGATAATGAGCGCGAACGCCCGGACGTTACGGAGCGCACCCTCGGAGTGTCAAGGGAATGCACAAGATGAGCCGAGCCAGGACGGCGACTCCCCCGACTCACCAGACTCGGGTGTGGCCCGCATGTGTCCACCGAGTCGTGCTGACCGCAGCCGTGGTGCTGTCCGCCGCGGTGCCGGCAAGTGTGCCACTCGCCCGTGCTCAAGAACCGCTCGAGACCACGGTCGCTCCACCGCGCTCCGGTGGCGGCGTCACGCAGCCCACCGACCTGCGCGACGTCAGCGCCTGGGTGGCGTGGAAGAACGCCCGGCAGATCGCCGCCCTGCCGCTCGAGGCCCGGCTGTTCTACCGCCGCGGGCTGATCGCGCGGCAGGCGGGCCAGCCCCAGGAAGCGCTCACCAACGTACGCGGCGCGATCGAGCTCGACCCGTCGTTCCTGCAGCCGCACGTCATGCTTGCCAACTGGTCATTGTTCAGCGATCCCGCGCAAGTGCTGTTGCACTGCGCCGCGGTCGTCGACCTGTGCCGCAGCGACTTCAACATCCAGCTCGACCTTACCGCGAACGCGCTCGTGCTGGGCATCGAAGCGCTGTTCGCGGGCCTGTTGTTCGCCGGCCTGTTCGTCGTCTTCCACCGCCGTCATGAGCTGTCGCACAGCCTGCTCGAGGAGCTGTCGCGCACGATCTCGCCATTCACCGCCCGCTGGTGGGTGCCGGTCATCCTGCTGCTGCCCTTCCTCGCCGGCGCCGGGCTGACGATCCCCGTGCTCGGGTTCCTGGCTTTCCTGTGGCAGGTGCTGCGCCCGCGCGAGCGCGTGCTCACGGTGATGCTCGCTGTCAGCGCCATGCTCGCGCCCGTCGCACTGTCGACACTGGACCGCTTCTCGCTCGCGCTGCGCCAGGACGGCCGGCCATTCTATGAGATGCCGCAGGTCGCGCACACACCGTGGAATGCCGAACGTCAGGCGAGGCTCGAGGGCAACGCGGCGCGCGACCCCGACGATGGCTTCGCCCAGTTCGCCCTGGCGTGGCACTCACGCCGCGGCAACCAGTTGCCGGAAGCCGAGAGGGCCTACCGTGCCGCGCTCAAGGCCTGGCCGGAACAGAGCGCCGTCCTGACCAATCTCGGCAATGTTGTCGCGATGCTTGGCCAGAGCGATGAGGCGCTCGCGCTCTACGCTAAAGCGATCAGAGCCGACGCCATGAACGCCGCGGCGCACTTCAACGCCTCGCAACTGCTGAACCGCCGCTTCGAGTACACCGCCGCGAACAACGAGGTCCGGCAGGCCTCCGCGATTGATTTCGAATTGGTGAAGCGCTATCAGTCCCGCGCCGGCACCAACGGCATGCTGCCGCTGGTCGATGTCTGGCCGTCTCCCGAGGTGTTCTGGAAGGCACTGGAGTCCGCGGACCGTCCGCGCGGTCGGCAGCCGCTGCCGCTCATGCTGCGCGGCCGCATGGAAGCATCGGGGTTGCCGTTCACGCTCACGGCGTTGTTCGCGCTCGTGCTCGGAGCGGGCTTCGGACGCTGGCAACACGCCCGGCTGCCCTTGCGCGTGTGCAGCAACTGCGGCGTCATCGTGTGTCGGCGCTGTGCCAAGCGCCGTCGCGAAGCGGCGCTCTGTCCGGAGTGCGACCGCATCGGGGCCAGTGCCGAGACACCGGAATTCTCACGCTTGCTCCTGCTGCAGCATCGCGCGCGCCGTCGCGACGGCGCCCGGCTCGGACGCACCGCGCTCGCCGCGCTCGTGCCGGGCTATGGACTCCTCGCTCATCATCGCGTCTTCGCACCGGCATTCCTGCTGGCGCTCACCTGGATCTTCGGGCGCCTGGCCATCGACTTCTCGGCGCCGTTCTCGCTGACGCCCCGGCTGTCGTTCCCGGGCGGCGAGGTGCCCACCGTCGTGCTGCTGGCCGGGCTCGTCATGGTGTACGCCTGGTCGCTGGGCGGCTACCTGATGGTCGTCAATCGGGAACGCCTCCGCGAAGCACAACTCGACGCCGGCTCCCACGGGCGCATCGCCCAGTCCACCCGCCGCCAGACCACCCTGGCCGCCTGAGGCATCATGGCCCTGCAAGGTAACCTGCGCGATTTCTCGGCGATGGAGATCCTGCAACTCGTGGGATCCCAGAAGAAGTCCGGCTGCCTGGTAATGGAATGGAACACCGAGCGCTTCCAGGTCTGGGTCACGGATGGCCGCGTCGTCTCGACGCGTCAGCCCGGACTCGCCAAGGACGATGCGCTCGCCGGCTTCCTGAAGAAGATCCACCGGTTGTCCGACGAACAGTTCCGCGGGCTGGTCACGATCCAGAAGGAGTCCGGACGGGATCTCGAGGACCTGCTCGTCAAGGGGCGTTATCTCGACACCGACGAACTGGCGCCGCTGGTCGAGCGCCAGATCCTCGACGATCTGTCCCGACTCGTGCGCTGGGAGAACGGCAGCTATCGCTTCGACCCGAACACCAAGTGGCCGGGCTCGACGCTCGTCTCGCTCAGCATGGAGAGCGTGATGATCGAGGCCGCACGGCGCGTCGATGAGCAGAAGCGCTTCGTCACCGTGTTCCGCGATCCGCACCAGTTGCTGGGCGTGCGGGACCTGCCGGACCCCGATGAACCGCTGTCCGATGAGGAACGCGAGATCTTCGGTATCGTCGACGGCCAGCACACCGTCGCCCAGGTGGTCGAGGCCGCCCCGCTCACTGAGTACGAGACCTACGAAGCGCTGCAGCGCATGTTCGAGTCCCAGTGGGTCGAGTTCGTCGGCCGGCGGGACCCGGGCTACGTCCCGCCCGTCACCCCGATCGCACCCCCGGTCCGGAACGCGCACCGTGCGCCGGCGTGGTTCCGCGAGGTCGCGGTCGGCCTCGCCGTGCTTGCCGCGGTGGGCGTGGTGCGCTTCGCCGCCGCGCACGTCCCGCAAGCGCGCGCGCCCGAGCCCGGGACCGATGTCTACGCCGCGGCCGAAGTGCGCGACCTGCGTGAAGCGCTCGAGCTGTTCGCGCGCGAACGCGGTGCCTATCCGCGCAAGCTCGAGGACATGGCCGACGACCGCTGGCTGGCCGAAAGCCAGCTGCACGTGCCCGGATATGTCATCCGCTACCACATGGTGGACGGCGGACGGGACTACGCGCTGGCGCTACAGCCCGATCGCTGAGCGGACGCGCTCAGTCCTGCTGAGTCAGGAACCAGCGCGCCGCCGCCGGCAGGTCCTCGCACACCAGATCCGCCGGCGCGGCATTCGCTGCCCGGGCGGCCATCCCCTCGAGCGCGCCATGTCCGGTGCGCACCAGCACACCCGCCGCGCGCACGCCGTGGCCGGCCTCGACATCGATCCACTTGTCGCCGACCATCACGGAGTGCGGCAGGGACAGGCGCAGATCGTCTGCGGCCTCGCGCAACAGCCGCGTGCCCGGCTTGCGGCAGTCGCAACCTTCGTCGGGGGCATGCGGACAGTACCGCACGGCATCCAACTCGACGCCGTCGGCACGCAGCAAGTGCCGCAACCGCGCCATGACCCGGTGGACGTTCGCCTCCGGGAACAGGCCCCGTCCCACTCCGGCCTGGTTCGAGATCACGACCACCGGGTGACCCGCCGCCCGCACGGTGCGCAGCGCTTCGGCCACGCCCGGCAGCAGTTCGACACCATCGGGATCCGCCAGATGATGACGCTCGGCAATCAACGTCCCGTCGCGATCGACGAAGAAGCCCGCCCGCCCGGGTCCCGCCGTACGCCGGGCCAGCGAGCGCTCACACAACCGTTCGAGGACCGCGGTGTCGGCGTGCAGTACGGGCTCCGCCGGAACGGCATCCGCAGGCCACAACGCCAGCCGCTCGCGCTCGTGCTCGGGGACCTGAACGAGGAATGCATCCACATCGCCGGCTTCGACCAGCCCATAGCCGCCGGCCACCGACCACAACCAGTGCTCGAATGGCTTCCACGCCCGATGCCGCGCGCCTTCCAGCGCCAGCACCAGTACGCGTGCGCGCGCCAGGGCCGCGGTCCACGCCGGGCCGAACGCGTGCGGACCTCCGAGCACGACGTCGACCTCGGGCATCGCGCCACGCGCCCGGCCGGTCCAGCGCAAGTCGTGGCCGCGCGCCGTCAGACCCGCGATCGCATGCTGCAGGCGGTGCCCGGAGGGCACCGACGCCGAATGCACCAGCACCTTCACGCGGCCTCCGCCAGGAGCTCGCTGGCATGGCGCAGCACCCATGCCACGGTCACGGCGTCGAGGCAGCGTGTGCCGATCACGCAGTGCCGGCGCCAGCACGGCGAGCACACCGGCGCACGGTGCAGGATGCGCACGTGCCGGCCACGCGCCGCGGTCCAGCCACTGGCCGCGGATCCGTAGATCTGGATGGTCGGAGCCCCCGTCGCCGCGGCGAGATGTGCGAGCCCCGAGTCGTTGCACAGTGCCAGCCTCGCACCGGACGCGAGTGCGACCAGCGCCGGCAACGACGTCCGCCCCGCGAGGGAGACGGCGGCCGGTCCGGTGAGCGCGGCCACACGGTCACAGGACTCCGCCTCGGCAGCCGTGCCGCACACCACGATGCGCAGCCCGCGCGCGGCGAGCGCACGCGCCGTCTGGGCGAAGCGTTCCGGGAACCATTCTCGCGCGGGACCGTAGGCCGATCGCGGTCCGACGATGACGTACGGGTCATCCGGGCCGACGCCTGCCGATGCCAGCGCGCCCACCGCCTGCTCCCGGCCGGCAGCGGACGGCACCAGCACGGGGACCGGGACTTCGTGCAGGCCCAGCACCGCGCCGAGTGCGAGATACTCATCGGACAGATGCTGGTCGCCACGCGCGGCACGCGGCAGGGCATGCGTCAGCAGGAGGTCGCGCCACTCGCCCCGGAAACCCACACGCGTCCGCGCTCCGGAGCCGTAGGCCAGCCACGCGCTCGCGAACGACGCCGGCAGCACGATCGCGACTTCGGGCGCGAACGACCGGACGCGTGCGACCGCCTCCCGGCGTGCGGCGGAGTCGCGTGGGAACGGCACCCGTTCATCGAGCACGCCGTCCTCGGCGAGCGGCGTGCTCGGGCCCGCCGGGCCGACGCCGAGCACGCGTGCCTGCGGCCAGCCCGCGCGAATCGCATGCAGCAGCGGGCGCGCCATGATGGCGTCCCCGAGCCAGTTCGGCAGCCGTACCAGGATGCGTCCCGGCGACACGTGAGGCGGCCTCAGTACGAGCGCGCGAACAGCGCGATGCGATGACCCGGCTTGGCGATGGCGTCGAAGCGCGAGGCGTCGGACGGCATGCAGCGCAACGTCGCCCCGGTTCTCGTTTTGACCTCGGCTTCGAACTCCGCGGAGCCGTCCCACGCCACCGCCACGAAGCCGCGCTTGTCCGCGGCGAAGTGCGCCAGCACTTCCTCCTTGGACGAAGCCAGCACCGTGTTCGCGGTGCGGAACTCGAGCGCCTGCTGGAACAACGAGGACTGGATGTCGGCGAGCATCGCGGGCAGACGCTCCGCGAGCGCTGCGAGCGGGATCGACTCCTTCGTTCGCGTGTCCCGCCGTACGCTCATCACGGCTTGGTTTGCGACATCCCTGGGCCCGATCTCGAGCCGCACCGGAACACCGCGCAACTCGTACTCGTTGTACTTCCAGCCCGGCGAGTACTGGTCGCGGTCGTCGACGTGCAGGCGCACGCGGTCGCCGAGCGCTGAGCGCACCTGATCGATGAAACTCCTGACCGCGGCACGATCTTCCTCCTTGCGCCAGATCGGCACGATGACCGCCTGGATCGGCGCGACGTTCGGCGGCATTCGCAACCCGGCATCGTCGCCATGCACCATGATGAGCGCACCGATCAAGCGCGTCGACACGCCCCACGACGTCTGCCAGCAGAACTGACGCTTGCCCTGCTCATCCTGGTAAGTGATGTCGAAGACCTTCGCGAAGTGCTGGCCCAGATGGTGCGACGTGCCGGCCTGCAGGGCTTTCCCATCCTTCATGAGCGCTTCGATCGTGTAAGTCTCGTGGGCGCCCGCGAACCGCTCGGCATCGCTCTTCAGGCCGGGGAACACCGGAATCGCGAGTTCGTTCTCGACGAAATCGCGATAGACCTCGAGCATGCGCAGGACCTCCTCGCGCGCCTCCGGTTCGTTGGCATGAGCCGTGTGCCCTTCCTGCCACAGGAACTCCGCCGTGCGCAGGAACAGCCGCGTGACCTTCTCCCAGCGCATGACGTTGCACCACTGGTTCAGGAGGATGGGCAGGTCGCGATAGCTCTCGATCCATTTTGAGTACATGTGGCCGATGATGGCCTCGCTCGTCGGCCGGATCGCGTAGCGCTCCTCGAGCTTCTCGCTGCCGCCGTGGGTGACCCAGGCGCACTCGGGTGCGAAGCCCTCGACGTGGTCGGCCTCGAGCTTGAGCAGCGACTCGGGGATGAGCAGCGGGAAGTAGGCGTTCTGGTGGCCGGTCGCCTTGATGCGCTGGTCCAGGAGGCGCTGCATGTTCTCCCACAGCCCGAACCCGTAAGGCCGGATCACCATGGAGCCGCGCACCGGCGAATAGTCCGCCAGTTGGGCCTTGCGCACGACCTCGTTGTACCAGCGGGAGAAGTCGTCCGACTGGTCGGTCAGATCCTCGACGTACTGCTTCGTCGCTTCCTTGTCGCTCACGCGCATCTCCAGGGGCGAGCCAGCCCGGGACGGGCGGCGGCGGACCAGCGATCAGACCGGGAATGCCCGCATTCTAGTGGAGTTCAGCCGCCCGCGCATCACGGCTACCTCGCCCGGGCCCGCCGCCGCGCACAGGACCATCCTGCGGCCGTCACCCGGGTCCGCGCACCTCACCGGACGACCACGAATCGCTGGAGCGCGCCGGTGGGCTCCGCGAGCACGCGCAGCCAGTAGACCCCGGGCTCGAGCGCGCCGGCATCCCAGCGCACGACGTGTGTCCCCACCGCGAGGGGCCCGTTCCAGATCTGCACCCGAGCGCGACCCCGGACATCGTACACGGTGGCGCGCACCGAGGACGCCTTCACGAGTTCGAGCGACAGTTCGGCATGTTGCATCACGGCATCCCAGTGCTGGACGACGAGCAGCCGCGCGGTCCGGTCCGGAAGTGCACGATCCGCGAACGTCTCGACTGCCCACTGCCGGACCACCTGCCGACCGAGTCCGTCCGTGAGCGTCACCTGGAGATCGCAACTGCTGTCGGCGGCGAACGACACCTCCAGCGCGCGCGCGATGGCGACCGGCAAGGCGAAGGGCCGCCGCCACGTGCGATGCCACTGCACGGTCACCGGCCCCATCGCCACGTACCGCGCCGACCACCGACCGATACCGTGCTGCGCCAGCCGGTGCGGGCCGGCCAGGTGCAACTCCGGTGCGCTCACACCGACGAAGAACGGCGCCGACACGAGCGTGTCCGCCCATGGCGTCAGCACGGTCAACTGCAGTTCGGAGTCCTGCTGGAACGAGGTCTCCAGGTCGGGGCCGTCGGCGAGGTCATGCCAGTCGGAGCACGGCCGGCCCCGGCACCATTCGCGAACCCGCCAGTGATAATCCCCCAGCGCCGAGCCACCGCAGCACGGCAGCGCGTGGTACGTGCCGCGCACACCGGCAGCCAGCAACTGCGGACCGCTGATCCCGGATTCCACGGCGCCGCGAATGCGACGGTGGGTGAGGACACGGACGACCTCGCCCTGCCACCGGCCCGCATGGTGATCCGCGTCGGCCTGCAGCAACGCGTTCGCGAACTGGGACCACACCGGTGCCTCTGGCAAGTAGACGAGCGCCTCCAGCACGAGCGAGTCCGCGCTCACTCCCAACGCGCCGCGCAGTTCCCACAAGGTCGAGGACAGGATCATGCCGTTGCCCCACGGACTGCCTATCTCACCGCCGGCATATCCGACCTGATCGTAGTGCGCATAGTTCCACGGTTCGGCCGGTTGGTCGACGCGCGTCGCGCCGTCGGGAAAGGTCAAGTAGAGCCATTGGCCGATGCCCGGATCGCCTGTGAACGCGGCGGCGAAGTAGTCCGCCAGCCCTTCGTGGAGCGCCACGGCTTCACGCCGCGGGCCCGAGGCCAGTACGCCGTATCCATACAGCACGCCGTGGGTCAGCTCGTGATAGATGATGTCCTGCGAGCGCGCGACGTCCTGCACGAAGCCCGGGATCGGCCGGCCCAGATCCACATACCGGCCGCTGGTCTGCGCGACGAACGGCTCGGTCGCGCGGTTGATGCGCACGATCAGGGATTCGGGCGGACCCGCGTAGCCCAAGGAGCCGAGGCAATCGTGCAGGAACCGGTCGGCATGCCAATAGACGTTCACTTGATCGAACGATGGCTGGCTGGGTGAAAAACGATAGTCGCCGCCGGGACCGACCGGCTCGGCCTCGGGATAGAGCGTGTCGTCGATGCCCAGCCATGGGGACTGCAGCCCGATGGCGGGGACGAGCCGGGGCAAGTCCACCTGCGCAAGCGGCGCGCGCGGATCGGTCGGGTACACGAACCCGAGCGCGTGGACCGCGGCATCGTCGGCAGCGAGCAGTGTACCGTCCAGCGCATCGACCCATGACAGCGTCTCGCGGCCGCCCTCATGCAGCAGCACCACGCGCCATGCCAATCGGTCCACACCATCGCGCCGCCGCACCCAGAGCCCCGGCCCCTGTGCTGGAGGAACTCCGCCCGTGGCACGAACAGCGACGCGGAGCGCCTGCTCACTCCCGATCACCGCGCTGGTCGCACATCGGATGGTGCTGAGGAAACCACAGGCCAGATAGCGTAACTCACCTTGCGCATCGACGATCCCGCGCGCGTCAGCGCCCTCGACCGGGATCCGATTCCAATACTGCCGGAGCTGGATGCGATGGCGGCCGTCCGGAAGTGGCTCATCGCGCTCACACACGATGTCGTCGGTCGCAGCATCGAGCCCGAACGCCGCGCCGTGCTCGAACACCCAGTCCCGCAGGGCCAGGGTCGCACGCTCCCGGCCGCCGGCCAGCGGAACACTCGCGCCCCGCAGTACGATGACGGCCCCAGTCGTGACGTCGTGCGTGGCCGTGACCGGAACACCTGCCTGACCCAGCAATCGCTGTGCGGCGACCTGCTGCGCGAGCGCGGCTCGGACGGGCGCGACCAGCATGGCGACGGCGAACAGCACCCCACTGCATGCGCGGATGCGGCGATTCATGAGCCCTCAGCGTCCGGTCCGACCACTCGCAGTCTTGCACGGTCGCCGCGCTCCGTCCATGGCGAACTCGCGCCGGACGCAGGCACGCGCCCCAGGATCGGGAGTGATCGAGGACGACGCTGGGGCTCACACGGCCGGCAGCCGCTCCCGGACCCGGGCCAGGACTTCGGGCACGCCGATCTCGAGCATGCAGCGGAAGTGTCCGCGCGGACAGCGCTCCCGGCCGTGCACGGTACATGGCTGACACGGCAGTTCCCGGCACAACACGGTGTGGCCTTCCCCGCTCGGGGCGAAGCCCAGCACCGGGGAGGTACTGCCGAACAACGCCACCACCGGCCGGCCACACGCCGCCGACAGGTGCATCAGCCCGGAGTCATGCGTCACCGCCAGTTCGCAACTGGCGAGCCACGCGGAGGTCCGTTCGAGCGACTCCGTGTACCAGCGTGCCCCCGAGGCCGCGCATTGCGCGGCGAGTGCCGGCAGCGCGCGTTTCTCGGCCGGCGTGGTGAGCACGACGCGACCGACCCCGAGGGACACAAGCCCGGCCTCGAGCGCGCACCAACGCTCCTCGGGCCAGCGCTTGGTGGCGTGGCGCGCCGCCGGACACAGCGCGATGACCGTGCGACCCCCAAGCGCCGCACGCTGTTCAGCCACCCATGCCCGCGCTGCGGGATCGAGCGAGACGCGTGGCGGCCCGGCGGGCACGATTCCGAGCGGCGCGATCACCTCGGCGTAACGCGCGGTGGCGTGCGGCAGCGGTTGCGGCTGCGTCCAGCGGGCGCGCACCCAGCGTTCCCGTTCCAGACGGCGGCCACGCAGGCGCAGCACGCGTCCCGGCTGACGGAACGTCAGCACGCGCGACCGTACACTGCCGTGCAGGTCGACCACGAGGTCACAGTCCTCGAGCTCGGCACTCATCGACACCAGGTCCTCGATGCGGCTGGCGTCATGCTCCAGCTCACGCACGTGCGCCACCGCCGGATCATGCCGCACCACCGCGGCGTACTCCTGCTTCACCCAGTACTGGAGCGACGCCCCGGGATACGCCCGCGCCAGGGCATGCACGACCGGAAGCGTCAGGACGACGTCCCCGAGCGAAGACAGGCGCAACACCGCGATGCGGCGGAAGCCGCCTTGCGGAACGGGCAGCAGGGCGGTGGTCGAGGTCATGCGTCGCGGAACTGGAGATCGTGCAGCCGGCGGTAGCTGCCACCGGCGGCGAGCAGTTCGTCATGCCGGCCCTGCTGCACGATGCGGCCCCCTTCGAACACCAGGATGCGGTCGGCATGCTGCACGGTCGACAAACGGTGTGCGATCACCAGCACGGTGCGATCGCGCATCAGGCGTTCGAGCGCGTCCTGCACCAGTCGCTCGCTCTCGGTGTCCAGTGCCGAGGTCGCCTCGTCGAGCAACAGGATGGGCGGATTCCTCAGCAGCGCTCGCGCGATGGCCAGCCGCTGGCGTTCGCCGCCCGACAGCAGTACGCCGCGGTCACCGATGATGGTGTCGTATCCGAGCGGCATGCGTGACACGAAATCGTGCGCATGCGCGGCTCGCGCCGCTGCCTCGATCGCGGCCGGGTCGGCGTTGGGCAGGCCATAGGCGATGTTGGCGCGCACGCTGTCGTGGAACAGGATGGTCTCCTGCGAAACGACGCCCAGCTGGCCGCGCAGCGATGCAAGTGTGGCCTGGCGCAAGTCGGTGCCGTCGAACGTCACGCGGCCCTGGCCGGGGTCATGGAAGCGCGCCAGCAGGTCGAGGGTCGTGCTCTTGCCGCCACCACTCGTGCCGACCAGCGCGACCACTTCGCCGCGGCGCACCGTGAAGTCGACGTCGTGCAGCACGGTGCGCTCGCTGTTGTAGGCGAACGTCACGTGCTCGTAGCGGATCTCGCGCGCGAACGGGTTCAGCGCGCGTGCGTCAGGGGCGTCGGCGATCGACGGCGGCGTGTCGAGCAGCGCCCAGACGCGATCGGCCGCGCCGAGCCCGGCGGCGAGCGTGCCGCCGATCTCGGACAGGCTCTTGACCGGCGACAGCATGCTGAGCAGGGCGGCCACGAACGTGAACAGCCGTTCGGGCGGCAGCGTGTGCGTCAGGAACACCTCACGCGCCCCCATCCAGCCAATCGCCACCGCCACGAGGATAAGGGCGTACTCCGACAGCGGCTTCACCGCCGCCGAGACCCGTCGCAGCCGGGTGAACGCGCTGAAATAGCCGGTGTTCGCGTGTTCGAAGCGCTCTTCCTCGAAGCGCTCGGCTCCGAACGCTCGCACGATCCGGCCGCCGGCGATGTTCTCCTGGAGCACGCCCGTGAGCGACGCCATCTCTGCCTGAGCGCGGCCCGAGCGTTTGCGCATCTTGCGACCGATGGTGACCAGCGCCCACGCCGCCGGCGGCAGGACCACGAACGAGAACAGCGCCAGACGCCAGGACGCGGCGAACACCATGATGAGGTAGCCGGTGAACGTCAGGCCATCCTTCAGCAAATTACTGATGCCGGCGGCAAGCGAACCGCGCAGGGCCTCGACGTCATTCGTGAGCCGCGACATGATCTCACCCGAGCGGCGGGCGTTCAGGTACGACAGCGGCAGGCTCTGCAGGTGGCCGAACAGCCGGCGGCGCAGGTCGCGCATCGCCGCCTGCTCGACCGACACGCTCAGGTAAGAGGCCGCGTAGTCGGCGGCGTTCTTGACGAGGAACAGCACGAGGATGAGCACGCACAGCCGCTCGAATGCCACGAACGGCGGCAGGCCCGCGAGCAGGGCGGTGAGCGTGCGCTGGACTCCCGCCAACGCCGGCACGCTCGCGGGTACGCTTGCCGGCATCGCCGTCTTCGAGCCCGCGAACAGCACGCCCATGAATGGCTGGATGAGCACGAGCCACACGGTGGAGGCGAACGAATACACCACCATGCACACGATGGCGCTCGCGAGCCGGAGGCGGTACGGCCGCAGCAGCCCGAACAGCCGGGCGAGCGAACTCACGCCGTCAGGCGTCGCGGCCGCGCAACGGTGCGGACGGGTGCGGCTCGGCCAATTCGCTCAGCAGGTTCGGGCCGCCCCGGAAATCACCCAGGGTGTCCTCGGGCCGTGCGCTCAGCTGCCCCGCGGCGACCAGTTCGAAAACCATGGTCCCGATGTCCTCGTTGGCACACACGCCCCATTCCCTGAACACCATCGGGGCGAGCGTCCCGAACTCCTCCCGCGCGATGCGGACCACGCCGGCGGTGAGCTCCCGCCCGCTCAGGTGGCGGCGTTCGGCGTCGGCGAGGCGATCGGCAGGCAGGGTGCGAACGGTCTCACCGAGAGCCGCCACCACGAACACGTACGCCTCGCGGGCGAAGTGGCTGCCGCGCTCGCGCAGTTCGTCGATGGCATCACGGAACATGGTCTCCTGGCTCATCCACCCTCCTGAGCGGCGACTATAGGCGGCGGCGGGAACCCGGCACAAGCAGGGCCCGGCTTCCCGGCGCCTGTCGCAGGACCACTCGGGCCCGGGCCCACGATGCCACTTTGACCGGATGATCGAGGTTGTAGTGCAAGCCACGGCTCTCGCGCCGCTTGGCGGCCGAGGCCACGATCAGGCTGCCGACCAGCGCGATGTTCCGGAGTTCGACCAGATCCGGCGACAAGCGCAGCCGCACGTAGTCCCGGTCGATCTCCTCGGTCAGGAGCGCGAGCCGGCGGGCCGCGAACGACAGGCGTTCGTCGCTGCGCACGATCCCGACCAGCTCCCACATGACGCGGCGCACCGAATCCCAGTTATGGTCGCTGACGACCGCTTCGCGTGGCGGGTGCGTGCCGGCGGCGTGCCAGCGCTCGGCGCGGGGCACCCGAGGGACGGCCGTGAGCCGTTCCCGCACGTCCGCCGCAGCGCGGTGGGCCCCGACCAGCGCTTCGAGCAGCGAGTTGCTGGCCAGCCGGTTCGCGCCGTGCAGTCCGGTGCAAGCCACCTCACCAATGGCGTGCAGGCCATCGAGATCGGTGCGGCCGGCCAGCGTGGCGCGTACTCCGCCACACATGTAGTGCGCGGCCGGCACGACCGGGACCGGCGCTCGCGTCATGTCGAGACCGAGCTCGAGCAACCGGCGGTGGATGTTCGGGAAGCGTTTGCGAACGCGCGCCGCAGGCACGTGCGTCAGGTCGAGCCAGACATGGGGCTCGCCGCGTTTCTTCATCTCACGGTCGATGGCGCGGGCCACGATGTCGCGCGGCGCCAGTTCGGCGAGCGGGTGGACGTCGGGCATGAACCGCGTGCCATCCAGCGTGCGCAGATAGGCGCCCTCACCGCGCACGGCTTCCGAGATCAAGAACGTGCGCGCCAGTGGATGGTAGAGACAGGTCGGATGGAACTGCACGAACTCGAGGCTCTCGACACTGGCTCCCGCGCGATAGGCCATCGCCAGACCGTCGCCCGTCGCGACGTCAGGATTGGTGGTGTACAGGTAGACCTTGCCGCAGCCGCCGGTGGCGAGCACGGTCGCGCGGGCGGTGACCGGACGGATGCGGCGCGTGTGCCGGTCCATGACGTAGGCGCCCCAGCACGTGTCGCGGCGCGGCCTCGGGGAACGCCGGGCACGGCCGAGCCGGGAGTCGAGGATCAGGTCGACCGCGATCTGGTCCTCGACCAGCTCGATGTTGGGGTGTGCGCGAACGCAGTCGATGAGCGTGCTCTCGATGGCACGTCCCGTGAAGTCGGTGGCGTGCACGATGCGACGGTTCGAATGCCCACCTTCGCGTCCGAGAGAAAACCCGCGGCTGCCGCGATTGAACGCAACACCCAGCGAGGCGAGTTCCCGCACGCGCTCGGGGGCCTCGCGAACCACGGCGCGCACCACATCGCGGTCGCACAGACCCGCGCCCGCGCGCAGCGTGTCGGCCTCGTGACGTGCGAAACTGTCCTGGCCATCGAACACCGCGGCAATGCCACCCTGGGCCCAGTTCGTGTTCGAGTCATCGGCGCGCTTCTTCGTGAGCACGAGGACATGCGCGTATTCCGCCGCCTTCAAGGCGAACATGAGTCCGCCGATACCGCTGCCGAGCACCAGCACATCAGCACGGCGCGCGCTCACTCGCTGGCCTCCCAGACGCTGCGCTCCACGTGATCTCCACCGGCCAGCCACCGCCAGCGCGTCCCCAGCACCGCGACCCGTTCGCGCGGTGCCGAAGCCGGCCAGCGCACGGCGTCCTTGGCCGTGAGCAGCAGTGTGCCCGTCCCGGCCGCATCGTGTTCACGTCGCGCTTCGGCGAGCGTGAACCAATGATGGTCCCGGTATGCGGCCAGCGTCACGGGCGTGAATCCCGCCTCCGCCGCGCTCGCGGCAACGGCCCCGGGATTGCCCGTGGCCGTCAGCACACGTGCCACTCCCGTCGCCGTGACTTCGCGGCCGTCGAGGTCCCGTACCCCGGCCGGTTCGTGGCGCGCCGCCGCGACGAAAGCCCCCGGGACACGACGCTGCACCTGCGTGATCCATGGCGCGGGGTCCTCTGCAGCGCCGATCCGCGTCACGACGACGATCGCGGCCCGTTGCAGGGCACGCAACGGCTCACGCAGCCGGCCGGCGGGCAGCAGTGCGCCCCCACCCCACAGATCGGTGCGATCGAGCAGCACGACATCGAGGTCGCGCTCGAGCCCCCAATGCGAGAAGCCATCGTCGACCAGGACCAGCGCGGAGCCGGCCCGTGCGGCGGCGCGCGCGAGCAGCCGCTTGTGCGTGCCCGCGAACGTCTGCTCGGCGCCGACGGCGTGCATGTACATCAGTTCTTCATCCCCGCGCCCGCCCGGACCCGGTCGGTAGCGGCGCGTGACCACGGCGATGCGCTCACCTCGCGCGTGCGCCAGGGCCGCCAGATGCAGCACGAGCGTGGTCTTGCCCGCACCACCCACCGACAGGTTGCCAATCGAGACCACGCGCGCGCCGACGCGTTCCGGTCGCAGGATGCCGGCCTCGTAGAGCTTGCGGCGGCCCTCCCAGGCCAGCGCCGTGAGCCGCGCCAGACCCGCGCCGAGCGGGCCGCTCAACGCACCGGCCATAGTCCCAACTCCGCCAGGCGGTCGGCCGCACGCGCCGCCGAGCCACGCTCGGAGCCCGCCACACGCAGCGCGGCCGCGGCCCGCGCGGCGCGCAGGTCGTCGCGCCCGAGCAACGCTTCCAGGGCACCGGTGAGCGCGCGGTCGTCCGCCACGCACCAGATGGCGCCCACGGACTCGAGAGCGCGCACGGCTTCACGCTGCGAGGCGTGCCACGGCCCGATCAGCACGGCGGCTCCGCAAGCGGCGGGCTCCATGGGATTGTGACCGCCATAGGGCGCCAGACTGCCGCCCACGAACGCCACGTCGGCGGCCCGGTACCAGGCCGTGAGCACGCCCAGCCGTTCGTCCCAGCGCCAGGCATCGGATGGTGCCGCGCCCGCCATGGAAGTCAGGCCCGCGGCGATGGCCTCGGCCTGGATCTGCGCCAGCGCACGAGGATGACGGGGCACCGCGACGACCTGCCAGCGTGCCCGAAGCGCCGCCGGCACCGCGCGCCAGGCGCGCACCAGCAACCGCGTCTCGCCCGGCCGGACATTGCCGAGGACGAGCAGTGGACGGTCGCGGTCGAGGCCCAGTGCCTCACGCTCGGCGCCACGGTCGGCCGCGGGCTCCGGCAATCCGTCGCTCTTCAAGTTGCCGACGATGCTGGTGCGCGCACTCGAAGCCCCCAGCGACAGCCAGCGCTGCTGGTCGTCCTCGCTCTGGCACAGCACCGCGGCGAGGTCGCCGACCAGCTTCCGCAGGCTGCCACCGAGTCCGCGATAGCGCCGTGCGGAGCGTTCCGACAGACGCGCGCTCACGATCGCGACCGGGACGTGGTCGTGCTTCGCACGCAGCAACCAGTGCGGCCACAATTCGGTCTCGAGCAGGAACAGCCGCTCGGGCCGGACCCCTCGGAAGTAGCGCTTCACCGCCTGGGGCGTGTCGAGCGGAGCGAGCGACGCGTGCGCTTCGATCTCGCGCAGGCGGTCACGACCCGAACGCGTCGTGGAAGTCAGTTGCAGGCGTGCGTCGGGCTGGCGTCGGCGCAGTTCGCGGACCAGCGGGGCCGCCGCGACCGCCTCACCCATGGATGCGGAGTGCACCCAGGCGTCACAGCCGCCGGGTCGTGTGATGTGCCCCAGGCGTTCACGCCACAGCACGCGCTCGGGCGGCGAAGTGAACATGCCGGCGCCGGGTGCAAGCGAGCCAAGTACCGGTGCGAGCACGCGGTAGCCGATCCAGAGCGGGTTCACGCCGCCTCGCCCGCACGCTTCTGGGTGACGAGGGTCAGGTCCCGAAGCGCGCGCTCGACCTGGAGGCGCGCACGCTCGAACGCGTCATCGCCATCGGCCTCGATCGCGAATGGCGCGCCATGCGCCACGCAGATGCGGGTGAACGGCCACGGCACACGGAAGCCGTCCCACGAACGCAGACGCCAGGTATGCCGAGCCCCGAGCACCATGGGCACGATGCGCAGGCGCGTCCGGGTCGCCACATAGAGGAGCCCGTCCTTGACCTTCTCCGCGGGGCCGCGCGGGCCGTCGGGAGTGATGGCGAGGTCGCGTCCGGCTGCCGCCCACGCCAGCAGTTCGCGCACGCCAGCGTCGCCGCCGCGCGTGCTGGAGCCGCGCGCGGTGACATAGCCCAACGGTGCGATGACACGCGTGATGAGCTCACCATCACGGTGCCGGCTCACCAGCGCCGCGATGCCCTCGCCGCGGCGCACGAACAACAACGGCAGCAGGCCGGAATGCCACATCACGTAGATGACCCTCTCGCCGGCGGCCTTGGCGGCGATGTACTCGGGCGCATCGACCACTTCGTAGCGCCACGTCGCGGCCAGCAGCTTGATCGCCATGCTGCCGGCGGTGGCCGCGAGCGGCAGCCACCACGGATGTCGTGCGGCGCTCACGCCACTCGCTCCCAGACCAGGTCCGCGGCGCGACGCGACGCGCCGGGCCCGCCCAGGCGCTCGCGCACGACACGCAGTGCCTCCCGGCGCCTCGCCAACTCGGCCGGATCACCGAGCCACTCGCCCAGCAATCGTGCCAGTGTGGCTGCTTGGAATGCGCCCTGCAGGAGCTCGGGTGCGACCTCCGCGCCGGCGACGATGTTCGGAAGCCCGATGTGCGTCAGCCGGATGACCCGCTTGGCGATGGCGTGGTTCAGCCAGCCCACACGGTAGACGATGGCGAGTGGGGTGCCGAACAGCGCGGTCTCGAGGGTCGCCGTGCCCGATGCGACTGCACAACATGCGGAGTACGCCTGCACACAGCGCGTGCGCCCCTCCACGACGCGCGCCGCGGCCACGAGTTCGCGCGGCAGTCCCGCGAGCGACAGTCCGCGAGCGAGCGCCAGCACGGGCAGCGTGTCGGGATGCGCGGCTGCGACTGCACGGCCGGCCGCGAGGAGTTCGGCGGCATGAGCGCGGAGCTCGCCCTTGCGGCTGCCCGGCAGCAGTCCGACCAAGCGTGTGGTGGGACCCACGCCCAGTTCGGCGCGGAACGTGCCCTCATCGGTTTCCGGGGCAAGGTCATCGAGGAGCGGGTGACCGACGAACGTCGTTGCGACACCCGCATCCCGGAACAACGCTTCCTCGAACGGGAACACGACCGCCAGCCGGTCGACCCAGCGCG
>JANMAX010000214.1:0-10518 GCA_031360075.1 bacterium | reverse complement strand
CGGCGAGGAGACCGTCTTCAGCAGGCCCGTCGGCTGCGGGCTGTCGACGTAGTCGAACGTGTGCACGCCGCGCGGCTCGGTGATCGTCTTCAGCCGCCCCTTCGTGCCATCGTACTCCAGTTGCACCTGCTCGCCACCCGGGCGCGTGACCGTCTCCAACTGACCGTCGAAGTTGTAGACGTACGTCATCGAATCCGCCAGGCCCGCCAGCGGCGGCGGCACGTAGCGGTCGTTCAGGCCCGTGGGCGTCCAGTGGAACCGATGCGAGCTCCTTGGCGGTCCCGAGGCAGAGGCGAGCGCCATCCGGGCTCCAGAACGCGCATTGGCCGAGCCCCCACGGGACAGGCTCGGCCAAGCGCAGACCTCAGCATCGCCCCAGGAGTGCGGACCTGGATCACTCCCGGGGCCCGGCAGGCGGTGTTACATCACCAGCGTCCCCGTCCGCAGCGGGTGCGCCAGCCGTGCGCGCTGCTCGGCGTCGAGCACCGCGTGCAGCTACGCCAGTGAATCGGCCACGCGCTTCTGCAGGCGCGCGACTCCAGCGGCAACCCCGCGGATCGGGACTCCACGCCACGGACCGCGAACCGCCCCATTGCCGCGACGCCCGCCAAACTCCTACTGTGTGACTCCATGACCGCTCCTCCACCAGTGGCCGAGCTCGAGCGCCGGCTGTCCTGGCCCGCACTGCCCACGATCCTGTTCCTTGCGATCCTCGGCGTGCTGCTGGCACTGGCAGGGGTGTCGCTGTACATGCGGCCCGCGCATCCTTCCGGTTTGCCCGACGACGGCGCGCTGCTCGCGAGCGCCGGCCTGCCCGACGGCACGCTCGGCGTGATCACCGGAGAACTGCGCTTCCAAGCCGCCGCGTTCGGTGGCGTGCCCGATGCGCGCACCAGCGACTTGGCGGAGCTGGCGCGTGCCGCAACAGCCGAACAGACCCTGCAGCACTGGGCGAAGCGCCATCCGTTCGAGCCGCGCGTGCGCGCCGCACTGGGTGCGCTGGCTCTGGTTCGCCACGACTACGCCGCCGCCGAGATGCACTATCGCGAAGCCTGCGAGCGCTCGCCGCACTACCCCGAGGGCCGTCTGGGCTGGGGCATGGCACTGGCGCTCGACGCCGAACGCACGAGCGAGCCGTGGCAACGCCGCGAACTCATGCTGCGCTCCATCGCGCAGTTCGCGGCCGTCGACCGCGGCCAGGCCGAGTACCTGCCCGCGCTCTACAACCGAACCCGCCTGCTCGCCGAGGCCGGCCGCCGTACCGAGGCACTGACGCTGGCGCGGCGCTACGTGGCGCTCGAGCCATCGAGCGCGTGGGCGGCGCGACTGCGGCGCGAGCTGACGCTGTAGTCCGGACTGGTCATGGGCGGCCGGCCCTCGCAGACCACGGGCTCATGATCAGGTCGGGCCAGGCCACGGACTCATGAACAGCCCGGGCTGGTCGCCGTGATCCAGGAGCGCCGGGAACGCGCTCGCGCCGCTCCGGAAGCCGGCAGGCCCCCCCGCTACTCGAGGTCCAGCAGCCAGTCCTCGGCGCGTGCCTGCGCACGCGTCATGTCGCGCACGCGCAGTTGTTCGCTGGCGTAGCTCTTGAGCCACGAGCCCACGACACGTTGGACGAAGCTGCCGTTCGGGTGGCGGAACTCGAGGAACGAGATCTTCTCGTCCTTCGGGATGCCGCCCAGGCGGCGCGCCTCGGCGACCGCGGCATCGAAGCCGCCGATGCTGTCGATGAGCTTGGTCTGCACCGCGTCCTCGCCGAGCCACGGGCGGCCCTGTGCGAACGAGGCGACTTCGTAGCCTTCCATCTTGCGGCCGTCGCGCACGCGGTCGGTGAACACGCGGTACAGGCGCTTGATGCTGCTGTCGGCGGCGGCCTGATCCTGCGGCCGCCAGTTGCGTGCCGGCGACATGCCGCGCATGTAGTCACCGCGCTCGTAGTCCTGCTGGCGCACGCCCAGCTTCTCGTACACCCCTTCGAACGACGGTTTCACGAACAGCACACCGATCGAGCCGGTGACGGTGTTCCTGTTGGCGTAGATCCTGTCGGCATGCACCGACATGAAGTAGCCGCCGCTCGCGGCCACCGATGCCATGGATACCACCAGCGGCTTGCGCGCGTCCTTCTTGATGCGTTCCACGGCGCGGTCCATCAGGAACGACGCACCGGACGAGCCGCCCGGGCTGTCCACACGCAGCACGACCGCCTTGACCCCCGGCGCCTTGAACGCGCGCTCCAACTGCGCGGCGATGGTCTGGTCCCCCATGACGCTGCCTTCCAGCAGGTCGCTGCCGCTCTTGCCATCGACGATCCCACCGCCCGCATACACCACCGCGATGCGCTGCGGCGTGTTCCAGCGCGTGCGCGACTCCGGCATGCGGCGCAGGTCGGCCAGGCGCGGCTTCTTGCCGAGGCCCGTGAGCCGGCCCAGTTCGGCGAGCGCAGCTTCGCGCCAGCCGACCGAATCGATCACACCGAGTCTGGCGAGCACGCGAGCGTCGTAGTCGCGGCCATCGAGGATCGGGAACAGCCGCTCGGGCGTGATGCCGCGCGCGGCGGTGACGGCCGAGACGAACAGCTCCTGGCGCTGGCTGAGCATGCGCTGGATGACGACCGTGTCGGGCGCGGGTGTGCTGTCGACGCTCAAGTTGCGGTACGCGCTCTTGAACTCGCCGATGCTGGCGCGGTCCATCTTGACGCCAAAGCGCGCCAGCGCCTGCTTGTAGTAGCGGCGCTCGGCGCGCAGCCCGAGCCCCAGAAACTCGGCCGCGGGCGAGGCGTATACCTTGCTCGCCGCGCTCGACAGGTAGAGATCCCCTCGGCCGCCGCCGTACTGCATGAACGCCACCACCGGCTTGCCTGCGCCCTTCAACGCCATGAGCTTGGGGCGCAGTTCCTCCAGTTGCGCCATGCCGGCCACACCCGAGAGCTCCAGGAACACGCCGCGCGTGAGCGGGTCGGTGAGCGCGCGCTCGAGTTGCGCGTGCAGCGGGCCGGCCGGTGTGCCCCCGCCGCCGCCCATGACGCCGCCGCCGAGTGCTTCGTCCACCAGCACGCCACCGGCGCGCACCCACGCCACGCGCTGTTGCGCGCGCGACGGCCTGCCGACGCGGTCCTCGCCGGTGTGCGACGACGTCGTGTAGCTGTCGTAGACGCGATCGCCATCCACCTGCACGCGTGCCGCGGTGGCATTGCCGCGCACGCCGCGCAGCGTCACGCCCAAGCGGAACTCGCGCCCGCGCGCCGCACTGGCGTGCAGCTCGAGCCCGCGCAGCGGTTCCAGTGTGGCCCCGACGCGCACGCGTGCGGCGCTCGTGGCGGCACCCTCGCGCATCATCACGTCACCAGTGAGCGTTAGGCGCGTGCCGGCGTCGTGTGCGCGCACGCGCGACCACGCCAGCGGTCGCAGTCCCAGACCGAGTGTGTACTCGCGCGACAAGCGCCGGCCGCGGAACACGGGCTGCGTCACGTGCTCGGCGCTGGCACCCACACTCAGCCACGGTGAGGGCCGCGACAGCAGAGCCGCTCGGTGGTCCCAGTCGCGCTCATCGCCGGGGCGCGCGGCGAGCCGCAGGTCGCTCGCCCAGCCCAGTCGCAAACGCTCGTCGCCCAGTGAGAACCCGGCGCCCAGCGACTGCGAGGAGTCGCGTTCGCGTGTGAAGCCGAATCCCAGGCGCCGCCACGTCGCGAGTGCGGTGACGTGTGTGGTCGTGCCCTGGCGGCGCGCCCACGACAGCAGCCACTCGCTCGGGTAACGGTTGCCGAGCGCGGCCGGGTTGAGCACGTAGGCGCGCGCATCGTCGGTGGCCGCGACGCTCTCGTCGCCGAACATGGCGAGCGGAGGCAGGGCGGCAGATTGAGCGAACGCCGGCGCGGTCGTGAGCGTCAGGCCGAGTGCCGCGAGCAAGGTCGCGCGCGCCACAGGACTGCGCCGCGCTGTTGCGGCCATGGCGCACGAATGCCGAGCCGCAATGCCACCGCCAGCCGCGGGCGCGAACTCGAAGCCGGCAGAGGGCATCCTGTCGCTCACGCCGAGACCGTCACGCCGAGCTTCGGGCAGTGGCCGCTCAAGGGACAGGCGCTGCACATGGGCTTCCGCGCGTTGCACACGGCGCGGCCGTGCAGGATCAGCCAGTGCGACAACAGGGTCCACAGTTCCTGCGGCACCAGCGGCATGAGTGCGTACTCGATTTTCACTGCGTCGGTCTCGTCGGTGAGGCCCAGCCGGTTCGCGAGCCGCGTGACGTGCGTGTCGACCACGACGCCGGCGTTGATGCCGTAGGCGTTCCCGAGCAGCACGTTCGCGGTCTTGCGCCCGACACCGCGCAACGCGGTGAGCTCGTCGATGGTGCGCGGCACCTGGCCGCCGTGCTTGGACACGATGTCGGCGCACGCCTCGCGAATGGCCTTGGCCTTGTTGCGGAAGAAGCCGGTCGAATGGATGACCTTCTCGAGCGTCTCCTGGTCCACCGCCGCGAGTGCCGCAGCATCGGGGTACGATGCGAACAGCACAGGCGTCACCTTGTTCACACGCTCATCGGTGCACTGCGCCGACAGGATCGTGGCCACGAGCAATTGCAGCGGCGTCTCATGGTCGAGCGCACACTTGGCGTCCGGGTACAGCTCACGCAATTGCTCGACCAAGGCGCGCACTCGCACTGGATCGGGCTGCACGAAACGGCTGCGCGATGGAGTCGCCGCACGCGGCGTGGTGACGGCAGCGGCCGGCTTGGCCGCACGCACCGGCTTGGCGGCCTTGCTGCCGCGTAACGGTCGCGTCGCCTTCTTGCGCGCCGCCTTCTTGCCGGCGGCGGCGGTCCCGCGCGCGCCCTTGCTGGCGTGCGCGCTGCGTGACGACGCCGTGCGCGATTTGCCGGGCGCCGAACGCACGCGCGGCGACTGCGGCAGCTTGGCGGCGGGACCTTTGCGCTTGGAGCGCGGCGAGCGTCGGGGCATGCGGCAAGCCTAGTGGAGCGTTGCGGTGGCCGCCAGCGGTCAGCGCCTCGAGGCCGCCATGCGCGGTCCGCGCTCAGCCGGGTCCCGCGCGAACACACGCGAACGCCCCGGCGCCTGAATCGCACCGGGGCGTTCGCGCATAAGGGAGTTCGCTGAACGCGTGCCTTGTCCTAGAACCCCCAGGCGACGCCCAAGCGCATGCCACCGCCGTCGCCCTTCACGGTCTCGTGCGCCTGGAATCCGGTGAACTCGTCGGTGACGTCACGTCCCAACTCGGCGCCATTAACGAACACCTCGGCGTTCAGCCGCGTGCGGCCGCCCAGCGGGATGCCCGCCCCGCCCCACAACTGCCAGCCCCAGCCGCTGAACGTGCCTTCGAACGATTGCCCGGTGACGAAGTCATCGCCCGAGAGCACCAGCACCTGGTAGCCCGCGCCCGCACCGAAGTACGGGATGACACTCATGTTGTCGGGGGCCGACAGCTGCACGAACCCCATGATCGGGAACATGTTCACCGAGGCGCGCGCGATGTCCTGCTTGACCTCGATGGGAATGCCGCCGGGGCCCACGGTCGACGTGGTGACGCTCGAGATGTTCTCGCTCTTGCGGATCCAGTCCACGCCGAGACCCAGTTGCAGGTTCTGGTCGAGCATGGGACCGCCGCGCACACCGATGTCGAAGCGTGACTCCTGTTCGCCATCGGGATCGAAGAAGCCGATGTGCAGCTGGCTCACTCCCGCCGACTCGGGCTGGCGGCGGTAGCGGCCGCTGCCGCGCGGCCGGTAGTGCACGCCGGCGAACTCCGGCGCCGGCAGCGCGGGCACGTGCGTGAGCATGAGCGTGACCGGGGCCGGATCGTCGCTGGCCTCGGTGACCACCGCGCGCAACCGCTGGTTCATGGCGGGCGAAGACAATACAAGCAGTGATGGCGTCAGCTCGACTGCCACCGCGGTGGCGGGTGAGCACATCGAGTAAAGGGCGAACGCCGCGACAGCAGCGAGGTGGACATGGTTCGAGGCTCTCATGGCAGGGTCTCCCAGTCGGCTCCGGCGACCCTGCGGGGGTGGTGCAGGACCGGGTGGCCGTAGATGCTCCTGCCATGGGTATGGCACGGGTCGTGCCGGAATCCGGCCCGAGCGCGCAACGCGCAGTCCCGCCCGCACGTAACGCCAGCGCAAGCCACGGCGGCGCGCGTGGTTCCGGTGTCCGGCCGTTGCCATCTCGTCGCAGACTGTTGCGGGCGTGCCGCACCCCGGCTAGCGTTCGCGGCCGCCATCCACCCGAGCCCCAGGGAATCGACCGTGACCTCGAGCCCCGCCGTATCTGCGTCCGCCCCCCGCCTGCCCGCGCTCGTCCTCGCCGGTGCGCTACTCCTGGCGACCTTGACGCCCGGCACTCCGCGCGCGGCCAGCACCGACGCGAGCGGGACCGGCGGCGGTGCCCCGGCCGGAGCCGTCACGGACGCCAACTCGCGCCAAGCCTCCGGCGCCAGCGCGAACGGGGCCGGAGGCCCCGCCCTCGCCGTGGAAGACACCCTGCACACCGAGGTCTCCGAAGTCCTCGTGCGCGCCCCGCGCGTCACGCTCGACGAGATCCTCGATCGCGTCGAGCGTGGCGAAGCGCGCCGCGACTCGTTGCTGCACGACCAGTCGTTCACCGCCACCATGCGGGTCATGCGCAACACCGTCGGCAAGAAGACACCCGAACTGTTCTTCGAGAGCGTCTCCAGGGTCTACAAGAAGAAACCCAGATACGTGCGCGCGATCGAGCTGCGCAAATACGAGCGCGAACCCGACAAGGACGACGGAAGCGATACCGTCGACAGCGACTTCTCGCCGGACATGGGCGAGGAGCTGGTGAACTTCGCGTTCCGACCCGGGAACCGCCGCAACTTCCGGTTCGTCATCGAGGACCGCAAACTGCTGGGCGACCACCTGCTGTACACACTGCGCTTCGAGCCGAGGTCGGCCTTGGCGGTGTACGAGCCATCGGGTCGCGTCTGGGTCGACACCAAGGACTTCGTCATCGTGCGTCAGGAACTCGACTTCCGGCAGTCGCCCGTGCCGCTGTTCCTGAAGGGCATCCGCCACCTGGTGATCGAGCGCGCACACGCCGACGGCTTCTGGGTGCTGTCGCGCATGCTGGTGCGCATCGAACTCACCGTGCCGGTGCCCAAGTTCGGGCGCGCATTCGATTTCGCGATGGCGATGTCGGACTACAAGGTGAACTCGGGGCTGCCGGACTCGATGTTCGCCGCGCCGCGCGACGGGAAGCACGCGGCGCACGTGCGGGTCAAGGTCGGCGGTGGGCGCGGGAGGAAGTCGTGAGTGCACGCGGCGGCGAGAGCCGCGCGCCGTGCCCGCGCGGCACCATGCGCGCCAGGCCAGCCGCGGCGCTGGCCTGGGCATGCGTCGCGGCACTGCTCGCACTGGGTGCCCGCTCCGCGCGCGCCGCGGACACGCCCGCCGACAGCCTGCTTCACTCCTACGTGCGCTCGCTCGCCGACTCGAGCGATTCATGGTTCGGCAGCACCGCCGCGCCGCTCGACACCGCCGGGCTCGACTCGGCGCTCGCCGTGGGCCTCGCCAGGGCTCCGGGCCCGCGCGGCAGTTCGGGCAGGGCGCGCTCGAAACGACGCGCGTTCGGCATCGGCTTCAGTCCGGCGCTCGGATTCAATCGCGTCGATGGCGGCCAGTTGGGTCTGGGCGCCACGCTGCGCACCCCTTGGCCCGGCCGCTTGAGCGGCCGCGCGCAGTACACCACCGGCACACACGATCTGCTCGGCGAAGGCGCCTGGACCCGCACCTGGGACCTGAAGCGGCTGGGTTCGCGGCTGGCGTTCCGGGCCGCCGCCGGACGCTGGACCGAGGCGTTCGATCGTGACCACCACGACGCGTTCTTCGGCACGTTCAACGCGCTCACCTTTGGTAACGACCGGCATCACTACCTGCGCCGTGACGGCTACAACGCCAGCTTGCGCCTGGGCGGTGACGGCGGGTTCGCGACGCTCGCATGGCGCGACCAGCTCGAGTCCGCCCTGCCCTACACCACCGATTGGGTGTTGTTGGGCGGCGAACCGACACTACCGTTCAACCTGCCGGCGGCATATGGCCGCGCACGGGAGTGGTCGCTGCAGGGCGATGTCACGATCCCGAACACGCGCTTCCGGGCGAACGCCAGCTATTGGATGAGCGACCCCAGCATCGGCAGTGACTTCCGCTATCGGCGCGCGAAACTGAGTGCGGGCGGCGACGTCTCGCTGGGCCGGCACTTCGGGTTCGTGCCGCAGGCCATGTACGGCCGGCTGCGGGGCCAGCCGCTGCCGCAGGAAGCGCTGTTCCAGGGTGGCGTGTACTCGCTGCGCACGCTCAAGGCCAACGAACTCAGCGGCGCGGGGCGGACATTCGCGCGCGCCGACCTGGTGCTGGTGGATGACCTGCGCGAATTGCTGCACCTGCCGCTACCGGCGTGGCTGCCGCTGCAAGCCGGCGCGTTCCTGGCCTCGGGCGCGATCTGGGGCCGCGACCCCGTCACCGGTGCCGCCGTGACCACGCGGCGCGATGCGCCGCGGCGCGAGGAGTGGCTGTCGGAAGCCGGGTTCGGATTGTCGTGGCGTCCGGGCATTCCCGATCCGACCCTGTCGCTGCGCGTCGAGTACACGCTGCCGATCGGTGCCGACGAGCGCGACGCCAGCCTGACGTTCGCGTTCCAGCGCTTGCTGAACCTGCTGCCGGGGCGCTGACGGGCAGAGTCGCCGCACCCGGCCGCACCCGGCCGGGCTCGAAGCATGCTTAGGTTTTAGCTAATCGTATGTTAGAAACAATCAACTTTTTCTTCGCTTCGTCTGCTCCGATATTCCCAGTGTCACGATGGCCCATCGAACACAACGCGCCCCACGGCCACACACCCCACGGAGCCCGCAACCATGACCCGCCACCAGAGCAACAGCCCGAGCCGTCCCGTCCGAGCGATCGCGATGTCTGCGGACGTGCCGGCGGCGCTCCGGCTGCTCGGCGTGCTGGCGGCGGCGCTGGCGCTCGCGATGCTCGGCTCGGTGCGCGAGGCGGTCGGCAGCGCGAACCGCTTGGGTGCCGGCCCGGACGTTTCGACGTGGCACGCTTATGGGCTCACCCGCGAGACCCCAAACCGTGACGAGCTCCCCGCCGCAAGCCATGCGGATGTGGCGGCCCTGCGTGCCGCGAATGATGCCGGCACGGGACAAGCCGGCGGCACTTTCAGCGACACTCATGCGATCCCGCACCGGGCCACGCTGCGCGCGGCCGACCGGGCGCGACGCGCCGCCGGCAGAGCCGGCATTTCGGCGCGACGCGATACCGGCGGTCCAAGCGCGGTGGTGGTCACGGCGGACGCGGCTCTGGCCCATCCGGCCGGTGCTGCACCGAACGACGCGGAGATCGCGTGCTCGCCCACACATCGCGGGCTGCATGCCTGCGGCGTGCGCGGCCCTCCTGACGGCAGCGCTCGTCTCGGTTGAACCGCGCGCGCACTTCGCCCGCGCGGACCCGACTTGCAGGCACGCGACACCGCGTCGCCTCACCACACGGGCGCGCGCCACAAGCCTGAGCGCGCCGCCCAGGAGAACCACCATGAAACCGAACATCCAGATGGACGCCAAGAACTTCACGAACATCCGCAACGTCAAGGGCCTGCCGAGCCGCGTGCTCGCCATCCACGAGGAGCACTACCGGGCCTCGGTGGCCAAGGCGAACGAGATCCTGGACAGGCTCACCACCGCCGACCGCAGCACGGCGAGTCCGGTGTTCAGCGAGCTGCGTTCGCTCAAGACGGCGCTGCAGCCGGTACTCGCCACGGTGAAGAGCTACGAGATCTTCTTCACCCACCTGGGCGGTGAGACGCGCAAGCCGCAGAAGCAGGTGTCCGAGATGCTGGCGCGGGACTTCGGCGGCTACGAGCCGTTCACGAACGAGCTGATGTCGACGGCGCTCGCGTCGCGCGGCTGGGTCGCGCTGTCGTACGACCTCGATCTCAAGCGGTTGATGTGCGTCATCGGTGACACGCCGGAGCAGCTCACGGTGTGGAACAACGCGCCCATCCTGGTGCTCGAAGTGTCGGCGAGCACGGCCGCACTCGAGTTCGGCGGAGACCGCAAGCGCTACCTCAAGTCGCTGCTGGAGAGCATCGACTGGGCGATCGCCGAGCGGAACCTGGAGGACGCGATCGGCCTGCAGCCGGTAGGCAAGCCGTTCTAGCGCTGCCGCTCATCGGGGGCAGCGGTGGATGAGACGCGAAGGGCCGGTCCCCGCGGGGGCTGGCCTCTTCGTTCAGCGTGATGCCGCCTGCGCCGCGGTGCCTGCGCGCACACCGACGCGCAATGTGCCGAACGTCAGCTTGATGTCGGCGGTGTCGGGAACGGCCAGCTGAGTCCCCGGTACGGATGAGCGTGCGCGCCAGGATGAGCGCATTGCAGCGTGGTATCCTCTGCGGCACCCTAGCCGGATCGGATCGAAGCGCGCTCCTGCATCGAGCATGCGATGCTCCGCCTCTTGCCGACCCGCCGGGGCTCGCGCAGGCGGCGGGCA
>JANMAX010000177.1:0-4434 GCA_031360075.1 bacterium | reverse complement strand
GCCCGGCGGGCGAACCGCCGGGCTCGCTTTTTTTTGGCCGGGAGCGTTTTATTTCTTGCGCCCCGGCGCACAGGGTGTATTTATTCACTCCAGCGCATACTTATGCACTCGACCAGCGAGGGCCAAGCATGGACTCCGCCGGCGCGCCATTGCCAACGAACCGCCGGCCAGCGGCCGGCAACATCCCAGGAAAGCCACGCACTTGTCGCGCACCAGCCGCCTGACGCTCATCGCCCGGATGCTCAGCGGACGCCGCTACTCAAGCCAGGACGAACTGGCCGTGGCGCTGTCGCGCTCGGGCATCGAGGCCACGCAGGCCACGCTGTCGCGCGACCTGCGCAGTCTCGGAGTAGCCAAGCGCTCCGGACCGGACGGCAGCAGCTGGTACGAGCTGCCCACCCCGGCCACCGAAGCGCTCGACCGCGGCCGGCAGATGCTCGACTTGAAGAGCTTCGTCAACGAAACACGCGTGGCGCAGAACCTGGCGATCGTGAAGACGCCGCCGGGCCATGCCAGCGCGGTCGCGCGTGCCCTCGACCTCACCGGCTTCGACGCCCTGATGGGCACCGTCGCCGGAGACGACACGGTGCTGTGCATACTGGAGGATCAGGTGTCCGCCAAGCGCTTCAAGAAGCACCTCGACGTGCTGTCCGGCCGCTCGGGCGCCGCCAAGTGAGCGCGGTGGGCATCGCACCGGCGGTTTCCGGCCGCACCTCGGGCAGCGGGCGCACGGCCCGCGTCGCCGTGCTCGGCGCCTCGGGCTATTCGGGCCACGAGTTCGTGCGCCTGGCGCTGACGCACCCCGGCCTCGAGGTCGCGGTCCTCGTGTCGCGCGAGTTCGCCGGCCGGCCGGCCAGCGAATTGCTGCCCGGCGTCGATGCGCGCGTCATGCCGCTGCCCGCGCCGGTGGCGCCCGACGCGCTGCCGGGCCTGCTCGCAAACGGCGTGTTCGACACGCTCATCGCCTGCCTGCCGCACGGCGCGTGGAAGCAGATCTCCACCGACATGCCGTCGCTGGCGCACGACGCCGCACTGGTCGTCGACCTGTCGAGCGACTTCCGCGACGGCTCGCACGGTTATGTCTACGGCCTGCCCGAAGCGTTCCGCAGCAGCATCGCGGGCGCCCGCCGTATCGCGAACCCCGGCTGTTACCCCACCGCGGCCACGCTGTCGCTGCTGCCCGCGCTGGAACTCGGCTGGCTCGAGGGCCCGGTCACGGTGACCGCGCTTTCGGGCGTCTCGGGCGCGGGGCGCAGCCCATCGTTGCGCACGTCGTTCACAGAACTCGACGGCGGTGCCGCATTCTACAAGGTGGGCGAGGTGCACCAGCACGTGCCCGAGATGGCGCGTAACTTCGCGCGGCTCGCGAGCACCGAGGTGCCGGTGGCGTTCGCGCCACAACTGGCCCCCATGTCGCGCGGCATACTCCTGACCGCGGTCGCGCCGCTGGCGCGCGCGGTTTCGCCAGCAGAAGCGTACAAGGCTTACGCCGAGCGCTTCGAGGGCGAGGCGTTCGTGCGCGTGCTGGAACCCGGCACGTGGCCCGAGACCCGTCTGGTGAAGGCGTCCAACCGTTGCGATGTGGCCGTGACCACGGTGCATGGCGGCCGCACGCTGCTCGCCACCGCGGCCATCGACAACTTGGTGAAAGGCGCCGCGGGCCAGGCCATCCAGAACCTCAATCTCGTGCTGGGCTGGCCCGAAGGCTGGGGCCTGCCCGTCCACGGCAACCCCTGGTGACCGCGACGGACTCACGCCAGCACGCCGGTCCACCGCGCGGCGCGCTGGTCGTGAAGCTGGGCGGCCGCGCGCTCGAAGCGCCGGGCGCGCTGGCCGAGTGCGCCGCCGCCCTGCGTGACGCCACGGCCGCGGGCCGCGCCACGCTCGTCGTGCACGGTGGCGGCGCGCAGGTCACGGCGTGGTGCGAGCGAGCCGGTCTGGTGCCGCGCTTCGCCGACGGACTGCGCGTCACCGATGCGGCCACGCTCGAGATCGCGGCCGCGGTCCTGAGCGGGCTGGCCAACAAGCGCCTGGTCGCGGCACTGCGCGCGCACGGCATCGACGCCGTGGGGTTGTCGGCGCTGGACGGCGGCACGGTGCAGGCGAAACGGCACACGCACAGCGCCACGCTCGGCGAAGTCGGCGAAGTCGCGGCGGTCGACCCCGCACTCGTGCTGGCGTTGCTCGCATCCGGGCGCATGCCCGTGCTCGCATCGCTCGGCGACGATGGTCAGGGCGCGCTCTTGAACCTGAACGCCGACGACGTCGCTGCTGCCATCGCCGCCGCGTTACCGGCGGGCGACCTGCTGCTGCTGTCCGACACGCCAGGGCTCGTGCTCGATGGCCAGGTCGTGCGCTCACTCGACGGCGCGGCGTTGGCGCGGGCGCTCGGGCGCCCCGACGTCACGGGTGGCATGCGCCCCAAGCTGCGCGCCGCGCAGACCGCGCTGATCGCGGGCGTGGAGCGCGTGCATGTCGCCGCATGGCAGGGCACGGGCACGATCGCCGCGGTGCTCGCGGGCGGCGGCACTGCGACAACGCTGCATCGCGGCTCGGAGAGCTCGTGCGCGGCGTCCGCGGACTGCCTTGCTCCGTCCGCGTTCACCCCAGTCCACCAGCGCTCCACGGACGGCGCCGGAAACGCCAGTGAGGAAGCGAGCCATGCCTGAGCGCACCGCCGCTGCTGTACACCGCGCGGTCATCACCCCGGAGGAGACCCATGACTGACCCGACCGCGATCGTGCCGGACGCCCCGGCGTTCGCCCACGATGAAGTGGGACTCCTGGCGCCATTGTATCCGCTGCCGCGACTGGAACTGGTCGAGGGGCATGGCGCATGGGTGCGCGATGCCGGCGGACGCAAGTACTTGGACTTCACGAGCGGCATCGCCGTGAACGCGTTCGGGCACTCGCCGCGCGGACTGGCCGAGACCGTCGCCGCCCAACTCGCACGGCTCGGGCATTGCTCCAACCTGTTCGCCAACGAGCCCGCGCTGGCCCTGGCCCGCGAACTCACCGAAGCGACCGGCTACCCGCGCGTGTTCTTCTGCAACTCCGGCACCGAAGGGCTCGACGCCGCACTCAAGTTCACGCGCGCGCGGGGTCGCGCACTTGGCATGCCCGGCCGCGGCATCGTGGCGTTCAAGGGCGGCTTCCATGGGCGTACCGGGTTCGCGCTGTCGGCGACCTACAACCCGTCCTACCGCGAACCGTTCGAGCCGCTCATTCCAGGAGTCCGCTTCGCGGACTTCAATGAGGCCTCCGGCCTCGACGGGGTGCTCGATGCGGACATCTGCGCGGTCGTGGTCGAATGCGTGCAGGGTGAGTCCGGAGCGGTGGCTGCCACGCGCGACTTCCTGCAGGCCCTGCGGGCGCGCTGCACGGCGCTCGGCGCGCTGCTGGTGATCGATGAAGTGCAGACCGGCATGGGGCGCACCGGCCGGCTGCTGGCGCAGGAGCACTTCGACATCCGGGCCGACGTCGTCGTCATGAGCAAGGCGCTGGGTGCGGGCCTGCCGATTGCCACGGTGCTCATGACCGAGGACGTCGCAAACACGCTGCAGCCTGGCATGCACGGCTGCACGTTCGGCGGCAATGCGGTGTGCGCGGCCGCGGCGCGCTGGTCGCTGGCGCAGGTGATCCGTCCCGCGTTCCTCGAGCGTGTGCGGCGTGCGGCCCGGCGTCTGGCGGGCGGGCTCGAGGCACTGGCGGCGAAGCACGCGGCGGTGCGCGAGGCGCGCGGGCTCGGCCTGTTGCGCGCCATCGACCTGATGCCGGGCGCGATCGAGCCGGCGGCACTGCTGACCGCGGCGCGCGACGCCGGACTGCTGTTGGTGCGCGGCGGCGAACGCGCGGTGCGCGTGCTGCCCCCGCTCACGGTGACGGATTCCGAGATCGACCAGGGACTCGAACGGCTGGACGCCGCGCTCAGCGCGTGCACCACCACTCAAGGAGCACACCCGTGACCATCAACTCCCGGCAGCTCAAGGTGAAGCGCGCGGCCCTCGCGTACTCCGGCGGCCTCGACACCAGCATCATCGTGCCGTGGCTGCGCGAGCACTATGGCTGCGAAGTGGTGTGCTATTGCAGCGACGTGGGCCAGGGCGGCGAGGAGCTCTCCGGCCTCGAGGCCAAGGCACGCAAGATCGGTGCGAGCGAGGTCATCGTGGAGGACCTGCGCGTGCCGTTCGTCCGGGACTTCTGCTTCCCGGCCCTGCGGGCCGGGGCTGTATATGAGGGCCGCTACCTGCTCGGCACGTCGCTGGCGCGCCCGCTGATCGCGTCGCGTCAGGTGTGGGCGGCCCAGCGCACGAACTCCGACGCACTCGCACACGGCTGCACCGGCAAGGGCAACGATCAGGTACGCTTCGAGCTCACGTACATGGCGCTGGCGCCGCAGTTGCCCGTGATCGCGCCATGGCGCGAGTGGGACATC
>JANMAX010000151.1:0-13433 GCA_031360075.1 bacterium | reverse complement strand
GCGATCACCGCCGAGGTCCGGAACGTGTAGCCATAGCCCAGGTTGTTCCAGGCGATCACTGGGTACTCGGTCGTGTCGTGGTCGGTGGAGAACCACGCGGGCTGGTAGGTATCACCGAGGTTGGGAATGCACTGCATGCTGTCGCCGCGTGTCCAGACGCCGTCGACGTAGGTGGACATGTGCATCCAGTCGAAGCTCTCCCAGAACAGCCAGAAGCCGCCGGAGGGCCGAACCCGGAACCGCGGGTGCGAGGCGTTGCGGGGCCGCGGGTCGAGGTTGCCGGTCTCGGTCCAGCGCGAGCCGTCGAGGATGGCGTACTGGAGTCCGGATTCTCCGGCATAGACGACGACGGCGGTGGTGTCGCCGAGGGGCGCGATGGTGCAGTGGTCCTCATCCACACCCAACTTCTCTACCTGATGCCAGATGCCGACGGTGTCGGAGTAGAGCGTATGGATGAGGTGATAGGTCAGCCGGTTTTCGTTGTCTGCGCGCACCGCCCAACGTCTGATACTGGACTTGGCACCGCCGTACTCAGTGCTCTGCGTCGTGGTCGCGAAGATTGAGTCGGGAGGGCCGATGGAGTCTCGCGACACATCGAACATGATCAGCCAGTTCTTGAGCGTGCGGGGGTCCTGCGATGTAGGCGCGACAATCGTACCGCCGACGAGCGCGGGAATCACGATTGCGGGGCTGCCAACCGTGGTGTTCCTTTGGGCGGCAGCCTGAATCCAAGTGGAGTCGCCCCACGAATAGGTTCGCCAGGTCGATGCACCGGCTCCGGTTGGACGCCCTGCGATCAGCAGGAAGGCGCCGCCCGCAACGCCACGTATCAGGCTCGCACCACCCAAGTAGTCATGATCGGATGGGACTGGGATCGCGACAGATGGCGACCAAGCACGGCCCGGGGGAAGCGCATCTGCTGGCGACACCAAAGTCGTAGCCTCAGCGAGTAAGAGTCCGAGGCCAAGCCAGCCGAATCGCATCCATCGCAGTCGCATGAATCGTGTACTCCACTGGGTCGTTGCTGAGGAAAACGAAATATTACTTGACATACGGGGGGGGGGTGCAACTAGAACTTCGTCGTCGGCAATAGCGCGAAATCACGGTCCTTTCGAATGCCGACTTGTCCCTGGTCTCGCGGGTCCCCCTCTCGCTGAGCCCTTGCAGCGAACTGCCGGGTGCACTTCGCGCCCGGCCCGCTCGTGAGGCGCCTCACCATGCGAACTGCCAAGGTACGTCGTCTGGTTGTCTGTAGTCTGCTTGTACTTGCCGCCGTGTACTGCCGCCCGGTCTGGGCAGGAGGTGTAGGGGTATCCGACTTGCGGGACACCGTCGCCGTGAGCTCGACCAGCGACCCGAACGCCGTGACGGGGGCGCCGTTTCCATTCCATCTCTACAAGGCGCGGTTGGACCGCTCGCCCAAAGCCCGGCGTGATTTCGACTTCTTATGGAGCGATACGTACAAGTCGCGCTTCCGAATGCCGCTGGACTCGCTCTCGGGGCCGGAGCAGATCAATGATCTGCAGCGACTGGCAGAGACGACGGGCGAGTTCCCCGGCATCAACCCATTCGCCCTTCCGTGGACCGACATTGAGGCGGCGGTCAATCTCCTCTCACGGACCGAATCCTATCGCGCAGCAACGTACAATGCGGATCGGTTCGCGGCGACGGGCTTCAAGGTCGCGCAACCCACCTATCCCGACGTCGAGCGCAACCACATCGACGCCTACATCTACGCGCCGAGTTTCTCGGGCTTCAGTCAGTGGCCGACGTACGTAGGAGACCGACGAGCCAGCGACCCGAGTGCGGATTTTAGCAGCCCGGGCCAGTTTCCGTCAGCTTTCACGTCCTCGGCTGAGGACAGCCTCACGGGGCGCGCGGGCAACCCACAGCCCCTGAACTCCGTGATGATTCCCGGCCCCCTGCCCAACGGTGTCGCCGCGACCAGTGCCACGCGATGGACCCGCCCCGGGGGCACCGCCAACGCCTACTTGATGCACGAGAGCACCCACGCGATCAACGCCGACGGGGGTGGAGAAACCGGTTACCTTCACATGTTCGCGAGCGGAGCCGAGGTCGTGACCGGCGCGAGCACCGACGCACCGCGATTCGATGTGGACTACCACTACACGCTCGGAGTGACCGGCGGTAATCTGGGGAACGCGTATCCGCACTGGCAGTCGTTCATGGCCTATCTGGCCTTCAATTGGCGCGGTACAGACACGACGGCTGGCGGGTGGCAGGACGACCTACTGCCGCGATGGTCGAAGGGTTCCGCCAGCGAGCGCGATCTGAATGGGCTCGCGAGCCGCCTGAGGAACACGGAGTGCCCTGAGTGCGCGAGCTATCCAGGTTTCGTGGGCCTTGACAGCCTCGCGCGGGTGCAGCGCCTGATTCATGACTGGCGGGTGGCGAACTACGTGAACAACCCGAACCTGGTCGGTGGACGCTACGGGTTCCCGCCGCAGTTCGGCTTCAGCCCTGCCAATCAGCTCGGTGCATGGCAGGACATCGATGTCGCGGCGGACAACAACGTCGCGGTGCCTCCGGTGTTCACGGTTGGTCAGAGTCCTGCTGGGCGGGAGCAGTGGTTCGCTGGCCGGCCCGCTGGCCCGGGAGCGAGCAGTCGGGCGTTCGACCTGCAAATGTATGGGGCCGAGTATATGGTGATCAGGGCGGATGCCGGGATCACATCCTCAACGCAGAGGCTTCTGGTTCGAGTACGACCCGACCTGGCACTTCTGCACGCCATGGTGAGATTCCCCCCAGTCTGCGCGCTCCAGCTTGATGAGATGCGAGCAGGAAGACTCCACGCAAGCGTGGTGTCGTATTCTCAGTGGAATGACTCGCTCTTCCGCCACCCGGAGCTGACAACGGGAGTGGTCACGAAGTCGGTCCTGCTGGATTCCCTTCGAGAGGACCTCGAGCTCGAGGTCCCTGGGTTTGGTTCAGCCACGAAGGCCGTTCTGGTTGTGCTGTCTCTCGGTGATGGCCCTTTGGGTTGGTTCTCTCACACAGGGGAGAGTCTCGCCCCGACGAAGGTCGAGCTGGGAGCATGGCTCGTGGACCCGGCCGTGTCGGCCTCGCCCGTGTTGGTGGCGGGTTCCACTGCGGGCGAATCAGCGGGATCGTGGGCTCCCGATGGCACGCGGCTGGTCTATCGCCAGCGCGAACCGAACGGGAGCACGCGACTCTACGTGAAGAATGCGAGCGCCTCCGGGGTGGCGACCCCTCTGCGCTCGGCCACCACTCGCCAGGAGGGGCCGGTATGGTCTCCGAGAGGAGACAAGGTGGCCTATCTGGAAGGGGACTCCACCCAGATCTGGTTCGTGGACGTGGCTTCCGGCCAACCTGTTCAGAGTGGATACATGATGGGACGACTTCATGACCTGGCCTACTCGCCGGACGGCGGACGACTGGCCTACATACGGGATCTGCTCATGACGGACGCCGGCCCCAAGGATCCGCCACGCGAGAACAATCCGATGCAGTTCCAAGTGCTCGGATTCCGTAACGAGGTTCGCGTCCGAAATGTCGAGACGGGGGCGGACTCGGTCGCGTTCCTTCTCCAACGAGACATCGCGGACTCGTTGGGCACGCTCTATGGACTGCGCTGGACCAGCAGCTCGCAGTATCTGACGTTCAGCCGGTTCGATGCAGTCGGCGACACGGTGAATCTGCTCCAGCTCGACACACGGACCCATGCGCTGACGATGCACGATGCACAGGCCCGGGGAGCGTCGATTCGGGAGTTGGCTCCCGGAGAAGGGCCGTTGCTCGTCGAAACGAGCAGGAAGGTGCCCTTCCAAGTGTCCGTGAACCCGCTGGCACTTGTCTTCTGCGGCCAGCAGGAAGGACTCACCCTGGCCGACGACCTGCGCATCGCCATCCGCGACACACTTGCCGGGACCTCAGCTCCGCTCGGGACGCGACCCGGGGCGGCGATCACGCAGCCCCGCTGGTCGCCCGACGGCACCAGGGTGGTCTACACGTCCACACGCGGGGGGAACTCCGATATCTATGTCCAGCAGGCCCGACCGGACCGCGCCCCCGTCATGTCGAACACCGTGCTGCCGTACTACACGTTCACGAACTGTGCGGGGTTCGCGTTGAACGTGGGCGCTACCGACCCCGATGGCGACGCTGTCACGTATCGCGCGTACGGGCTCCCTTCCGGGGCAACACTCAGCGGCAGCACCCAGGTCGTGTGGCCCGCACCTGTCGTGGGTGACCACTGGTTCACCGTCCAGGCGCTCGATCCCGCGGGTGCGGTCGGCACCCGGTTGGTGCACTTCAATGTCTACGACGGCGGGGACTGTGGCGGTGGCGGTGGCGGCGAAGGTGAGGGCGAGATCATTCCCGGACACGGTGCACGGCAGGCGGCGGATCCGAACAGACTCCTGAACCCCGGGAGCGCGTTGCCCAAGGCGGTGAACTCGTTCCTCGATGGTGTCGCTCCTGGCGAGTGGGCTTCGCAGTCCGCACGGCTGTCCGCGGCGCAACTGGACGGCTCAGGCCACTACATCGCCAAGGTCGTGGGTCTCCGGCCCGGCGAGTTCAAGCTCGACCGCGCGCGACTGCTCGTCGTGGATCACGACGCCACGGTCGTGCCGCTTGCGACGCAGGACGGGATCGCGCTGGGCTCGAAGCGCGTACCGGCAAGCATCTCGGTGCTGGGTGGCATCGGCGCCACAGACGGTCTTATGGCTGCCGGCACGATGGTCACGCTGACCTGGGCGGATTCCGACAGCGTGGCTGGCGTCCTGCTGGACTGTGCGCGAGCGGGCGCCATCAACAACGAGGTTCAATGGGGCATCGCAATCGACGTCCGGGAAGGCGAGGGATGGCGCGAAGTGGATGTCATCAAGCCGCGGGCGGGATACGATGCGATCGCATCTTCCCTTGACGGGGCGCGCGAAGCACGACTGCGCTTCCTCTCCGACGTCTCCGTTCGCGAGCTGGCCGGCTATGTCTTGTCCGGGGCGCTGAACGCAAGCACGACCACGGTCCCGTGCACGGCGGCCAGTGTTCCGGGCGCAGTGGACAGTCTCGGTGGTGTGGACGGTTCGGCGCTCCGATTGACCCGAGGGCAGTCGGTCGCCCTCGAGTTCGACGCTCCCGGTGCGGTCGAGGGGATGCAGCGGACGTTATTCCTCGACTACGTCGCCGCGTTCGTCCCGAGTACTTCTGGTGCCGGGCAGACCCGGGCCACGGGCGGTGGGAGCGCCGGGCGGTTCGCACTCCACCCCGCCTCTCCTAATCCGTTCGAGCGCTCGGCACAGATCCGGTTCGAACTTCCGCAGGCGAGCCGGGTCCAACTGGAGATCTTCGATGCGCAGGGTCGCCGGGTGCGAACGCTCACCGATCGGATGTTCGAGCCCGGAGAACATGTCTTGCTCTGGGATGGCTCGGGCGCCAGCGGCAGGCGACTCGGTCCGGGCGTCTACCTGGTGCGCATGCGCGCGGGGTCGTTCCGCGCAGAGCATCGGGTCGTACGACTCGGCAACTAGAGGAGCAGCGGGTCGGGGGTTGATCTGGTAGGCAGAGGTGTCCGGAGGACGGACAGCAAGTCCGCTTCGCCGGGCACCCTTGCTGGACTGAGCTGACTCCCGCATGTTCGGTCATGGGGGAAGTGAAGCACGGAGCGAACCCGCGCCCTCCTGTACAGGCTTCAGGGCCAGGGCTCGCACGCGTCCCCGCCGCCAGTTCTTGACGCGCTTCATGCTCGCCCGGAAGATGTTGTCCATGCTAACCGACCAGCCGGCGTCTCCGCCCGCGTCCACCCCGGCTCCGCCTATTGCGCCCACCGAGTCGTCCGCGGCCGTGCGACCCGAGCGCCGTGGCAGCGCACGCGGCAAGGTCGTGCTCGTGATGCCGGCGTACAACGCCGCCGAGACGCTGCGCCAGACCTGGAGTGAGATCCCGGCCGGCTACGTCGACGAGCACATCCTGGTCGACGACGTCAGCCGCGACGACACCGTGGCGATCGCGCGTTCACTCGGCATCCACGTGCTCGAACACGCCAAGAACCGCGGTTACGGCGGCAACCAGAAGACCTGTTACCAGGAAGCGCTCCGCCGCGGCGCCGACATCGTGATCATGCTGCACCCCGACTACCAGTACGACCCGCGGCTCGTGCCCATGATGATCCTGCCGCTGCAGCTCGGCATCCTCGACATCATGATGGGCTCGCGCGTGCGCACCCGGCAGGAGTGCCTGGAATCCGGCATGCCGGTGTACAAGTACCTCGGCAACCGCCTGCTGACGTTCATCGAGAACATCTGTCTCGGGCAGAACATGGGCGAGTTCCACAGCGGCTTCCGCGCCTATCGCCGCGAGGTGCTCGAGAAGGTGCCGTTCGAGCGCTTCTCGGACGACTTCGTGTTCGACTCGCAGCTGCTGGTGTCCGCCATCGATTCAGGCTTCCGGATCGGCGAGATCCCGGTCCCGGTGCGCTACATGCCGGAAGCGTCGTCGATCAACTTCATGCGCTCGGTGGTCTATGGACTCGGGACGCTGCGGGCGGTGGGCCAGTTCCTCGCGAAGCGCGCGGGTCTCCCGGCGGCGCGGATCTTCGCGGATGCCACGAAGCGCTGACCGCGGCGGCTGCCACCGGCCGCGCGCTGGCCCGCTCCATGCGAACCGCCGGTGAGTGACGCTCCTGGTGCCGGCGATACCGGGCTGAGCCTGCGGTCGCGGCTGCGCGCACTGGTGCTCGATCCGCGTTCGCACGCCGTGTTGCTGGTGCTGGCGGCCGCACTCGTCATGTTGTCGCGGGCCGGAGTCGGGCCGCTGGCAAACTACGACGACGCGTACTATGCCGAGAAGGCGAAGCAGATGCTGCGCACCGGCGACTGGCTGACGCCGCGGTTCGCGGGCGTCGAGCGGCTCGACAATCCGCCGCTGTTCCTGTGGCTCATGGCGTCGTCGTTCGCGGTACTCGGTGTCACGAGCTACGCGGCGATCCTGTGGAGCGCGCTCGCAGGCGTGGCGTGTGTGTTCATGACGCACCGGCTGGCGTGCGAGCTGGGGCGCGATACGTTCGAGGCGTGGGCGGCGGGGATCGTGCTGCTGGGCACGGGATACTTCTTGAAGTACGCCAACCACGCCATGTTCGATGTCTTCCTCACCGCGCTTTTTCTAGGCGTGCTGCTCGCCTACCGGCGCGCCTGGCGGGGGAGTGCGGCCGCCTGGGCTGCGGTCGGCGTGCTCACCGGCCTCGGCGTGCTCACGAAAAGCGTGCTCGGTGTGTTCCCGCTTGCGGTCGTGGCGCTGCACACGCTGTGGTGCGGCCGGACAGGGCCGGCGCTGCGCGCCGGTGCGTGGCTCGCCCCGCTCGCAGCGGCTGCCGTCATCGCACCGTGGTACGGCTACCAGTGGGCCACGCACCACGACGCGTTCATCCGCGAACACATCGCATGGCTGATTGTGCAGCGCGGGCTCGGCACCGGACATGAAGCAGCCTCGCCGTCGTCACCGCTTGGCTATGTCACCGAGCTGGCTGCCACGTACTGGCCCTGGCTGCCGCTCGCGCTCGCCGGGCTGTGGCTGACGGCGCGCGAAGCGTTCGGCCGGAACCCGGCTGCGAGCGCGGAGTTCCCGGGCGCGCGCCTGTTGCTGCTGTGGCCGCTCGTCGTCGTTGGGGTGCTGTCGGCCGCGCACGAGAAGAAGCTCTGGTACGTGATGAGCGTGTTCCCGGTGCTGGCATTGTTCTCGGCGCGCGGGTTGGGCGTTTGGGTGAAGAGCGAAGCCGCGCGCGCGCGCGTGGTGCTCGGCGGCTTCACGCTGGTGTTCGCCGCCGGTGCGCTGCTGACGCTGACGCCCATCGGCAGCGCGCCGCTGCGGCGGCCCGATCTGCAGATGATCGCTCGGGCTGCTCGCGCGTTGGTGCCAGAGGGCGAACGCGTCGTGCTCATGGGCGGCAACTACTTCTCGGTCGCGCACCAGTTCGTGTTCGCCAGCGACCGCCTGCTGGTGGCAGGCCCCGACGATGCGCCCGCCGTGCGCGATTCACTCGCCGCGGGCCGCTGGGCGCTATTGTCGCGCGCGGACTACGCGCGCATGGCGGGTGCGGACTCGCTCACGTACCCGGCCGTGGTGTCGTGCGGCAAGTGGCGCCTGGTGCATGTGGCACCCGCGCCGTCGGTCACGCTCGGGACTTCGAGCGCGTTCGAGTAACGCCGTCGCGAGACGCCTGCATGTCGTCGGTCAGGTGGTCGCGGTTCTTGCGCGACTTGCGGCCCTTCAGGACTTCGATGCGGACGTGCGCGACGCCATCATCGAGGAAACCCAGCTTGTGCGCGGCCGCCCGCGACAGGTCGAGCACGCGGCCCTTGCGATAGGGTCCGCGGTCGTTGATGCGCACCACGACCTGGCGGCCGTTCTCGAGGTTCGTGACGCGCACCCGCGTGCCGAAGGGCAACGAACGGTGGGCCGCGGTCATGGCGCGTGGGTCGAAGCGTTCACCGTTGGCGGTGGGCCGGTTCGCGAACCCCGGGCCGTAGTAGGACGCCATGCCCAGCGAGCGGCGCTGCTGGCCCGGCGACGCGCCGGATCGGCGGTGCGTGCGTTCGCGATCCTGCGTGCGCGCGTGCGAGCCGCGATTCGCGGCCAGCTCGCACGCCGCGCCGGGCGCGTAACACACACGTTTGGCATCCCCGCGAGCTGCCGCAGGGCGTGACGCCGATGCCGCGCGGTGCGGTCCAGGCGTCTTGCCGTTCACCGTCGAGCTTCCGGCTTTCAGCGGCGGACTCGTGGGCGTGGCTCGGACCGTGCCGGCCGTGCCCGTGGCGGGGTGAGCCGTTCGCGTCTGCTTCGTGTGGGTCGCTGCGATGCTCGCGGACGGCTGACCCGCAGCGGACGTGCTCGCGGAGGACGTGCCCGCCGGTCGTGCAGCCGGAGCGATCAGCAGCGTGGTCAGCAGCACGGACGGCAGCAGCGCCGAGACCCGGGCGCGATGAAACCAACGAGGTGTGTTCATGCCCATGGTCATCGGCACGCCGTCCGCCGCGCTCGCAGCAGAACTGCGCGGTCCACGCCCGAGCCGGACCTCGATGGGACCGATTGCTTGCGTATTGCCTGCTACGACGAGGGCCAGATCCAACTCGGGCGTTCATAGGCTGGGTGGAATCCCGCACGCTGGGCATTGCGCAAGGACTCCCGCGGCAGGTCCGGCCAGTCGGGCGCGGTCTCGGTGGTCAGCCAGCGCACCCCCTGTGCCAGCGCATCGGCGATGCGCACCGCGAACAGCGCGTTGTGCGCGCCCTGCCGGCGGTGGCTCTCGAGCGTGCCGCCCGAACCCAGCCACGCCGCCTCGCCGCGCACGAACATCGCGGCGACCGCCACGGGCGTGCCATTCGCGTACGCGAAGTAGTGCGACCAGCCGGGCCGGCCCACGGCGCGCGCCGACCACGCCGCATACCCCGGCGGCGAATCCATGATGCGTGCCGCGAGCTCACCCCATTCGTGCGCGCGCTCCGGCGGCACCGACTCGACGCGCAGTGCGCTCGTCACCCGCGGTGCGCGCTCGGCGGCGCGCACCCACTTGAGGTGATGAAACCAGGTCGCGAAGCCGCGCCGCACGAGCTCATGCTCGAGCGCCTCGGATGCGGCGAGCGGGCACAGGTTCAGCGCGAAGCCGGGAACGCGATCGCGGTAATGGCCGAGCAATTCGTCGAGCGCCGCGGGTGCGAGCGGCTCGTGCAATCCCAGTCCGAGCGCGCGGTTGTGCAGCAGTGACTCCATGCGGTCGGCCGCCATGAGCCAGCCACCCGCCAGGTCGCGCGGCCGCAATCCCAGCGCGGCGCGGTCGTCGTCCGTGGCGCTGGCGTGCAGGTCACGCCAGGCCGCTGCCTCGATGTCTTCGATGAGCAGCGCGGTGTCGCGGGCGAGCGATGGGTTCACGCGGCCTCGGGCTGCGTGGGGGCCGGATGATGTTCCCGCGCTGCCGGTTCGCGACGGAGGAGCGACCACAGGCCGCCCGGCGTCTGTGCGCGCACCAGAGCCAGTGCGATACGCGGCAGCGCGAGCGCGTCGGCGAACACCAGATAGCGGTCCTCGAACACGGGTGAGAACTTGCGCTTCCAGCGGAACAGTCCGTGGAAGTCATAGAAGCGCGACAACTTCTCGATCAGGAATGCGCGTGTGGGGTCGGCCGTGGGCCCGGGCAGCGATTCTCCGGTCACCGCGTCGACCTGCACCAGTGCCGACAGCGCCAGCGACAGCATGGCGTCACCTCGAGCGCGGGCGTGCTCGACCGAGTTCGCGACCAACAGCTCCATGACGCCGGCCGGGGCTGCGGGCCGGCGGCGCATGAGATCCAGCGCCCAGCCGCGGCGCGCCCACACCGGCGTCCAGGTGCAGAACGCTTCGACCGCGCCGGTCGAAGGCCGCCACGCCACGGCGAGCCAGACATCGGACAGCCGCGCCGGATCGAATCGCCCCATGCAGAAGCCCTTCTCGCCGCCAGGGCGGCCCTGCAGCCAGGCGGCGGAAATGGCGCGCAGGGCCTCGAGCAGCCGAGCGTGGTCGGGCGCATCGGCAAAGGCGTTCGTGCCGGGCATGAAGTGCCGGACCGCGAGTCCGTCGCGCTCCAGCTTGTGCACGGCGCGGCGCACGGCTCCGATGTGGGCGCCCTCCAACGTGAATGTCGCGGTCCACAGCACCGGGTCCTCGCCGATGTGCACCGCACGCCAGCCCCGCGCCCGGTAGACCGGCAGGCGCTCGGGCCGCGCTTGGTAGAACGCGAACGGCCAGTCGTGCTCCTGGCAGAAGCGTTCGAAGGCCTCGAGCAGCGGAGCGAACTCTTCCTCGGGGCCGATGGGATCGCCGATCACCAGCAGCACGCTCGCCACGTGCCGATAGGCGATGACCGCGCGGCCATTCGCACTGAAGAACCAGTCGATGTCATCGTCCAGCGCGAACGCCGCCACCGTGCTGTCGCCATGGGCGCGCACGATTTCACGCACGCGCTGCGCATCGGCTTGGTGGCGCCTCAGGTGCCGCGCCGGTTGCAGCAGCGCGACCATGAACCCGGCCAGCAGCGCCAGCCCCAGCACGCTGATCGAACCCAGGTACCAGCGGACGATGTGGTGCGCGCGCGTGACCACCAGTGCGGGCTCGCCGACGCCGAACAACTGGTAGAGCGCTTCCTGTGCGGCGCGCGCCAGCGAGGCGCCGTGGCCGTATTGCGACTCCACCCACCAGCAACCGGCGAGCGCGTACGCCAGGATGCCGAGCACGCCCCACATGGCCGGTGCCGTGAGCGAACGCCACGCCCACTCGCGGCTCTTCACGGTGAACGCGCTGGCGTTCGTGCCCATCACGAACATGAGTGCGGCGGCGAGTGAAGCTTCCTCGATGTCGCCCGCCTTGAGCAGGTTCACGGGTACCGACAGGGCACACAACAGCAGGGCGGCGACGAACGCCCGCCGCTTGCCGCGGCGCAGCCCGTTGGCGGTGAGCAGGAGCAGGGTGCCGGCGAGCAGCGTGAACGTGCGGCTGGTGTCCAGGACGTCCGTGGGCACCAAGTGACGCAACGCGACGATGCGGTCCGGCGGGTGGGAGAGCACCGCGGAGACCACGTCCACGACACCCATGGCAGCGACAGCCAAGGCGAGACCGGAACGGGCAGTGAAACGGCGCATGGCGGGGACGCTAGCACACGGGAACGCCGCGTCCGTCCGCGGTTCGCAAGGCCCTTGCCAAGACCGCGCTGCAAGGGCGCACCCGCGTGCTAGTCTCGCTTCCTGCATGACGCCCACCGCCCGAATCGAAACCGTACTCGCCCGTGTGCTCACCGTGCTGCTGCTGAGCGCGCTCGGTCCCAGCGGCCGCGCACTTGCGGTGGTGGACAGCGCCGCCTTCGAGTCGGCTCCCGGCAGGCTCCTCGTTCCGTCGCGTGCACCCGCGCCTGGCGTCTCGCCGTCCGATCCCGCTGCGACCAGCCAGGACACCGCGCTCGTTTCGCGCCGGCGCAAGGCGCGCGAGGACTTCGGCCGGGGACTCATGCTCGAAAAACAGCACGCCTACGCCGCCGCGATCCTGTCGTACACCAACGCGGCGCGGCTCGATCCCGCACTGCGCGGTCCGAGCTATCGCATCGGCCTGCTGTACGCGTCGCGCCAGCAGTACCGTCCCGCCGCGCGCGCATTCCGCGAGGAACTGCATCGCGATCCCGGCAACCGTGCGGCCACCATGGAGTTCGCGGTCGCGCTCGCGGAGCTGGGCGATACGACGCGGTCGGTGCGCATGCTCGAGGACCTCACGCGCCGCGCCCCCGGTGACGCGGCGGTGTGGCGTTCGCTCGGCTTCGTCCACGGCCGAGCGGGCCGGCATGCCGCCGCCGAGAAGGCGCTGCGAGGCGCCGTCGGTCTCGACCCCAAGTTCGCGCGGGCGTGGCGCGACCTGGGTGTCATCCTTGCGGCGCAGGACAAGCGCAGCGAGGCGCGGGCGGCCTACCGCCGCGCACTGCAGATCGATCCCGGCGACGAGACCGCGCTGATCAACCTCGGCAATCTCGACTCGCGCGCGGGCGATCACGAACAAGCGCTTGCGCACTATCGCGAGGCCGCGCGAGGAGACTCGACACAGGCGCTGGCCTATCGCGGCCAGATCGCCGAGCTGGTCGCGCTCGGTCGCGAAGCCGAAGCCGGTGCGGTGTGGCGCCGCTGGCTCGCGGTCGCCGAAGACGACGCCGAGGTGCGTGAAGGGGCCGCGCGGCACTTCATACGGCAGGGCCGCACCGATATCGCGCTCCAACTGGCGCGCGACGGCGTTCGTCGCGCCCCCGATTCCGGCGAAGCATGGTGGCTGTTGGGGGAGGTCCGGGGGGAAACCGGCGACCTGCGTTCGGCGCTCGACGCCTACCGCCGTGCAGCCAAGGGATTCACGACGCCGGCGGATGTCGCACGCGCCGAGGAGAGCATCAGCGCCATCCGCGTCACCGCAGCGGATACGCTGCGCTCATGGTTCACCGCCGACAGCGCGGCTGCCGCACGCCCTGGAGGTGCGACCGGCAAGCGCCGCTGATCGCAATCGGGCCGCCGCGGCACTGGCCTGCCCGCGCTGCATCGGATAACTTGACTGCCCGCTCGCCGCACGCTCGCTCCGCGGCGCCTCACCGGTCTGGCGCCGCGCTCCGGGCGGCACCGCCGCATCGTGCACCACCCATCGTGCATCGCCTTTCGTGCCGCACCCCAAGGGAGCACCACCGCCATGTCCGTCCCGACCCGCACGCTCTGGCTGGCCGCGCCGCGCGGATTCTGCGCCGGCGTCGACCGCGCCATCGACATCGTGGAGATGGCGATCCAGGTGTATGGCGCGCCGATCTATGTACGGCACGAGATCGTGCACAACCGCCACGTGGTCGAGGACCTGCGCAAGAAGGGTGCGATCTTCACGGACGACCTTGCCGATGTGCCCGCGGGCGCGGT
>JANMAX010000109.1:0-5267 GCA_031360075.1 bacterium | reverse complement strand
CCATCGCGTGTTCCTGAGCAAGACGGTCACCGATGCCGCGGGCCACTATTCGATTCGCGTGCCCTCCGGCAGCTACAGCATGGATTTTCGGCCGGCTGCCGGATCCTTGTTCGGCGACGCCGAGCGGCTGTCCGTGGTGGTCGGTCTGTCGGACATCGCGGGGCTGTCGGACGTTCTCACGACTGGCGTTGCGGTCACCGGCACCGTGCGAGGCCCGAGCAACACCAAACTGAAGAACGTCGACATCGACCTGTTCGACGACTGCACGGGCCGCCGCATACCGACCGCGCACGACAATACCGACATCAACGGCAACTTCACCGTCATCGTTCCACCCGGCAGCTACACACTTGCACTCGATCCACCGACCTGTGACGGCGTGGAGGCGCTGCGCCAGAACGGTGTCGTGGTGTCGGGTGCAACCGCACTCGGCACCTACACGCTCCGGGCGGCCGTTCCGGTCTCCGGACTCGTGCTCGGGCCGAGTGGCCTGCCGCTCGTGGGCGCCAAGATCAAGTTCTACGACGTCACCACGGTCGGTGCGCCGCGGCAGGGCGCTTCGAGCGATCGCACGGATACCACGGGACGCTTCAGCATACTCGTGCCGGACAACACGTATGACGTCAACATCGAGCCACCGGTCGGACTCAATGCGCTGGTGTACCACATCAACAATCTTGTCACCGGTGCGGGAGGCATCGACATCGGCACCGCGCAGTTGAGTTCTGGAATCGCCCTGAGCGGTCACGTTCAGGGCCCGGGCAGCAACCCGCTCCTGAACGTGAACATCAACGTCCTCGATCAGGTCACCCGCGTCGCCCAGAGGATCTCGCATGACAACACCGACGCGAACGGCAACTTCACGGTCTACGTGAATCCTGGCGTCTATGACCTCCACTACGATCCGCCCGTGTGCGACCTCATGGCCCCGGCCCAGGCGGAGGGTGTCGTGGTGACGGCTCCAACCACCGTGCCGGTGATGAACCTGGTGACGGGCGTTCACCTCCTGGGGGTGGTCACCGACCCCTCGAGCCTGCCCGTGGTGAATGGCGATCTCGACGTCTATCCGGCCGGTGGTGCGAGCAAGCTGTATACCCCGGGGGACAAGACATCCGCGACGGGCAACTACGATGTGCTCGTGCCGCCCGGAACCTATGACATCCGCTATGTGCCATCCTCACTGACACGCCTGCGGCCCGCGCTGCGGTCGGGTGTGGCGCTGCCCACGAACACCACACTGACCCCGACCGTGCTCGCTAACGGCTGGCTCCTTTCGGGATCGGTACGCCAGCAGTCGACGTCCCTGCCGTTGGGTGGCGTGGCGATCGAGCTCTACAGACCGCGCACGGCGTTCCAGGCGTGGACACCGCACAGCACGACCGGACTCGGCGCGCTGACCTTGGGAACCTATAATTTCGCAGTGGATGCCGGTACCTATGACATCCGCTATGTCGCCCCACCGGGTTCGGGGTTGATCGATGCCTGGTCCTACGGCGTGACGGTGAGCGGGGATCTGGGATTGGCCGACGTGTTCATGATCTTCCCGAACACTGGCGTCGGACCAGGTCCCAGCACGGGGCTCTCGCTCGCGGCCCCGTCGCCCAATCCAGCCCGGCGCGAAGTCCGTTTCACGTTCTCCGTGCCGGAGGGGGATGCTGACCTGTCGGCTTGGGACGTCGCGGGACGGCGCGTCGCCACGCTCTGGCACGGGCGCGCTGCCGCACCCGTGACGGTGAGATGGGACGGCACGCAGGACGGTGGCGGCCCGCTGCACGCGGGTCTCTATCTCGTCCGGCTGACGGACGCGCACGGCAGGAGCCAGTGGCGTCGCGTCACGCTGCTGCCGTAACCGACCGAACATGGCGCGGCCTTCCTCCGTGGAGGCCGCGCCACTCGACAGCGGGGGGGGGTGGGATGCGCAAGCACGGGATCGCCGCAAGCGTGGCTGTCGCAGTGCTGACCTCCGCGGTGACCGTCCTCGGTGCGACCGCGAGCGTCCCCCGGAACCCGCTGTCAGTGATGTTGTCCATCGGCCGTGTGCACGACGACAACGTCCTGCAGTTGACCCGCCAGAACCTCGACCTGTTCGCGAACCGTCCGGGTCCGCCGCGCTTCCGGGTCTCGCAGATCGGTGACATGGCGACGACCGCGGACGCCGCGCTCCGGTGGCGCGCTCGGCCGTGGCGGCGCCGCGAAACCCGGATCGAGCTGGCCGCTGGACTGCACCGCTACGACCACGACCGCATCGCGGACTGGGAGGAATACGGTGTCTCCGCCGCGCAGGAGCTGACCGCCTCGCGCCGTCAGCTGCTCATCATGGACGTGTGGGCGGCCCGCATCCCGGACTACTACCTGGGCGAGATCACCGACCTCGACGAATCTGTCGCGCTCGGCGACCGCCTGCGTCAGTCGCTTACCTACGAGCAGGTGCGCTATGGCGTGCGGCTTCACCAGGACCATCTGCGCGGACATCTCGAGCTGAGTGCGATGCTCGAGCGCATCCACCGAGGCTACAACCGTCACTTCATCGAGCGGGACAACGACAACGACCTGTGGCGGCTGCAGGCCTCACTGGCGCCGTTCCCGCGCTGGGACGGCTCCGTGCGTGTCGGCTGGTCCCGGGGCGACCTGAATGCCAAGGGTGACCTGCCTGACGCACTCGGGGTTCCCGACCGCGATATCTCGTATGACCATGACGGCGTCGGCGTGGGTCTCACACTGCCGTGGGGAAGGGGCCGCTGGCGCGGGCGAATCGATGGCAGCTACGCGCCCGAGTCGCGTCGGTACACGACCACCGACAAATTCGACATCCTGCGTTTCGGCCGTGAGAACCATCGTCGTGACCGCACACTCCGCGTCACCCAACGTCTGTGGGGGCCCGTGGACGGCATCGCGACCTGGCAGCGGCTGACGAGCGATGCGGAGTTCCACGAGGGCATCACGTTCCCTGCCGAGCAGACGAACTTCGCGCAGGAGAAAATCGGCGTCGAGCTTCGTGCGCGCTGGGAACTGCCCAGCCGCTGACCGCGGGCTGTGCTGCCGCGTCGCGTCCGCTCACACGCTCGTCCACCCTGTCTTGGGAACTGCATGCCGACCCGATCCCGGAAGCATCCCGTGCGCGCCATGCCCACTGTGCTCGCATTGCTGGCCACGGGGCTGATCGCAGTGGTGACGGTCAAGCAGCTCGACGAGCACAATCGGTTCTGCGTCTCCTGCCACCTGCATGGCGAGTTCCTGCATGACATGACGGCGAGCCCGCCCGTGGCGCTCGCGAGTGCGCACTTCGCCGCGGCCGCACGAGAACCGGCCCGGCACCCGGAGCGCTGTTTCACCTGCCACAGCGGTGAGGGTATCGTCGGCTGGACCGAGGTGACGGCGCTCTCGGCTTGGGACGCGGCGCGCTGGCTCGTGGGTGACCGTCACGAGCCTGCACACATGCGGCTGCCGCTCAGCGACGGCGCCTGCCTCAAGTGCCATGCCGACGACGTCCGGGGCACGAAGACGAGTGAAGAGACGGAGGCGTTCCACCAGCTGACCGATCACCGCACGCTACCGATGAAGTGCACCGATTGCCATTCTGTGCATCGTCGCGGGGAGGCCCGCAAGACGTGGCTCGACAACGTCGCGATGGGCAAGCAGTGCCTGCGCTGCCACAAGGACTTCGGCAAGCAGACAAGCGTGGCGGATCCCGGTGCGGGCGGCGGCGCTGGAGCAGACTGATTGTTCGCGGTACAGGTCCTCTCGTGCGGGCGGGAGGACTTGCGGCATGCGGCACCGTCTCCTCACAACGGCATCCGCCCGTGAGGACCAGTCCTTCACCATCCACGAGGAGAGTCCCCGATGAAGCGCCGCACCCCGCTTGCCCTGGCCTTCGTGCTGACGTCGCTCGCCGGCGTCGCTGGCCAGTTGGCCGCATTTCCCGGCGGCACGCCGCGTTCGGTCACGAACATGAGCCCGCAGTGCGCGGGTTGCCATTCCTCGGTCGGGGCCGACCAACTTCGCGACCAGTCTCCGGAACAAGCGAACAGCATGGTCGTGGCGAGCCGTCACTACGGTTCACTGGAGCGCGGCGATGAGCGCTACGCCAAGCTGTCAGCAGAGGACCGCGCCAAGCTGCTCATCGCGGTCAAGGCGGTCGACGCCCATGCGAGCGTCGAACTGGCGCTGTCGGCGGCCAAGGTGAAGCCGGGCGCGAAGCTCACCGTGACGGTCACGACGAAGGGCGGGGCAGGCCCGGTCGTCGGGGTCATGCTCACGGACTGTGATCTGCGGTTCGCGGCGAGCCCGGTACAGGCCAACGGCTTCTGGATCAGCGCTGACCCGGTGGTCACGGGGCCCGATGGTGCGACGCAGACCTCGTTCCTGGACGGTCGGGCCAGGGAACTTGGCAAGAACATCAACTTCGTGAACATCACCGGCGTACAAGGTGATGCGGACGCCGGTACGTGGTCGACCTGCAAAGTGGTCTGGACACTGGTCGCTCCGGGCAAGCCGGGTGTTTACACGATCTCGGCTGCCTATTTGTATGGCACGGAGAAGTCGACGGCGGTCGGGCGCCCGGGCGGACGCGTCGGTCCCGCGGGCGGCAACGGCGGCGGATCGGGTCGCATCCAGTTCGCCAAACCGGTCAAGATCACTGTCGGCTGAGCCAGCCTCACGGGAGCGGCCCGGCAGCAGTTCCAGCCGGGCCGCGTGTGTGCATCATCGCAGTGTGTTACGACCCAGATGTCGTGCACAACATGAGGTGGCGACGGGCCTTGTGTCTTCCCGCCGATCGCGGCAGTCGGAGCCAGCCCGCGCTCTTTCGATCTGCTGGCCCAGCGAACGCACGCCCATGGACATCATGGAACTCGTCGCGGTCGCGCTCGTGCTGGTCGGGTTCGCGAACCCACGCCACACCGATCCGCGCTGTTCGGAGCGTGGCTGGCTTGGCAACTCGGCCGGCACGACGGAGCGTTCAGCGCGGTGCCGCGCTGGGCTCCGCGCGGACGGGACGGCGCGCGGCGCGCAAGCGCTTCTGCAAGCGGTCGAGCGCGATGTAGACGACAGGGGTCACGTACAGCGTGATGAGCTGCGAGAACGCCAGACCGCCGACGACCGCGAGCCCCAGCGGCCGGCGCGACTCGGCGCCTGCGCCCCAGCCGAGCGCAATGGGCAGCGTGCCCATGAGTGCCGCCATGGTGGTCATCATGATCGGGCGGAAGCGCACCAAGCAGGCCTCGCGGATGGCGTCCTGCGGGGCCCTTCCCGCGAGCCGTTCGGCGTCG
>JANMAX010000241.1:0-8115 GCA_031360075.1 bacterium | reverse complement strand
GGCCGGATCCGTGACGTGCAGGATCTCTCGCTCATGGGCACCTTCTCGAATCCGCTCGACGGCCCCTACGTGCCGGTGGTGGCGGGTGACATCGAGATCGCGATGAGCCCGACCTACACGTTCCAGGGCACCGAGAACGTGTTCTGGTGGGAGCTGCACCTGGAGCCAGGGCAGTCGCACCGCGTCGACTGGGCGGAGGGGGCGGCGAAGCTGCATAAGCCCGGGCAACTTCTCGCCTAACTGACCGGGGACGGCCAGTTCACCATCCTGGTGCGCGTATTCTCACAACAGCCAAACGCCTCCACGTTCGTCTCGGTGAAGAACTTCCGGCTCGGAGCCGTGCTGCAGGTGAAGTGACTCTGGCCTCGTCCCCGGCGCCGCGCGCACGCTGGCTCGCCTTGTTGTGGCTGGCGCTCACCACGCTGCTCGGCATGAGCACCTGGTTCTCGGGCACCGCGGTGCTCGGACCACTGCGCGAAGCCTGGCAGCTGACCCCCACGCAGGGCGCGTGGCTCACCATCGCCGTGCAGTTGGGGTTCGTGGCGGGAGCTCTCGTGGCGGCGATCACGAACCTCTTGGACGTGATCCCGGCGCGGCACGTGCTCGTACTGAGTGCCATCGCGGCCGCCGCGGCGAACGCCATGTTCGGTCGCGCAAGCGCCCTGCCCGACGCGCTGCTGTGGCGCGCACTCACCGGCGCCTGCCTCGCCGGCGTCTATCCGCCCGGCTTGAAGCTCATGGCGACATGGTTCCGCGCCGAGCGTGGTCGCGCGCTCGGCATCATGGTGGGCGCGCTCACGCTGGGTTCGGCCGCACCGCATCTGGTGCGCGGCCTGGGCTCGTTCGCCTGGCGCGATGTCGTGTTCGCCACCTCATGGCTCACGCTGGCGGGGGCGGTCGTGGGCATCACGATGGTGCGCGAGGGCCCCTTCCCGTTCCCGCGCGCGCGCTTCGATCCGTCACAAGCGGGCCGCGTGCTGCGCGATCGCGGCGTGCGGCTGGCGTGCCTGGGCTACTTCGGCCACATGTGGGAGCTGTACGCCATGTGGGGCTGGATCGGCGTGTTCCTGGCGAGCCGAATGGCCGGCCCCGACGGGCAGGGCGCGCGCGCTGCCGAGCTGTGGACGTTCGCGGTCATGGCCGCGGGCTTCGCCGGCTCGTGGTGGGCGGGGGTGTACAGCGATCGCGTCGGACGCACCACCAGTGCCGCGCTCGCCATGGTGGTCTCGGGCGCGTGCGCCATCGCCATTGGCATGGCACATGCGGGCCCGCTGCCGTTGGTGCTCGGCATCGCGCTCGTGTGGGGTGCCAGTGTGGTCGCCGACTCGGCGCAGTTCTCGGTGATGGTCACCGAACTCGCCGCCCCGGCCTATGTGGGCACCGCGCTCACGTTGCAACTGGCCATCGGGTTCGTGCTCACCGTGGCGACGCTGTGGCTGGTGCCGTGGCTGCGAGACCTCGGTGGCTGGACGGCGGCGTTCGTCGCGCTGGCGCCCGGCCCCATCGTCGGCGTCGTCGCGATGCTGAGGCTGCGCTCGCTGCCCGAAGCGGCCCGGCTGCACGGCGGACGGGGCTGAGCGGGCGCCAGCGGTGGTGCTTTCCGGCAAGACATCGTCTTCCGGCTTGGGTATCGTGCGCTGACTCGAACCGGCAGCGCGAACCTTCCGGGAGGTGCCATGGCCGCAACCTCGCATCACGCCCCGAGCAGCGCACTCAGCAACGCCGATCTCGCCCCGGTCCCCGCCGCGCGTCGCACGTGGAACTGGTGGCATTTCTGTGCGCTGTGGATCGGCATGAGCGTGTGCATCCCCACCTATACCATGGCGTCCGGGCTCATCGACTCCGGCATGTCGTGGTCGCAGGCCATGCTGACGATCTTCCTCGGCAACTCCATCGTGCTGCTGCCCATGCTGCTCAATGCGCACGCGGGGGCGCGTTACGGCATCCCGTTCCCGGTGTTCGCGCGCGCCAGCTTCGGCGTGCTGGGTGCCAACGTGCCGGCACTGCTGCGCGCGCTGGTGGCGTGCGGCTGGTTCGGCATCCAGACGTGGTTCGGCGGCGCGGCGCTCTACCAGCTCGGCAAGCAGTTGTGGCCCGGTATCGCGACGCTACCCGCGGTGCTGCCCGCGGGGATCGGCCTATCGACCGGTGAGGCGCTCGGCTTCCTGCTGTTCTGGGCGCTCAACGTGTGGTTCATCATCAAGGGCACCGAGAGCATCAAGTGGCTCGAGAGCATGGCGGCGCCGTTCCTGATCATCGTCGGGCTGGCGCTGCTGGCGTGGGCGTATGTCAAGGCCGGCGGCTTCGGCCCCATCCTGTCGCAGCCCTCGAAGTTCGCGACCACGCCCGAGTTCCTGAAGATCTTCTTCCCGTCGCTCACCGCCATGGTCGGCTTCTGGGCGACGTTGTCGCTCAACATCCCGGACTTCACGCGCTACGCGAAGTCGCAGAAGGACCAGATGATCGGCCAGGCGCTGGGCCTGCCGCCCACGATGACGCTGTACGCGTTCATCGGAGTCGCGGTGACGAGTGCCACCGCGATCATCTACCCGGGCGGGCACGTCGTGTGGGACCCGGTCGAGTTGCTGGGTAAGATCGGCGGACCGTTCACCGTGCTCCTGAGCATGCTGGCGCTGAGTATCGCTACGCTCACCACGAATCTCGCGGCCAACGTCGTGTCGCCGGCCAACGACTTCAGCAACGCCGCACCCCGGCACATCAGCTTCCGCACCGGCGGGCTCATCACGGCGTTCGCCGGCATTGTCATGATGCCGTGGAAGCTGCTGGCTTCGAGCCACGGCTACATTTTCACGTGGCTGATCGGCTACTCAGCACTGCTCGGGCCCATCGGCGGCATCCTGATCGCCGACTACTTCGTGCTGCGCGGTCGCGAACTCGACGTCGACGACCTGTACCGGCGCGGTGGACGCTACGAGTACGCTGGTGGCTTCAACCCGGTGGCGATCGTGGCCCTGCTGGCGGGTGTGCTGCCGTGCGTGCCGGGGTTCCTGAACGCGGCATTCCCGGCGTCGTTCGCGAACGTGGCACCGCTGTGGAAGTCGGTCTATTCGTACGCATGGTTCGCGGGCTTCGGCATCGCGGGGGCCGTGTATCTGGCGCTCACGTGGGTGATGGGTCCGAAGCGGCGATAGCGCGGTGCCTGCGCATCCGGCAGGATGAGGCCATGAAAGCGTCCGTATGCAGGTGATCGGCGACGTGCCGGTGTTCGGCGACCCGGTGGACCCGGGGGCGCTGACGCAGATCCAGCGCTGCCGCACCACCGCCGCCGCCGCGGTGCTCATGGCCGACCATCACCTGGGCTACGCCGTGCCCATCGGCGGCGTGGTCGTGTACAAGGACGCCATCTCGCCCTCGGGCGTGGGCTACGACATCGGCTGCGGCAACAAGGCGGTGCTCACCGACATGCCCGGCTCCGAGGCGCGCGCGCGCATCGCGACGATCATGGACGATATCTGGACGCGACTGTCGTTCGGCATGGGGCTCAAAAACAAGAAGCGCGTCGACTCGGACGTGTTCGAACGCGACGAGTGGCGGCTGCCGGTGGCCGCGAAGCTCAAGGCGCTGGCGCAGTCGCAACTCGGCACCATCGGCTCGGGCAACCACTATGTGGACGTGTTCACCGACGAGCAGGACCGCGTCTGGATCGGCGTGCACTTCGGCTCGCGCGGCCTCGGGCACAAACTGGCCACGCACTTCCTGCGCGCCGGCGGCGCCAGGGACGACATGCAGGCGCTGCCGCTGGTGGTGAAGCGCAAGCAGGCCATGTTCGACGACTACCTGGCCGCCATGCGCCTGGCGGGCGCCTACGCCCATGCGGGGCGTGACTGGGTGTGCACCGAGGTGGTGCGCATGCTGGGCACGCGCGTGCGCGACGAGGTGCACAACCACCACAACTTCGCGTGGCTCGAGGAGCATCATGGCGAGCTGCTGTGGGTGGTGCGCAAGGGTGCGACGCCGGCGTTTCCCGGGCAGCGCGGGTTCGTGGGCGGCTCCATGGGCGACGACGCGGTGATCCTGGAGGGCGTGCAGTCGTCACTGTCACGCGCCGCTTACTACAGCACGGTGCACGGCGCGGGCCGCGTCATGAGCCGCACCGCGGCCCGCGGCAAGACGGACCGGCGCACCGGCGAGGTGATGGCACCCGGCCGGGTGAGCCGCCAGATGATGGCCGAATGGGTGCGTGAGCGCGGCGTCGAGTTGCGCGGCGCCGGCACGGACGAATCGCCGCACTGCTATAAGCGCCTGCCCCAGGTGCTGGCACAGCACGAGGGCACCGTGCGCGTGCTGCACACGCTGCGACCCATCGGCGTGGCGTGGGGGGGCGTGGGCGTGGGCGACCCTTACAAAGACGGTGGCGCGCGGAGCCGTGGGCTCCGCGCGCCGGTCATGCCTTCCAGAAGCTGTTCCGCCCGGTGCTACTGCGCCGCCTTCTTCTCGTGCAGGCCCTTCTTCGCGTACTCGGCGAAGACGAACTTCGGGCTCATCGTGGGCGTGTGGCAGCCGCGACAGAAGTTCTCGGACACCTTGCCGTTGATGAACGTCTTCTTCACTTCCTTGGCGGCCGCGATGTGCTTGCTGCCCGGGCCGTGACAGGATTCGCAGGTCACGCCCGAAAGCGCTGCGGTCTTCGTGCTGTCGGCGCCCGGGTACCCGCCGGCCAGGCCGTGCCCGGCGACGTGGCACTGCAGACACGCCGGGCTGTCGATCGCCGCGCCCTCGACTTTGACACCCAGCCGTCCCGCCATCTCGGCGACCTTCGCGGCGTCCGCGTTCTTGAGGACCTCGAGCGCCTTGGCATGCGGGGTCAGCTGCCACGACTTGTACTCGGTCAGGTGGCAGGTCTTGCACTTGGAGTTGCTCACGTAGGTCGCACCCTCGACGTCCGCAGCGGGCGTCTTGGTGGTGTCGGCCTTGAACGCCTTGCCGGCGTCCGTCAGATCGGCGCCACCCGCGACGTTGCTGTGGCAGGCGGCGCAGTTCTTCTTGGTGAGCCGGGCGAAGCGCGGGAACGCCGTCGCCGTGCCGGCCAGAGTGATCAGCAGGAGCGCGACTCCCAGTGTTCTCGTCGTATGGTTCACGTTCATGACCGTTCCTTTCCTCGAGTGAGGTGATGCCAGCCGTGGCCTGCCTAGTGAATCGATGCCCCGGGCTCTCCGGACTCCTGCGCCGGACCGCCCTGGCGGATCTTGAGCAGCAGGAGGCCGATCATGAAAACGATCACCCCCAGCGTCATGGCCATCCCGACCCGGCGGTCGCGCCAGTCCTTGAGCGCTTTGCCACCCGCCACCACGGCTTTATCTGCATACGCCGTGCCTTCCGCGATGGCCGTCTGGATGAGCTTGGAATCGAAGCTGTGGATGGTCACGCGCGTGTTGAGGACCTGATCCCCAGCCTGTTTGAGCAGTTCCCGGCCGGTAGCCGTTGGCATACCGAGGCGCTCCGCCCGCAGGAGTAGCGAGTCTGCTTCAGCCACGCGCCGCTTCATGGCGTGGAACTCGGGCACGATCCGGGCCGCCGCGATGGCGCCCGCAGAGTTGGGTTCGTGGCACTGGCCGCACACGCCGCCGTCGGTCAGGCCGATCATCGCGTCCGTGGGGCGCTGCACGCCATGGTTGCCGTGGCAGGTCACGCAGCCGCGCTTGCCTTCCAGTTCCAGTGTCTCGGCCACCTTCGTGCCCGCGAACAGTTCGCCCTCGCGACCGTGGCAGTTGGCGCACACCCGCGAGATGTCGCGCGTGTTCGGCGGCACCGCCCCATGGTTGCCGTGGCAGTCGTTGCATGCGGGTGACGACAGGTCGCCCTTCTCCAGCAGCGCGATGCCGTGCACGCTGGTCTTGTAGAGCTCGTACTGGTTCGTGGGCACGGTCCGGCCCGCCATGTACGTGGGGTTGTGGCAGCCGGCGCACGTCTTGGGCACGTTCTTGTGGTACACGGGCGAGGCTGGGTCGCGGTGCGAGCGGATGCCGTGCACGCCATGGCAGTTCGTGCACGTGGCGACCTTCAAGTCGCCCTCGGCGATTTTCTTGCAGTGCACGCTGGTGCGGAACTCCGCGAGCGAGAAGATGTAAGGCTTGGGGTTGTAGCGCTTCATGAAGTCGGCGTTCGCGTGGCACTTGGCGCACAGTTCGGCGATCTCGCTGCGCGTGGGCTTGCCGATGTAACCCTGGTCGGGGTCCATGGCGCTGATGTCGGGATCGCTCGCGACACCGCCGTGGCACGCCACGCATCCCAGCCCGCGCTGGGCGTGGATGTCGTTGGCGAAGTCGAGCGTCGGCTCCACGAGCCGGCGTTCCTTCTCCTTCCGGTGGCAGTCGAGGCAGGTGTTCATCGTCGCCGGCGCGGGCGGCAGCGCATGTGCCGGCGTGACCGCCAGCACGCCGCCACAGGCGGTGATCGCCAGCAGTGCGCTCAGGAGCGTACGGGCCGTGTTCATGGCTTCACCGGCTGGTACACGAGCAGTGTGAACACGATGACGTACACGATCGCGATGACCCCCAGGGCGGACCACATCCTTGCCCGCACGCCCTCGCCCTTCGGGTCGTCGAGGAACGGTGCGGCCACCCATATGGCGGCTGCGACACCGATGCCGAGGATGCCCACGATCTCCCCCTCGATCCCGAGGATGTGCGCCGGCAGCACCCGTAACGTCTGGAACATCCAGCCGAAATACCACTCGGGCTTGATGCCCGCGGGCGCGGGCGCGTAGGGGTCGGCCTTCACGCCGAGCTCCCACGGGAACAGCGCGGCGAGCAACGCCAGCACGCCGAGCGCCGCGAGCCAGCCGACCACGTCGCGGAGCAGGAAGTCGGGCAGGAACTTCATGCTGCGCTTGGGTCCCGGTGCGCGCTCCACGGAGGGTGGCACGCTCATGCCGTGGCGCTGCACCAGGTAGACGTGGAGCCCCACGAGCAGCGTCGCTATGGCAGGCAGCACGGCGACGTGGAAGCCGAAGAAGCGCGTGAGCGTCCCGCCGGTGATCTGGTCGCCGCCGCGCAGGAAGCGCACGAGGAAGTGCCCGACGAACGGGACGGCGCCGGTGATGTCCGTGCCCACCTTGGTGGCGAAGAACGCCAGCTGGTTCCACGGCAGGAGGTAGCCACTGAAGCCGAACGCGAACGTCAGCCCGAGCAGCACCATGCCCGACAGCCAGGTCATCTCGCGCGGGCCGCGGTAGGCCTTGAGCAGGAACACGCTGAACATGTGCACCATGGCCGCGCCGACCATGAGGTTCGCGCTCCACGAGTGGATGGAGCGGATGAGCCAGCCGAACGACACCTCGGTCATCAGGAAGCGCACGCTCTCGTAGGCTTCGTCGGCGCTGGCGCGGTAGTAGAGCAGCAGCAGGATGCCGGTGCAGACCTGGATCCCGAACAGGAACAGCGTCATGCCGCCCCAGTAGTACCAGAACGTGTGGCGGTGGACCGGGACGGTCTTGTGCTCGGCCAGTTGTTGGAACGTGTCGAGCCCGAGGCGGTCGTGCAGCCACCGCCCCAGCCGGGAGCTCACGACGCCTGCGCTTTCTCGACGACGATCTCGTCTTCGATCTCATGCACGGCGTACACCTCGAGCGGGCGCGGCGGCGGACCCGAGATGTTGCGGCCCTCCAGGTCGTAGATGCCGTTGTGGCACGCGCACAGGATGCTCTTGTCGGCCGCCCGGAACTGCACGGTGCAGCCCAGGTGCGTGCACACGGCCGAGAGCGCGCGGTAGGTGCCGTCGGCGTTGCGGATGAGCAGGCCGGGCTGGCCGCCGAACGGGAAGATCTTGAACGAACCGGGCTTCAACTCGTCCTTGCGCGCGGCCACCACCCGGCGCGTCGCGGCTTCGGGCGAGGGCGGGGGGATGAGGTAGCGTGCGACGGGGAACAGGATGAAGCCACCGATGGCGGTGCCCGAAAGCCGGATCAACAGGTCCAGGAATCGCCTGCGGTCCATCGTTCGCCCCTCCACGCAGTCACGTTTGTTCGGCGTTCAGACGCACTCCTCGTCATTCTTGATCTTGACCTTACCGTGACGGCTTGGCAGACACGCGGCAAGCACTACAAATGAACCATGGAGCCCGGCGCCGGGCCTCGGCTCGCCGCCGGCCGCGGCC
>JANMAX010000091.1:0-20464 GCA_031360075.1 bacterium | reverse complement strand
GACCGCCAGAGGGCAAGGTCCACGAGTATCCCGCGGCGCCATCGGGGCCGCACCACATCGTGGTCTCACCCGCGCACACACTGTCGTCACCCGCGATGCTGCACGCCGGACCGGCTGGCGCGCTCGCGAACGACCAACTGCACGGCAGGCCCCACAGGCCGTTCATGCCGTCCCAGATGCGCAGTGTGTACGTGCCCGGGCCGGTCACGGTCACGCATGACGTCGCGGCGCTGAAGCCACCGGGGCCGCTCCACTGCCACTCGCTGCCGCCCACCGCACAGAGCTGCCACGCTCCCGTCACGGCCGTGTGAGTGATGCTGCACTGACCCGCCGCCTCCGGAGCGAGTGAGGCGATCGAGACGATCGCCAGTACGGCCGTCAGGAAACGGCGCATGGAACACCTCCGACACCGGCGGGTCACCATATGGGGGTGACCCGCCCATCCCAGCACGGCCGGCGCGATCGCGCCTCACCGTCCGCCCCGCTCCCCATGATCAGGGCGCATGGGTCACAGGAAGAAGCGCGCCAGTCCTGCCCGTCGGGCCTAAGCGCCCGCGCCGGCATTGCGAGTTGACGTGCGTGTGCGGGGGATGCCCCAGCGCGAGGGGTGCGTGCCAGCGTGCGTCATGATCACGCAACGTCATCGCACGCGGATTTCCGCAACGCCCCGCCATGCGCTTCGAACGCGCAGCGGCCCGTCCAACGACGCGCACGGCCTTGCACCGCACTTCGCACGCGCGTACGAAGCGACTCGCACGGTGTTGCCCCGAGCGCGGCGCGACCGTCGAGCCGCGCTCAAACCGGACACCCGGACGCGCGCGCAGTCCGCATCCGCCACGAGCGCGCACTCTTCGTTGCAACACGAACGACCGGCACGGCACGCGCGGGTCATGCGCTCCGGCAAACGCTGCGGCGGCCGCTGCGGACCGGCCGCCGCGCCGGACGGCTCACCCTTGGATCCGAGTGGTGACGGGATCGCCGGTGTGACGTGGGAACGGGCCCGGCTTCAGTGCTTGGGCGGCTCCGATCCGTCCATCATGTCGTGCTGCATCATCATCGGGCGTGTGCGACTGCGTAGCGACTTCAGCTGTTCGGGCGTCAGCACTGCGCGTGCCTGGAGCCGCGTCTCGACGGCCGACTTCATGCCATCCGCGCGCAGCCTGGCGAGCTTGTCGATCTGCGCGTTGATCGCGCCCAGTTCGGGTTTGTCGGCGCGCATCAGTTTGTGCAGGTCCATCCGCGCCAGCTGCATGTCCGCGCGGCGCTGCACACCCTTGCGGGCGTTCGCCTCATGCAGGGCGCGCAGTTGGTCGCGCTGGACATCGGACAGCTCCAGCTGCGCCATCCGGTGCCGCATCCCCGACGCCATGCGGCGGTGCATCATCGGCCGGCCGCTCATGCTGCCGCGGCGCATGCCCATGTCACCGTGTATGCCGGCGCCGCCGGGCATTCCCATGCCGCCACCCATCCCGGGGTGCAGACCGGCACCCGGCCCGTTGGCGCCCGGCGCACCGGGTGCCGCATGCAGGCCGGGACCGGCTCGGGGACCGGCTGCGGGACCGAAATCGTCACCGTCCGCCATCGCCATAAAGTCCTCGCCACCGTCAAGATCGCCGGTGTCCAGGTCGAAATCGTCGCCGAACCCGAACGCGAGCAGCTCGTGCGCATCGAACCCCATGCCGAACCCCATGCCGTCGTGCTCGACGGCATCGTCGGGGAACACGAAGGCATCGTCACCGGACGGGGCGGGCGCAGGTGCAACCTGCGCAGCCGCCGGCGGTGAGGACGGCGATTCGTGCGCGCGCTGCGCGAGCGCGGCACCCGGAGCGGCGAGCCACAGTGCCGCCAGAGCCAGACGGAGTCGTACGGTCATAACGAGTCCTCTCCTTCTCTTCCGGTTTCTCCCCGGCGGTGGGGCGGTCCGAAGCCGCCAGGGCCATGTTCCATCGTCACACGGCGCCAGCGTTCGCGCTGGTCCGGCGTGAGGTGACGTTCGATGCGCGCGTGCAGGCTGTCGCGAACTCCGGCGAAGTCACCGCGCGAACGTTCGATCTCGGTGCGGATGGCATCCGACTGTTGTGGCGTCAAGTCGAGCAGGCGCTTCAAGTGCGGCAGGATCATGCGTGGCGACGGCACGCCACGTGCCCCGGGCGGGCCCATGCGCCCCATGTGCAGGCCGTGCAGGCCGAACTCCATGGGTCCGCGCCGCATCATGTGGTGCGAGAACATGACGCCCCCCATGAACCCGAGCGCCACACCCAGACCGAGCGCGGAGACCACCGCGAGGATGACCGCGGCGCGGCTCATCGCTGCACCTCCCCGCTGTCGCTGGCGCTGGCGTCCGTGTCGCCAGTCGTGACCGGCAGGCCGTAGCTGCCGTCATCGCCGAGCATCACACTCAGCATCGAACCGTCATCCGTCGGGACACTGTTCGCGGTCGTGACCAGGGCCGTGCCCGCGACCGCGCTCACCACCAGCAGCCCCGCGCTCACGGCGAGCGCCACCGGACGCGCGAGCCAGCGCACCCAAGCCGGCTCGCTCGAACGCGCCGCCAGCCGGGCGCGGACGTGCGCCAGCGTCGCCGGGTCCGGCTCGGCGCGCAGCGTGGCGGCGAGCCGCAGCCAGCGCGGCGCTTCGGGGTCACCGGATTCGCCGGGCGGTTCGTCGGGACGATGGTTCAAGAGCTGATCTCCTTTGCTGCTCCAGCCGTGTGCGACGGACGTGTGTAAGCGATGGGAGCGGCGGACGTTCCGGCGGTGCCGAGGGCGCTCACTCGCCCCACTCCTTCACTGCTTGCTGCATCGCCTCGCGCAGCGACACCAGCGCGCGAGCCAGACGCGATTTCACGGTTCCCAGCGGGACATTCAGCGTGCTGCACATCTCCCCGTACGACAAACCCAACTGATGCCGGAGCACCGCGGCTTCGCGCTGGTCGTCCGGCAAGCGCGCGATCGCAGCCGCGAGCTGCACGGCGAGCACGCGCTGATCGATGGCGTGATCCCAGTCGGCGACCGGGTCGAAGCGCAATGCCGCGTCCTCGACGGGCGCAGGACCGTCGAGTGACGCGGCGGTGAAACGCCGCCTTCGCAACCGGTCACGGCACAGGTTCGCGGTGATCCGGAGCACCCAGGTGCGCACACCGCGCTCGCCCCGGAATCCGGGACCGGCCTCGTGCGCGCGCACCAGAGCTTCCTCCACCACATCCTGCGCCTCGGCCGGGTCGCGCAACATGCTCCGCGCCAGCGTGGCCATGGGCTCCCCGAAGCGCACGAACAGCTGCTCCAGGGCGCCCATGTCCTTGTGGCGCAGGGCGGCGATGAGCTCGCGCTCGCCGGCGTCGACCAAGTTCGCTCCTTCCTGAGGTGATGGACGAACGAGCGGGTTCGAAGGTTCCTGACGTCCACACCCTGGCTTTCGGCCGGTCGATTCCTGTGAAAGCGGGCTTGACCGCGGCCATCCCGCCGCACAAGACTGCACCGGCACCGGGCACCCGTCGAGAGAAAGGGGCCGCACCCTGTTCCCGATCCTGGCCGCACTATTCGCCGCCGCGCTCGCGGATTCGGCGACCGGTGCCTTGCCCGATAGCAATCGCATCGTCCGCCGGTTCCCGGCCATCGTGGTGAATGCCGGACGCGTGTACGACATGCGCTCGAGTGCCTCGGTGCACACGGTGTCGCCCGAGGCCATCCGCGACCTGCCCGTGTCGAGCCTGGCTCAGGTGCTCGCACTGCAGCCCGGCGTCGTGGCGGTGGGCGAGGACATCCACGTGCGCGGCGGTCGTGCCGGCGAGACGCAGTGGACGTTGAACGGGCTCACGCTCAACGAACCACTGCGCGACCGCGCACCCGACGTGCCGTTGATGGCCGTGCAGAGCGCCGACTTGCTGGCCGGCGGTCTCGATGCCGAGTACACCGGCTCGCTCGCGGGCGTGATCACGCTGCGCACGTGGGATCCGGGTGCGCGTCCGAGTGGCGCGCTGCGCTGGATGTCGACGGGCCGGCTCGGCAACGCCTATGACTGGCTCGGGGCGCGCGGCACGACGCCACTCGGGCTGGGCGGGCTCGGGGTCGTGGGGGCGGTCGAAGCGCGGCTCGATGACCAGGAGCTGCCGGGGCGGCCGTCGCGCGGGCGGGACGAGTTGTTCGGGGGCCGCTTCGGCTGGCGCAATGACAACCACCTGAGTGCCTGGGCCAAGCTGGCGCCGGTCGCGAACCCGCAGGCGTTGTCGTTCGAGCTCCTGGGCTCACGCACGGTGGAGCAGCCTTACGACCCGATGTACGCCTGGAACGACAGCCTGTTGCTCTACGCGATGTTCTCGCCGTGCGAGGGCTGTCCGACATTCCTCGACAGCTTCACGGTCTTCTACCGCGCCGCGGATCATCAACTCATGACCGAGACGCGCCGGCTGATCGCGACACTCCAGACCTCGCGTTTGGGGCAGCGCATGCAATGGCATGTCGCCGCGAGCTGGCAGCACGGCTCGGAGCTCACCTCGCCGGGCCTGCTGGACGACCCACGCGAGCTCAACCGCTACGGCAAGGTGGTCTTCGGCGGCGACGTCAACCCCGAGCGCTCGCCCTTCCTCGCCGTCCTCGGCGAAGTGCCGTACTTCAGGCGCGCGCATTCGGACCGCGTCCAGGGCGGCCTCTCCGCCGCCTGGCAGCAGTCGAACAAGAGCCGCTTCGAAGCCGGCGCCGGCATGCTGTACGACCGGGCCGACTCCCACGAGCTCGACAGCGCGCTGCCCACGATCCGGTTCGTCGACACGCTGCGCACCTACCGCACGCGCGCGCCCGGAGCCTGGGGCTACGTGCAGCACCGCGGCGAGCGCGAGGGCCTGGTGTGGAACACCGGCGTGCGCGTGCAGATGTTCAGCGCCGGCGATGCCCGCGCCCGCGCCGGCAATTCACCCACGACCGGCCAGCCGCTACCGGACGCGCGCGGCAGCGGTGCGATCTGGACGCTGTCGCCGCGCGTCGGACTGGCCATGCCATTGAGCGTGCGTGACGCGTTCTCGGCGAGCTATGCGCGCATCCACCAGAGTCCGGCACGCGACTACCTGGCCGACGACCGGCTGCTCATCTACAGCCGCCGTCCGCTCGGCACCCCGGCACTCGCGCCGAGCGAACTGGTCACCTGGCAGATGGGCTTGAAGCACCTGTTCAACGCGCGCTGGGCGCTGCAGATGTCGCTGTTCCAGCGCGACCTGTTCGGCCAGCTCGGGGTCGCGAACGATCCGTATTTCTCGGGCACCTACCGGCCGCGCTACGCCAACTCGGAGTACGGCCACGCCACCGGCTTCGAGGTCGCGCTCCTGGCCGGCGCGCGAGCGGGCGCCACGCCGCCGCGCACGGCACAGTCGCTGCTGCGCCGCTTCATGGCCGGCGAGTTCTCGCTGCGCTACACGCAGACCACCGCTGACGGCACGATCTCGGGCACCGATGGCTGGTACTACGGCGCGCCCACCGGGTTCCGCCCCGTTGCGATTGGCGAGCATCCGCTGGACTGGGACCGCGGCCCGGTGTTCGAGTTCGACGCGGTGTGGCGCGAGCCGCATGTGTTCACGCTGGCCGTGGTCACGCAGGCCTCGGGCGGCCCGCGCTGGACGCCCACCAACGACACGCTCACCGCCAGCGGCGGCCCGCCCGGCACCGCGCCCAACCTGAAATCCGTGAACTCGCTGCAACTTCCCGGGCTCCTGCGCACCGACCTCTCGCTGCGCCTGGAGCCGCCCGCACTGCACGGCGTGCGCGTCCTGCTCGACGTGCACAACCTGTTCGGCTACTACGCCGAGATGGCCGCGAGCGTGCCCGGCTACCCGAACCCCGAGATCAACTCCACGCGCGACGACTACGGCGGCTACCGCACCATGACCGGCCGCAGCGGCGGCGCCTATTGGGACCCGCGCGCCAACAGCGGCCGCGGCGCCTGGATCCCCGTGAACGACCCACGACTGCGATCGCAGGGCCGCAGCGTGCGGCTGGGGTTCGAAGTCGGGCTGTAGGCGGGATGGCGGAGAACTCCGCGCGAGCGATGCGCACTCCCTGCCACCTCCACCGTGGCGGGCGGCGCACGCCGGAGGTGGGCGAGACGCAGCGACGGGTCCCACGGCGGAGGGTGCGCCGACCGCCCCTCGGCAGCGGCTGCGGCATGCGCCCGAGCACACGCCCCGCGCCAACGGGATCCGGAGACCCGGGAGACGCTTGACCACCGCCGAGAGCCGTCCCTAGAGTCGTGCTCTTCCGCATCCGCCCAGCGACTCCCCGGAGGCTTCAGTGCCCGTTCGCGGCATCGGTATCGACGTCTGCAAGGTCGAGCGTATCTCCGAGTCGTTGCAGCGTTTCGGGGAACGCATGGAGCGCCGGTTGTTCACGCCCGATGAACTCACTTACTGCCGCGGCTTCAAGGACCCCATGCCGCACCTGGCCGCGCGTTTCGCGGCCAAGGAAGCCACCAGCAAGGCGCTCGGCACCGGCATCGCGGGCGGCGTCGGCTGGACACAGATCGAAGTGGTGCAGCCCGGCGGGCGGAAGCCCACGTTGCGGCTCACGGGTGCCGCGCTCGAACGCTTCACCGCCATGGGTGCGACCACATCGCATGTCTCGCTCTCGCACGACGGCGGCTTGGGCGTCGCGTGCGTGGTGCTGGAGGGATAAGTGGCGCGCACACCCACCCACGCCAGCGCCGGAACGGAGCACACATGCCGCGCCTGAACCGAGTGCTCATCGCCAACCGCGGCGAGATCGCGGTGCGCATCATCCGCACGCTCCGGGAAACCGCGCGCACCAGCATCGCCATCTTCAGTGAGCCCGACCGCACCGCGCTGCATGTGCTCATGGCCGACGAGGCCTACGCCGTGGGTGCCGGGCCAGCAAGCGAGAGCTACCTGAACATGGCGCGCGTGATCGAGACCGCCAAACGCGTGCGCGCCGATGCGATCCATCCGGGCTATGGCTTCTTCGCCGAGAACGCCACGTTCGCTCGCGCGTGTGCTGCGGCCGGCATCGTGTTCATCGGGCCGGCACCTGAGACCATCGATGCGCTGGGCGACAAACTCATGGCACGCAAGGCCGCATTGGCCGCGGGCGTGCCGGTGGTGCCCGGCTCGCCGGGCCCGGTCGAGACGCGCGACGCGGCGAAGCAGTTCGCGCGCGAGATCGGCTACCCGCTCATGCTGAAGGCGGCTTCGGGCGGTGGCGGCAAGGGCATGCGCGTGGTGCGCAGCGACGCCGAACTGGACGCCGCGTGGGACCTGACGCGCGGCGAAGCCAGGGCTGCGTTCGGTGACGAGCGCGTGTTCGTGGAGCGCTACATCGAGCGCCCGCGCCATATCGAAGCGCAGATCCTGGCCGACCACACCGGGCGCGTGGCGTTCCTGGGCGAACGCGAGTGTTCCGTGCAGCGCCGCCACCAGAAGCTCCTGGAAGAGACCCCGAGCCCGGCGTTCGACGCCGCGACGCGCAAGGCGTTCGGTGAGGCGTCGTGCCGCGTGGCCAAGCAGGTCGGCTATCGGTCGGCCGGCACGGTCGAGTTCATTCTCGATGAGCAACGCCGGTTCTACTTCCTGGAAGTAAACACCCGGCTGCAAGTGGAGCACCCGGTGACCGAGATGGTCACGGGTCTGGACTTGGTGGCCGAACAGCTGCGTGTGGCCGAGGGTGACGAGCTGTCGTTCGGAGACACGCCACCCGAGCCGCGCGGCTGGTCGATGGAAGCGCGCATCATCGCCGAGGACCCGGCCAGGAACTTCATGCCGAGTGTGGGCCGCATCGAGCGCGTGCGCTTCCCGCAGGGCCCGGGCGTGCGCAACGACTCGGGCATCTACCGCGGCTACGACGTCCCGGTGTTCTACGACTCGCTGCTCGCCAAGCTGGTGGTGTGGGGCTCCGACCGCGAGCAGGCGCGCCGCCGCATGGTGCGCGCGCTGGACGAGTTCGTGCTCGAAGGCCCGCACCACAACATCGCGTTCCATTCCTGGCTGGCACTCCACCCCGAGTTCGCGGCCGGCAACCTGTCGACGCGCTTCGTGGAGGACCACTGGAGGCCCGGCGCCCTGAAGCCCGGCCCCGAAGCCGCGAACGCCGCATTGCTCGCGGCCGCGCTCCACGAGCGCGAGGAGCGCCTGCGCGTGCAGGTCGGTGGCGCGGCCGAGACGACGACGCGCTCCCCATGGAAATGGGCCGGGCACGAGCGGGGTGGCCGATGAAGCTGTGGGTCACGCTCGAGGGCCGCGAGGCCGAAGTCACGTTCCATACCGAAGGCGAGCGCCTGATCCTCGAGACCGATGGCCGGCGCATCGAGGCGGATTTCGTGCGGCTGCCCGACGGCGAGGTGTACTCGCTGCTGATCGACGGTCGCTCGCACGTGGTCCGTGTCTCGCCGACATCCGCGGGGCTCGAAGTCGAGCTGCGCGGCTCGCTGATCCCGGTGGAAGTGAAGCACCCGCTCGAGAAGATGTTGCAGGCGACTGGCGGCGCGCGCGCGAAGACGCGCGGCGAGAGCGTGAACGCGCCGATGCCGGGGGTCGTGGTCGCGATGCGCGTGAAAGTCGGCGACGCGGTAACGGCCGGGCAGGCCGTGGTGGTGGTCGAGGCGATGAAGATGCAGAACGAACTGGCGGTGGTGCACGATGGCGTCGTGACCGAAGTGCTGGTGGCGGAGCGCGCGGCGGTGTCGGCGGGCCAGGTGCTCGTTCGGCTCGGGCCGCCGGCTGGAGGTGCGGCGTGAAGAAGAAGTCCGTGACGAAGCCCCCGCCCCCCCCCGGACCCGTGCGCCGCACTCCCTCGGAACTCCCGGTGGACGTTTCTTACTTCCCATCGGACCTGCCGCGCGACCTGCCCAGGCGCACGCCGCCCGCGGGGGAGCCGCCCTACACTCGTGGGATCCATCCGGGGATGTATCGCTCGCGGCTGTGGACCATGCGGCAGTACGCGGGGTTCGGGTCGGCGCGGCAGACGAACGAGCGGTTCCGGTACCTGCTGGCGCAGGGGCAGACGGGGTTGTCAGTGGCGTTCGACCTGCCCACGCAGATGGGCTACGACAGCGATCACTCGCTGGCGCGCGGCGAGGTCGGGCGCGTGGGAGTGGCGATCTCGTGCCTGGCCGACATGGAGGAACTGCTGGCCGAACTGCCCTTGGATCGCGTCACCACGAGCATGACCATCAATGCCACGGCACCGCTGCTGCTGGCGTTCTACGTGGCGGTGGCGGATGCGCGCGGCACGCCGCGCGACAAGCTGGGCGGCACAGTGCAGAACGACGTCCTGAAGGAGTACATCGCGCGCGGCACGTACATCTACCCGCCCCTGCCGTCCCTCCGGCTGATCACCGACCTGTTCGAGTTCACCGCGCAGCACGTGCCGCAGTGGAACAGCATCTCGGTGTCCGGCTACCACATGCGCGAGGCCGGGTGCACCGCCGTGCAGGAACTGGCGGTCACGCTCGCCGACGGGCTCACGTACCTCGGCGCGGCGCGTGAGCGCGGACTCGATCTGGTGACCATCGCGCGCCGCATGTCGTTCTTCTTCAATGCGCACAACCACCTGTTCGAGGAGGCCGCCAAGTTCCGCGCCGCCCGCAAGCTGTGGGCGGAACTGCTGCACGAGCGCTTCGGCATCACCGATCCCGAAGCTCGCAAGCTGCGCTTCCACACCCAGACCGCGGGCTCGATGCTCACCGCGCAACAGCCGCTCAACAATGTCGTGCGCGTGGCTCTCCAGGGACTGTCGGCCGTGCTCGGCGGCACGCAGTCGCTGCACACAAACAGCTTCGACGAGGCGCTGGGGCTGCCGTCGCAGGAGTCCGCACTGCTGGCGCTGCGCACGCAGCAGGTCATCGCGCACGAGAGCGGCGTCACCGACACCGTGGACCCGCTCGCGGGCTCCTACTGGGTCGAAGCCATGACCGCGCAACTCGAATCAGAGGCGCGCGCGCTGATCGCCGAGATCGACGCGCGCGGCGGCATGCTGCCCGCGATTGCCGAGGGCTGGGTGCAGGAACAGATCCACGAAGCCGCCTACCGCTGGCAGCGCGATGTCGAGAGCGGCGCGCGTGTGGTGGTGGGCGTCAACAAGCACAGTGACCAGGCACCCGTGCCGCCGCCACCGTTCAGGCATGACCCGAGCGTCGAAGCAGAGCGCTCCGAGTTCCTCGCCGACTGGCGGGCCTCCCGCGACCGTGTGGCGTGTGACGCCGCACTGCTCAAGCTCGACGCCGCCGCTCGCGGCACCGCGAACCTGGTGCCGCCGATCCTCGCCGCACTCACCGCCAGAGCCACGCTCGGTGAAGTCTGCGACACCATGCGCGCCGTCTTCGGCGTGCACCGCCCGGGAGAAAAGCTGTGAGCGAGAGAACACCTGAGCACGACAGCGCCCCCGCGGCCGGAGGCCGCGAAGGCTCGAATGCCGGCCGCGAAGACTCGAACGCCGGCCGCGAAGACTCGAACGCCGGCCGCGAAGGCTCGAACGCCGGCCGCGAAGGCTCGAACGCCGGCCGCGAAGGCTCGAACGCCGGCCGCGAAGACTCGAACGCCGGCCGCGAAGGCTCGAGCATCACCGCGCTCTCCCACGTCGCCATCGCCGTGCGCGAAGCCGACCCGCTGGTCGAAACGTTCGTGAACGCGCTCGGCGGCACCAAGGGCGGCGAGGAATTGCTCGATCAAGGCCGACTGCGCGTCGTGTTCATCCACCTGGGCCCGGTCACGATCGAGCTGCTCGAACCCCGGTCGCCCGAGCACACCGTGGCCAAGTTCCTCGACTCACGCGGCCCCGGCCTGCACCACGTCAGTCTCGAGGTGCGCGACATCGTGGCGCAGCTCGCGGCCGCCAGGGCCGCCGGCGCACGCCTGATCGACGAGACCCCCCACCCCGGTGCGCACGGCACGCAGGTGGCATTCCTGCACCCCAAGAGCTTCGGCGGCGTGCTGGTGGAGCTGTGCCAGACCCCGCGCACTCCCTAGTAGAGTACACTGCGAGCATCGAATGCTTACCCCTTCAGGAGGCAGCCCCATGTCCGGGCTGCCTGACCTGCGCAGTGTGGTCGACGACCTCGCCCAGGGGCTCGGCGACCTGTTCCGGAGGCGCTGACCATGAACACGCTGCTCGCCGCGATCGGCCTGATGTTCGGATGGTGGTTGCTCATGAACCTCGCCGGAGCGCTGGTGGTCGGCGCGTTCGCGCGACTGCTCCTGCCCGGCAAGGACAAGGTCGGCTGGCCCACCACCATCGGCGTCGGATTCCTGGGCGGCATGGTGGCGAACGTCGTGGCGCACGTCGCCGGCTGGGTGCCGTGGGGGCAGAACACGGGCATCGTGGGATCACTCGTGGGCGCCATGGCGCTGCTGCTCGCGCACCGCATCTGGAAGGAATCGAAGTCCACGAAGGCAGGGCCACCCACGGTCTGAGGCTGAACACGCGGGTGAAGCACAGCCGCACCGTCGATGTTTGACGGGTCGGCTACAGCACCGGTGCGGACTCGCGCTACGCCAGCCCCAGCCGCCTCGCCTGGTCGTTCGCGAACAGCGCACCGGGGTCCATGGTGCGGCGCAGGTCGCGGAAGCGCGTGTAGCGCGGGCCGAACGCCTTGGCGAACGACTCGGCGTCCACCACTTGGTCCTTGGCGGGGTAGTACGTGCCGCCGGCGTCGAGCACGAGTTTCGTGAGGTCGGCGGCCGTGTCCCACAGCCGCTGCGCGTCGCGCGGCACCTTGAAGTCGAGCGCCAGCGACCAGCCGTCGAGCCCGTGCGACAGCAGGAAGTCGTCCGCCTTGTGGCGCTTGAACACGCCCAGGTACGAAATCACGCCCCGGCGCTGGCACAGCCTCAGCGCTTCGGCGAACGCCTCGCGGGCATTGGCATCGGGCACGAACAATTGCACCTGGATGAAGCCCCCGGGGCCGTACGACAGCCGCCAGTCCGGGACGTAGTCCAGCAGGAACGCGAACCCCGCGTGCGAGGCACGATAGGTGCCGTCCTTGTCGGTCCACTCCGGCATGGCGTACTTCACCCGGTTCACGAACTTCGTGCCGGCGTCGTTCATGAACAGCGACAGCGGCATCCACAACAGCGACTTGGGGATGCCCATGATGCTCGCCGGCAGGTCCTGCCTGGACAACGCCAGCGTGGCTTGGCCGTTCGGGTCCTCTGCAGCCGACAGAAGATGAGCCTGGTGCACGAGCCCGCGCCCCAGCGCCGGGCCGCTCGCGAAGCAATCCACCCAGCCCACGAGATAATCCGAGGTCGGGATGCGCTCGACGAACGTCTCGAACATCTCCGTCAGCGTCCTGCTGACGAGCGGTCGCACGCGCAGCTGGCCGGAGTCCAGATGCTTCATCTGCAGCTTGACGCGTGTGACCGCGCCCAGCAGGCCCAACCCGCCGATCACGGCGCGGAACAGTTCGGGTTCACTGGTGCGCGACAGCGTCTGCTTCTCGCCGGCGGCTGTGAGCAAGTCGAGCTCGAGCACGTGCTCGCCGAACGCACCGGCTTTGAAGCAGTTCTTGCCGTGGATGTTCATGGCGACGCACCCGCCCATCGTCGGGTGCATCGTCCCCGGCACCACCGCTGGCCACCAGCCCTGCGGCAGCGCGTAGCGCCAAACGTCGGCGATGCTGGCGCCGCCCTCGGCCTCGATCACGCCGGTGGCCTTGTCGAAGCTCAGGATGCGCCGCATGCCGCGGCCGTCGATGGCGAGCTGCCCGCTGTTGAGCGAGGCGTCTCCATAGCTGCGGCCGGCGCCGCGGAACGACACCTGCATGCGCTCGGCGCGCGCGGCGGCGAACGCCGCCGCCAGCTCCTCGACGCTGGTCGGGCACACCGAGCGCGACAGTGCGCGCATCGAGCCGCCGAAGCCGTCGAGAACCCGCCAGGCCGCCGTCGTGCGCAGGCTCATCGCGCGCGTTTCCAAGGGCCGCGCATCGGCACGGGAATCGTCATGGGGCGCGCCATCTAGATGTTCACTCGGCGGAACAGGAACGACGGGATGTGGCGCAGGATCATCGCCACCAACCACCACTGACCGGGCACGAACACGCTCGCGCTGTTCCCGCGCCGTGCCGCACCCAGGATGAGCGCGGCCGCCTGGCTGGCCGGGATGACCATGGGCTTGCGCTCGATGGCAGCCGTCATGGGCGTGTCGACGAAGCCGGGCTTCACCGTGACGATGTTCACGCCCGAGCGCGCGACCCGGTTACGCAGCGCCTCGAGCCAGGTGGTGAGTGCGGCCTTGGACGTCGAGTAGCCCGGGAACGTGCGCCGTCCGCGTTCGCCGGCGATGCTCGAGATGCCGATGACCGTGCCGGCGCGCCGGGCCTCGAACATGGCCACCACCGGCGTGCTCCACGCCATCGCGCCCAGCAGGTTCACCTCGATCTGCGCACGGTCGCGCGCGAAGTCGTACTCGCCCTCGCCGGGGGTGTGCATGATGCCGGCCGCGTACACCAGCAGGTCGAGCCCGCCCAACTGGCTCGTGAGCTGATCGAGCAGCGCCGGGACGGTGTCGTACTCGGTCACGTCATGCTTGCGAACCATCGCCGTTCCGCGGCCCGTGGCCCGGATGGCGTCGGCGACTTTCTGCAGTTCGTCCTCGCGCCGCCCGAGCAGCGCGACGTTGCAGCCGTCGGCGGCCAACTGGCGCGCGATCTCGGCGCCGATGCCGGAACTGGCGCCGACGACGATGGCGTGGCGGAACACGAGGCTCATGAACAGTCTCCGGGAGAAGTGGCCGCGGATGCGGCCGCGAACAGTCGGCGGGTGGTCTCAGGATCGGTCAGGCGGCACCCGGTGTGCGGGCCGGGATCGTGCTGCGGTGCCACATCGCTCAGAGCTTGACGCCCTCCCGGAGCATGCTGCGCGCGATCACGAGGCGCTGGATCTCGGAGGTGCCCTCGTAGATCTCCATGACGCGCACGTCGCGATAGTAGCGCTCGACCGCGTACTCCTTCACGAAGCCGTAGCCGCCGTGAACCTGGATGGCCTGATGGGTCACCCACGTGGCGGCTTCGGTCGTGTACAACTTGGCCATGCTCGCGGCGCGGATGAAATCCTTCCCGCTATCCTTGAGCCATGCCGCCTTGCGGATCAAGAGGCGCGAGGCCTGGATGCGGCGCTCCATCTCGGCCAGCTTGAACTGCACGGCCTGGATCTTCGAGATCGGGCCGCCAAACGCCTCGCGCTGTTGCGCGTAGCGCACGGCCTCATGGAACGCGGCCGTCATCACGCCCAGTGCCTGGGCGGCGACGCCGATGCGGCCCGAGTCCAGCATGGAGAGCGCGATCTTGAACCCTTCGCCTTCTCCGCCCAGCCGTTGGGCCGCCGGCACGCGCGCACCATCGAACGCCAGGGTCACGGTGTCCGAGCCGCGCAGGCCCATCTTGTCTTCCGACTTGCCGATGATCATGCCCTGCTGGTTGTTCTCGATGATGAACGCGCTGATGCCCTTGGGGCCCGGTTCACCGGTGCGTGCCATGACCAGGAACGTCCAGGTGTGACGGCCGTTCGTGACCCAGTTCTTCTCGCCGTTCAGCACGTAGTGGTCGCCGTCCCGGCGTGCCGTGGTGGTAAGGGCCGCGGCGTCACTGCCCGAGCCCGGCTCGCTCAACGAGAACGCTCCGACATGCGTGCTGGTGAGTCTGGGCAGGTACTTCTTCTGCTGCTCGTCGGTGCCATAGCGGTAGATCGGGTAGGCACCGACCGAGTTGTGCACCGCGATGATGATGGCCAGTGCGGCCGAGACACGGGCGATCTCCTCGATGACCGTGACCACGGTGCGTGCGTCGTAACCCAGACCGCCGAACTCCTCGGGGATGCTCATGCCGAACAGGCCCATCTCGGCCAACTTCTGGATGGCCGCCGGCGGGATGGCGTCATCGCGGTCCCATTTTGCGGCCTGCGACGCGAATTCACTCCGGCACAGGTCACGCACGGCGTCGCGGATCAGGGTCTGGTCTTCGGTCAGGTCGAGGTTCATGGTTCCTTGGGGCCGGCGGATCAGGCCGGCTGGTGCGCGGCGGTCTCGCGGAACACGGTCAGGCAGACAAGCGCGATGATGCCCATGACACCCGGGCCGGGTCCCAGCAGGAGCGAACCGAGCGCGCCCAGCAGCACGATCGGCCACGCACGCCAGTCGCCGGCCCACAGGCCGGGCACGCCCGCCAGGTACGCGCCACCGATGCCCACCTTGAGCAGGCTCGGCAGCCAGATGGGCAAGCCGAACTGCAGCGCGAGATCGGCCAGCGGGCCCTGCTGGCCCATGAGCGCGAACTCCTGCCCGTTGACGAACGGGTAGGCACCCTGGAACACGGACGTCAGGCCGGGATACAGCGCACAGGCGGTGAGAATGACCAATGCCGCGGGACGCACGGGACGCTTCATCGGGAGGCTCCTCCGGGAGTCTTCTGGAATCGTTTCGTGAATGACCTGGAACTCGCGCGATCGCGCACGCTCAGCCGATCGCGTTCTCCTTCAACACCTGCCCGGCGACGACCATCTTCTACACCTCGGTCGTGCCTTCGTAGATCTCGCAGATCCGCGCATCACGCCAGTAGCGCTCGACGTGATACTCGCTCATGTAGCCGTAGCCACCGTGCACCTGGATGGCCAGGTTCGCGCACTTGGTGGCCGCTTCCGAAGCGTGCCACTTGGCGAGCGAGGCTTCCTTCGTGTTCGGCCGCCCCATGTCGCGCAGCCACGCCGCCTGGTACACCAGCAAGCGCGAAGTCTCCAGCTCCACCCCGCTATCGGCCAGCATGGTGCGCACGGCATCGAACTCGCCGATCTTCTTGTCGAACTGCTCGCGCTCGTTGGCGTACTGCACCGCGGCCTCGACCGACGCCTGCGCGATTCCCAGCGCCTGCGCGGCGATGCCGATGCGGCCGCCGCCCAGCGTGGCGAGTGCGATGCCGTAGCCCTTGTTGAGCTCGCCCAGCAAGAGGTCCTTGGGGATGCGCGCATTCTCGTAGTGGATCTCGCGCGTGTCCGACGCATGGATGCCGAGCTTGTGCTCCTTCTTGCCCTTGCGCACGCCCGGCGTGTCCGCCGGCACGATGAACGCCGAGATGCCCTTGGGGCCCAGCGCCTTGTCGGTGGCCGCATACGTGATGAACACGTCGGCGGGCCCGGCATTGGTGATGAAGATCTTGGAGCCGTTCAGCACCCAATGATCGCCGTCCAATACCGCCGTGGTCTGCTGGTTCGCGGCGTTGCTGCCGGCGTTGGGTTCGGTGAGACAGTACGCCCCCAGCAGCTCACCCTTGGCGAGCGGCGTCAGCCAGCGCTTCTTCTGCTCGTCGTTGGCGTACTGCGTGAGCGGGAAGCACACCAGCGAGTTGTTGACCGACGCGATCACGCCATGACTCGCACAGACGCGCGACAACTCCTCGATGGCGACCACGTAGGCCAGATAGCTCATGCCCGCGCCGCCCCACTGCTCGGGCACGCACATGCCGAGCAGGCCCAGTTCGGCCATCTTCTTGACGTTCTCGGCCGGGAACTCGTGCGTCTCGTCGATCTTCGCGGCGATGGGCCGGATCTCGGTCTCGGCAAAATCCCGCACCATCTCGCGCACGCTCTGCGCTTCCTCGGACAGTTCGAACGACAAGCCTGCGGGATCGATCGCGGTCGTGGACATGTGCGGTCCTCTTGGTCCTCTCGGGCCTCCGGCCCGCGCGTGAGCGGGGGCGTACAGTGCGGCGCGTGCAACCAGTGAAGCCACGGCGATGCTCGAACAGCGGTGGTGCGTGCCTCAGGCCTGCGGGTACTCGTAGAAGCCGCGACCGGTCTTCCGACCCAGCCAGCCGGCCGCGACCATCTTGCGCAGCAGCGGGCACGGACGGTACTTGGAATCGCCCAGCCCTTCGTGCAGCACGTTCATGATGCTCAGACAGGTGTCCAGGCCGATGAGGTCGGCCAGTTGCAGCGGACCCATCGGGTGGTTCATGCCCAGCTTCATCACGGTGTCGATGGCTTCCTTGGTGGCCACGCCCTCCATGAGCGTGTACACGGCCTCGTTGATCATAGGCATCAGAATGCGGTTCGACACGAAGCCCGGGTAGTCATTCACCTCGACCGGCGTCTTGCCCAAGCGCTTCGACAGCTCCTCGGTGAGCGCGTACGTGGTGTCGCTGGTGGCGATGCCTCGGATGATCTCGACCAGCGTCATCACGGGCACCGGGTTCATGAAATGCATGCCGATCACCTGTGCGGGGCGCTTCGTGAACGCGGCGATCTCGGTAATCGAGATGCTCGATGTGTTGCTGGCAAGGACCGTGTTCGCCGGGGCCACGGCATCGAGCGTCGTGAAGATCTGCTTCTTCAACTCCAGGCTCTCGGTGACGGCCTCGACCACCAACTGGCAGTCCTTGGCGGCGTCCAGCGACGTGCCGCCGTGGATGCGGCCCAGGATGCTCTTCGTCCTGGAGTCGTCCCACGCCTGCTTCTTGGCGACGCGGTCAAGATTCCTGGCCACGGTGCCGAGCGCGCGCTCCACGTATTCCGGCTTGGCGTCGATCAACTCGACGTCGAAGCCGCTGGTCGCGAACACCTGCGCGATGCCGTTGCCCATCGTGCCGCCGCCGACCACGGCGATCTTCTTGACGTGCGCACTCAGCGTCACGACCGTCTCACTCGCGGGCGCGGCCATCACACACGCTCCACGGACAGCGCGACGGCATTGCCGCCACCCAGGCACAACGTCGCCAGACCGGTCTTCTTGTTACGCGCCTGCATGGCGTACAGCAGCGTGGTCAGCACGCGCGCACCGGAAGCCCCGATGGGGTGCCCCAACGCGACCGCGCCGCCGTTGACGTTGACGCGATCCCAGTCCCAGCCCAGCGCATCGCCGTCGGCCACGGCCTGCGCAGCGAACGCTTCGTTGGCCTCGAACAGGTCGAAGTGATCGATACCAACGCCCAGCTTCTTCATGAGCTTCTGCACGGCGTCAATGGGCGCGAAGAACAGGTCCTTCGGCTCGCCACCGCCGGTGGCGTAGCCGGTGATACGCGCCAACGGCTTGGCGCCGGTGGCCTTCAACCGTGCGGCGCTCATGAGCACCAGCGCGGCGCCGCCGTCGTTCAGGCCGGGCGCGTTGCCGGCCGTGATGATGCCGTCCTTCGACTTGGTCACCGGCCCGAGCTTCGCGAGCGCCTCCAGCGTCGTGTCGCCGCGCACCGACTCGTCCTTCGAGATGACGAGCGGGTCGCCCTTGCGCTGCGGGATCGTGACGTTCGCCATCTCGGCATCGAACGCGCCAGCGGCCTGAGCCGCCGCAGCCTTCTTCTGGCTGTTGACCGAGAACTCGTCGAGCCGGCCGCGCGTCAGCTTGGCCTTCTCGGCCGTGTACTGCGCCAGCTCGATCATGTGGCAGTCGTTGAACGAGCACCACAGGCCGTCGTGGACGACGCCGTCGCGCAACGTGGTGTCACCCAGGCGCTGGCCCAACCGGCCGCTGAACAGGTAGTGCGGCGCAGTGCTCATGCTCTCCTGGCCGCCGGCCACGATGCAGTCCGCGTCACCGGCCTTGATGGCTTGTGCGCCGAGCATGACGGCCTTCAGGCCCGAACCGCACACCTTGTTCACCGCGTAGGCGCCGACCATGGGGCTGATGCCGGCCTTGATCTGCGCCTGTCGTGCGGGCGCCTGCCCCTGCCCGCCCGTGACGACGTGCCCCATGATGAGCTCGTCGACCTGGTCGCCCGCGACCCCGGCGCGCTTCATGGCTTCACGGATGGCGACCGCACCCAGGTCGGATGCCCTGAGCGTCGCGTAGCCGCCGAGGAATTTGCCGATGGGCGTGCGTGCCGCGCCCACGATGAACACGTCGGGAGTGCTGGACATCGAGTGGCCTCACAAAGCGTAAGCGCAGCGCCGGCCAAGGGCCAGCGGCCTGCGGCGTCGTTCGAGCTGGGTAGGCTGAAACGCTCGGATACTACACGAACGGCCGGGGCTCGGCACGCTTCGGAGGGCTCACAGGGACGGCCCAAAAGTCGCATGTTCCGATTGAATTCGCATGTACCTGGCCGGACATGTCGACTGCGTTCCTCCGTGGTCGAGGACTTCCGATCACGGCCCGCGCGCGATCCCGAAATCGCGCAGCTACTGATGTCCCACTCATTCGAGCAAGATGACTCGGGCTGCCGCCCGACCGTGCTGGGTTGTCGCGCTCAGGAAGACGACCCCGCTGCGGGCGCGCGGAAGCTTCAGCTCAACCAGATGCATTCCTCGATCCAGTCGTCCAATCCGCATCGTTAGCAGACATCGGCCTGAGACATCGAGCGCACGGAGCTCGACCTTGTCGCTTGGCGACGGGAGCGAAAGATATGCCCACACCGACGTGCCGGCTTGAACCGGCGGTGCAGAGACGCGAAGCGCGCCTGTGGCCGTCGACGCCAAAATGCACAGCGTATCCGATACCACCTGCACACCACCCTCGACGACTGCTCCGAGCGCGTACTCCAGCGTGGTCATGACCGAAGGCCACTGGTCCACCAACACATACTCGCTCGCGCTCACACGCTGCGCCGTATCGATGAGCGCCCAACTGCCATGATCCACGGACCGCAACCCGCGAAGGCAGGTTCCTACTGGAGATTCTCCAGACCACTCCATTGTGACTCTACTCTGCTCCACCCGGTGCGTGAGCAAGCGCACATGGATTCCGAGCGCCAAGGCGCCATCGACCGAACTGAAACGGCCGAGGCCAAGTCCACCTGCGCTCCCGATCCAGCCCACAGAAAAGTCCGCGCCGGGGCCTCCATCCAAGGCCTCAAGCACGAGTGATCCAGTTCCGGGGCACAGCTGCTCACCACCGGCAATATTACCCGGGAGAAGCTGACCGGACCAACCAACCGTCGTCTTCAATACGGTGGACTGTGATCCAGCGCCCAGGGGCGCTTCATCCCAGCAGGCCACCAACGTGGACTCCCCGCATGCCACGAGCCTTCCTCGGGACTCATCGGGCGCCCCAAACTCTCCTCCGATGACGCGCCCGGAGTCCAGCCATCCCGGGTAGGTCGTACCCTCCCCGGTCACCGCCTGCACACGATGCACCCGGGAATCCTCAGTCAGCATCACCGCGACACGTTCGGGGCCCTCTGCAACAAGCCGCGGATACCATTGATACGAAGCCAGCTCTGATGTGGCAGCCACTCTCCCCCCGGGAACCCAGCCCGCGTGCACAATCCCGTCGCGGTCCACACGTTGGAGAAGCACGCGGACACCACCGGACGCGTTATGATTGCCACTCGTCCAAGCGACATAGGCTCCACCGTTCCCGTCCGGGACCAACTCGTTATGCACATTGAACTCGTCCCCGCGGGTGGTGACGACGAGGCCGGAGACTGGCCACCGGGGGTCGCGCACTCCATCAGGCAGCAGTCGAAAGACCAGAAAGGTCACGTCGATGTGAAAAAGGCGATAACTCCCCGAAAACGCCTGAAAAGAGGAAAATCGCCCTGCCGTGAAGAAAACTCCTTC
>JANMAX010000380.1:0-5779 GCA_031360075.1 bacterium | reverse complement strand
CGCGCGGCGGGCCTTCGCGACGCGGATACGAGCTGCCGCCCTCGGGGCGCGGGCGCGGCGTGAAGCCACCGGCACGCGGCGGGGCGTCGCGACGAGGATACGAGCTGCCGCCCTCGGGGCGCGGACGTGGCGTGAAGCCGCCCTCGCGCGGGCGCGCGGCACTCGAACGCGGCGCCTCGGAACGAGGGCGCGGCGTGCTGCGCGTGGAGCTCTGGCTCGCCGGCTTCCCGGTGGATCGTCTTTCGGTGGTCACGTGGTCTGCTCCTTCGTGTTTCCAGGCTGATGGCTGGGTCTGGGATCCGTCGTCTCGAACCGGTCACCCGGCAGAGGGCGCGCTCCGCGCGTCCATTCGGCGGCGTCGAGTTCCGCGCGCCCCTCCGGTTTCAATCTCGTCACGAGCAGCACGCCGTCGGCGCACGCCACGCGAAGTCCGTCCTGATCACTCCCCAACAGTGTTCCCGGCGGCGCTGCAGCGCCGCCTTCGCCGACCCGCGCGCGCACGATCTGCATGCGCTTGCCCCTGAACGTGGTGGTCGCCCCGGGCCACGGTGTCACCGCACGGGCGTGGTTCCACACCGTGACGGCCGGCAGCGTCCAATCGACGACGCCGTCCTCCTTGCGCAACTTCTTGGCGTAGCTGCCCGCGTGGCGATCCTGCGGCGTGCGCGACGCGTTCCCGGCTGCCGCGAGCAACACGCTCTCGGCCAGCAGCGGGCCGCCGAGTGCCGCGAGGCGAGCCGCGAGCGTCGCGGCATCGTCGTCGGCGTGGATGGGTTCACGCAGCGACTGGATGACGTCGCCCGTATCGATGCCCGAGTCCATGAAGAGCGTGCACACGCCGGTCTCGGACCGGCCGTCCCACAGCGCGCGCTGCACCGGCGACGCACCGCGGTAGTCGGGCAGCAGCGAACCGTGCAGGTTCACGCAACCGGCACGCGGCAGGGCCAGCACGGCAGACGTGAGGATCGAGCCGAACGCCACGACCGCGAACACGTCCGCGCCGAGTTCTGCGAGTTCGTCGCGGACCTCCGGCGCCTTCATGTCGGCCGGACGCATGACCGCCAGACCCAGCTCGTGCGCGACCCGGGCGACCGCCGACTCAGCCGTCTCGAGCCCGCGGCCGCGCGGCCGGTCGGGCTGCGTGACCACGCGCACGATGTCGCAACGCTGCGAGACCGCGCGCAACGCCGGCACCGAGAAGTCGGGTGTGCCCATGAACACGACGCGCGGCTTCAGACCATCCCCCGCTCGTCACCGGGGTGGTAACCCTCGGGCAGCTCACCGCGGGCCAGCGCGTCCAGGTCGCGGCGCAGGAACTGCTTCTTCAGCGGCGACAGACGGTCGGTGAACAGCACGCCATCCAGGTGGTCGGTCTCGTGCTGGATGGCGCGTGCCAGGAAGCCCTCGGCCACACGGTCGATGGGCTTGCCGTGCTCGTCGAAGCCACGCAGGCGCACCACCAGGGAGCGGTCGACCGGCTCGGTGATGCCCGGCATCGACAGACAACCCTCGTCGTCCTTCTGCTTGCCCTTCTTCTCGCTCAAGACCGGGTTCACGACCGCGAACCGGTCACGCGTACCGTCTTCGTGCGGCACGTCGACAACGAACACGCGCTGCGCCACGCCCACCTGGTTAGCGGCCAGGCCCACGCCGTTGTACGCGGCCATGGTGTCGTACAGATCGGCCACGAGTGACTGCAGCGAGGCGTCAAAGGCCAGGATCGCCTTGGCTTTCTCGCGCAGCACCGGGTCGCCGTAGATCCGGACGGGACGCAGCGACATCACTTACCGTCCGGGCTCACGACCGAGGCGATCGCGCTCTTGGCGAACTCGACCTTGGTCTCGTCGCTGATGCGCAGGATGGCACGGTCGGCTTCGATGCTGACGACGGTGGCGAACATGCCGCTCGTGGTGAGCACCTTGTCCCCCTTCTTCAGGGCTTCGATCGCCCGCTGCAGCTTCTTGCGGTCGGCGTTCTGCGGGCGGATGACCATGAAGTACAAGATGCCGAACATGAGCGCCATCATGATCGGGAAGCTCATGCCGCCCCCGAAGAACTGCGCCATCGGCGAACTGTCCGCCGGGGCTGCCCCGGCGCCCTGTGCAAACGCATCCGTCACGAACAAGCTCATGCTGATCCCTTTCGGTGAGAGGTGAAGGCCGCGTCCGTCAGGACGCGGCCCGGGCGAGCGTGTCACGGCTCGCGAACAGCTCGAGGAACTGCGAACGGAAGGTCGTGTAACGGCCCGCTTGAATGGCGATGCGCGCGCGGCGCACCAGCGCCACCATGTGATGCACGGCGTGCACCGAGGCCAGCCGCATGGCCAGCAACTCGCCGGCGACGAACAGGTGGCGCAAGTAGGCTCGCGAGTAATTGCGGCACGTGTAGCAGTCGCACTCGGGGTCCAGCGGACGCTCGTCGTGCGCGTAGGCGGCGTTACGCACCACCAGCCGGCCGCCGTTGATGAACACCGTGCCGCGGCGTGCGTTCCGCGTCGGCAGCACGCAGTCCATCATGTCGACGCCGCGCGCCACGGCTTCGATGACGTCGATCGGGTGGCCGACTCCCATGAGATAGCGCGGCTTGTCGGCCGGGAACTCACTGCAGTCGCGCTCGACCATCTCGAGCCCGAGTTTGCGCCCCTCGCCCACCCACAAGCCGCCGAGCGCGTAACCATCGAACGGCATCGGGGCCAGACCGGCGAAACAGCGCGCGCGTTCGGCGGCATCGGTACCGCCCTGGTTGATGCCGAACAGCGCCATCGCACCGCGGCCCTCGTCGCGCAGCCGCGCGCGTTCGTCGAGCCCGCGCTGCGCCCAGCGCACCGTGCGCGAAACAGCCTCGCGCACCGCCTCGATCGGCGCCGGCAGCCGCACGAGGTGGTCGAACGACATCGCGATGTCGGTGCCGAGCCCGTCCTGCACGCGGATGGCGTGCTCGGGCGTCATCATGTGCCTGGAACCGTCCAGGTGAGAGCGGAACTCCACACCCTCTTCCGTCAGCTTGTTCAGGTCCGACAGGCTCATGACCTGGAAGCCGCCCGAGTCGGTGAGGATCGAACCCCTCCAGCCCATGAATCGGTGCAGCCCGCCCATGCGCCCCACCGTATCGACGCCGGGGCGGAGCATCAGATGGTAGGTGTTGGACAGCAGGATGTCGCACCCGGCGGCCGTGAGGTCGTCGGGAGTCAGGCCCTTCACCGAGCCCACGGTGCCCACCGGCATGAACGCCGGAGTCAGCACTTCGCCATGGGACGTCGTGAAGCGGCCGGCACGCGCAGCCGTGCCCGGGTCCTGTGCTTCAAGCTTGAATGAGAATGGCATTCTGGGGTTGGCGCGACGAGCTTCGGACTCGTGGAGCGCAGGGGACGCGAGCGTCCCGGGAGCCGGCAGGCCTCGCGCCCAGCCGGGTGCTGCAAACGTTCAGACAACAGGTTACGGGCGCGAGGGGGCGGGGGTCAAACGGCCTCATCGGGAGGAGTTCCGGGTGCCTGCGGTCCCTCCCGGACGGTACCCGGCTGGGTCTGCATCCGCAGCACCCGGGCGTGGGCTTGCTCCAACCAGTCCAGTTTCTGCGCCCAGGTGAGCGCGGCCGTGCGTCGTGCCTGCGCTGCGGCGTGGCCGTCCCAGCCCTGCTCCCAGACGCGCTCGTCACGCGGATCGGTCACGCCTCGTCCTCCGGGTGGAGCCTGGCCAGTGCTTCGAGGTCGAGCCGGTCCACCGGACGATCGGCGGCGCGCTTCATCGCGCGCAAGTCAGGCAGTGAGATGAACCGCGCATGCACACCCGGCTCGAGTTCCTGCGACACCGCGCGCGGCCACGCCGCGGCGAAGTCGAACGGCGGTTCGAGGAACAGGTCGATCTCCGTGGCCGCGTGCTGTGGGCTGCTGGCCGAGAACACGATCATGCCCTTGTCGTGCGCCCAGCGCTGGCGCTCAGCCGGATCGAGGTATGCGGCGAACGCGACCGGAGCACGTGGCACGTAGCCGTGCGACTCCAGTGCGACGACGGCACGACGCAGGTTATCGGGTTCAGGGTCCAGCACGAGGTCGACATCGGCCGTGAACCGCAGGTGGCCATGCGCGACCACGGCCAGCCCGCCGACGATCAGGTAGCGCACCCCGGCATGCTCGAGGGCGCTGACGATCGCTTCGACGCTGTGACGAGTCATGCCGGGACGCTAGCACGACTGAGGACGCGCGAGCAGCCCGGGTTGCCGCCGCTCCGGCACGTCGGCCCCGAAAACGCTGCGGCCACCTCCGCTCTCGCGTGGTGGCCGCTTGACCGGTGCGCGACCGGCCGGTGAGCGGGGCTCGGAGCCGCCGCTTACCGTGTGCAACCTGGCACATCCCCCGGAGCTCTCTCTTTCTCCGGGGCGCCGACGCGGGAGACGCACACAGCCGGCACTGCAGGTCTCGGACAGCCCTGCGCCATCCTCGACCCGTCCCTCTCCCCACGATCAGGACGGCTATTCACAAGTGGAAGAATCGGGCCAATCCGAGCCTGGGCGTTCCGGCACAGCAGCAGACCGCGATTCGGCAACGAGTGGTCAAGGCTGCGGGTGGGATGCCCCGGTTCTCGTGCGCGGCAGGTGCAGCGCTGCGGTTCCGCAATGCGGCGGCGGCGGTCACCCGGAGCGAACCGGGTCGCGGCGTTCTCAGGATGCAACGGGCGCAATGGCACTCTGCACGGGGCTCGTTCGGTCCTCGCGGCGATCCCCCGTGGCCGGAAGGCGCATGCCGCCATGCGAACGGCCGCCCTCCGGTTGCCCGAGGAGCGGCCGCCGGGCCGAGGCCCGTGTGCGCGCCCCTATCGCAGCAGGAACAACCGCTGGCTCAGCCGCTCCGTGCCGACCCGGCCGGCGACGAAGTAGGCGCCCGCGCGCTGCGTGCGGCCGTCATCGTCGCGACCGTCCCAGGTGAACTCGTGCGTTCCGGCGGCGTACACACCGCTCGCCAGACGGCGGATGCGGCGGCCAGTGATGTCCATGATCACGAGCTCGACCGCGTCCGAGCGCTGCAACGTCCAGCGCAGCCGGGCCGCACCCGTGAGCGGATCGATGCGCGTCGTGCCGCTCACCGTCGCGCCCGCGTCCAGTGCGTTGGTGGGCGAAACCGCCATCAGGTCCTCGTCATCGTCGTCGAGCATGGCACTCAAGCTGACGCCACAGGCCGCGCTCGGACGGTCGATGGCACGTGCCTGGCGGGCGATGCGGCGGTACTCGTCGCGCGCGCCGCGGCTGCGTGACGAAGCGTTCGCAAGCACCGAGAATCGCGCTTCCGTGGTGGACACCCAGTCAGCGAGCGTGCGGCCCGCGGTCATGCCGCGGATGCCGTCGAGCGACATGTGCTCGTCGAGGCCCACAGCGCGGCCGTCGGCGGCGGTCACACCGATCTCGGCGGCGGACAGGTTCGCGAGCACCGCGGCAAAGTGGCGTCTGGCGAGCGCGGCGTCGTTGCCGTGACGATCGCGGCGCAGCAAATCGCACAGCCCGGCGGACGTGCCGCCGTAACTCCACACGGACGAGCGCTCGTCGACGCGCGCCGCGACCTGGGCGAACGCATCGCGTGACACGAGTGCGCGACGATCGCCGCACGATTGCGACCACGCCCGCGCCGACAGCGGGCAGACGGCCCCGATTCGCGGCGGGCTGCAGTCATGAACCGTGAGCGTGCGGCGGCAGGTGTCGACCGAGCCGTTCGCGTTCATGACCTCCAGCGTGTACTCACCGGGGGCTCCCACCAGGATGCACGTGGCGCGGGCCTGACCGCCAGAGGGCA
>JANMAX010000375.1:0-2370 GCA_031360075.1 bacterium | reverse complement strand
AGGTCGCCCAGGCACCCGGCAAGGTCACCGACAAACTCTTCCGCATGCGTCATGTCCAGTGGACCCGCCTCTCTTCCAGAGCGCTCCGCGAGCGCGACATCCCATGCTTCGGCATCGCCCGGCGGCGGAGCTTCCCGCCCCCGTCGGCGAGCCAGATCGACCAGGGCGTTGCGGGCCACCCGCCACACGTACCCCGCCACCTCGCGACCGGTCCGAGCTTCCGGCTCCCAACGGTTCCCTTCGGCCTGCTCCAGCAGTTCTAACGCCTTGCCAGATGCCAGGTCCTCGAGGTCCTCCTGGCTGACCGGGGCGATGCGGCCCGCCTGCGCGCGCAGGGCAGCGAACAACGCCGCGTGCAGGAGCCGCCACAGCTCACTGCGGCTGCGCTGGCGAGCCCGGTCGTCCGTCGCTCGGGAGTCCCCGATGAGCGGCGCTATCCGGTCGGCCCAGGTGGGGACAGCCGGGGGTGTGCGGTCCATGGGCACAGGGTAGCCCGCGTCACGCTCGGGGGAAACCTCGTCCTCGGGTCGTGACTCGAACGTCGGCATCGGATGCCGGTTCCGGTCAGAACCAGCGGGTCCACACATCGGCTGTCATCGCCATCGGGGTGCCGTCTGGACTCCCGGGCGACCCGCTGGACAGAAACACGGCGATGACGTTATTTCGTACGCTCCAGCGCACGTGGCCCGGCGTCACCGGGCGATTCCCAGCCAACGAGCCGCCGACCATGTCCGACAACAGCGCGATCCCGACCGCCACCGAACGCGAGGATTTCATCCGCGAGATCGTCAAGGCCGATCTTGCCGCGGGGCGGGTCCAACGGATCGTGACTCGGTTCCCTCCCGAGCCGAATGGCTATCTGCACATCGGCCACGCCAAGGCAGTGTGCCTGAACTTCGGCCTGGCGCAGCAGTTCGGCGGGCAATGCAATCTGCGCATGGACGACACGAATCCCGCCAAGGAGGACATCGAGTACGAAGCATCCATCTTCGCCGACGTCCACTGGCTGGTCGGGGGCTGGGCGGACGGGAACCTCGGGCTCAAGCCCGCCGGGGCCACCGCCGTCGCGGATGGCCGTGACTGGCACCTCGCGGGCATGCGCCGCTCCGACGCCGCGTCCGCGAAACTCGAGGCGTTCCGCGCCTCGGACTACTTCGATGCGCTATACGCTTTCGCCGTCCGTCTGATCGAAGCGGGCAAGGCGTACGTCTGTGACCACAGCGCGGAGGAGATCGACCGGATGCGCGGCGCCCCCGGCGAACAGGGTGTCGAGAGCCAGTGGCGCGGGCGCAGTGTGAGCGAGAGCCTCGAACTGTTCGCGCGCATGAAAGCCGGCGAGTTCGCGGACGGCGCTCGTACGCTGCGCGCTCGCATCGAGATGACGTCACCGAACGTCTGGCTGCGCGATCCGGTGCTGTACCGCATCCGGCATGCGGCGCACCACAACACGGGCAACCGCTGGTGCATCTATCCTCTGTACGACTTCGCGCACGGCTTGTCGGACTACATCGAAGGGGTCACTCACAGTGTGTGCACGCTCGAGTTCGCTTCGCACCGGCCGCTTTACGACTGGCTGTTGGAAGCGCTGGCGCTGCCGCGCCCGCTGCCCCATCAGTACGAGTTCGCACGTTTGAACCTGACGCACACCGTGATGAGCAAACGCAAGCTGCTGCAGCTGGTCAAGGACGGTCTCGTGAACGGCTGGGACGACCCGCGCATGCCCACGATCAGTGCGATGCGCCGCCGCGGTTACCCGGCCGCCGCGCTGCGCGATTTCACCGACCGCATCGGCATCGCCCGCCGCGAGAATCGTGTCGAACTCGCCCTGCTCGAGCATTGCGTACGCGAGGATCTCAATCGGCACGCGCTCCGGCGCATGGCGGTACTGCAGCCCATCAAAGTCGTCATCGAGAACTATCCCGAGGGGCAGGTCGAGGACTTCGAACTGGCTAATAATCCGGAGGACCCCGCGGCGGGAACACGCAAGGTCCCGTTCTCGCGCGAGCTCTGGATCGAGCGTGAGGATTTCCGCGAAGTGCCGCCGCCCAAGTACTTCCGCATGAGCCCGGGGCTCGAAGTGCGGCTGCGCGGTGCGTACCTGGTGCGCTGCACTTCGGTCGTCAAGGATCCCGTGAGCGGTGAAGTCACGGAAGTGCGTGCGACCTATGACCCGGAGACGCGCAGCGGCAACGCTCCCGATGGCCGCAAGGTCAAAGCCACCATCCACTGGGTGTCGGCACGCCATGCGATCGAGGCCGAAGTGCGCCTCTACGAGACGCTGTTCACCACCGAGAACCCGGACGACGTGCCGGAGGGCGCCGATTTCACGTCGGGGCTGAACCCCAAGTCACTTGAGGTGCTCAGCGGCTG
>JANMAX010000355.1:0-8214 GCA_031360075.1 bacterium | reverse complement strand
CCCCGCGGCAGTTCTATCTCGCGAGTCTTGTGTACGACCCGATCCGCGACCGCTTGCTCGTCTTCGGCAACGAGCCGCGGGGCAGCGACACTCACACCGACCTTCAGGTCTGGGCGCTCGCGCTCTCGGGGTCCCCAGCCTGGCAACGCTTGTCCGCGAACGAGCTCCCTCCGGCGGCACGCTATGGTCATTCCACGATCTTCGATCCTGCCCATGATCGCGTGATCATGTTCGCGGGTGCCACCGACGGCGACCCGGGCGGGTGGAAGTACGTCTCCGAAACGTGGGAGTACTCGTTGCGGACTGGTCGCTGGACCGCGCTCGCCGCCGGTCAGGAAGCCCCGGGGGCCCGCGAAGGGCATGGCGCCATGTACGACCCCTCCGCCAGACGCATGCTCGTGTTCGGCGGTCACTACGACAATGGGGCTCGCGGCTACTTGAACGACCTTTGGGCCCTGAGCCTCGGCGACACGATCCAGTGGTCGGAGCTCCCGGTGTCAGGGTCGATTCCGGGAGCCCGATCAGCGTTCGGGACGATCCACGACCCCGTCCGCCAGCGCATGCTGGTTCACGGCGGCATCAACGCCGACAGCGGAATCGAACCAGACGACCTCTGGGCGCTCTCGCTCGCGGACCCGCCCGTGTGGACCCGTATCACCACTGAGGACACTCTCCGCGGCCGCTCGTATCCGGTCGACATCTACGACCCGATTGAGGATCGACTCCTCGCATGTGGCGGCGGCAGCTATCCCCAGACGTCCGCGCTGAATTTGTCCGCTCCGGTGCACTGGGATGCGATCCTGCCCACCCGCCCGATCCCCACCCCCAGCAACCGCTCGGGCCATGACGTCGTTTACGACACCCGTCGCGAACGATTCCTCGTCATGGGAGGGCAGTGGTCGCCCGCGGACTCCGCCATGTGGAGTTTCGCACCCGGCCTCACGAGACCTTGGCAAGCGATTCGCGGACGCGCGCTTCCAATCGTCGACGTCTTCGCGAACCCGCCGCAGCATGTGCTCTATGACTCGCTCGGCGACCGGGTGCTCGCCTGCACGGGCAAACAGGTGTGGGTGTCCCCCGCCACCGGCCCATGGGATTGGAAGGAACTCGGGCCGCCCGCGCCGGCCGAAGCCCGGGACATCGACAACGGCGCCGGGATCGCCCTGGACTCGCGCCGGAATCGGCTGATCGTGTCGGGTGGTTGGTTCTTCTACCCGCACTCCGGGAGCCTAACGCTGAACGGCGTCTGGGCGGTCTCGCTCGGGCGGTCGCCGGAGTGGAGCCAACTCGGGACGCTGCCACACGTCAACGGCGTCGGCGACCACTACTCGTTCTATGACCCGGTGCGGGATCGGCTGGTCGTGGTCGGAGGGGTCGCCCGGCCGGGCCGGCTCTCGGCGGTGCCTCAGGGGCTCGGCGTCTGGACCAGTCCGCTCGAGGGGCCGTTGTCGTGGACCTGGTTCCATGCGGAGGGCGGAGTTCCACCCCGCGCCGCCTGGCTCGGCCCAATCGCCTTCGATCCGCTCAGCCAACGGCTCTTTGCCTTCGCATGGAACGAGGTATGGAGCCGCACCGCCGAGGTCGCAGGCCCGTGGCAGCCCGTCCCGCTCGAAGGTGAGTCGCCGACCGTCACCCAGCGTGTGGGGTTCGACCCGGTGGGTCAGCAGATCGTAGCCCTGTTCGCCTCCGCTCCTGGCCACCAACCTGTTCAAGCTTGGGCGCTCGCCGTCGGGCCGCCCGCCGTCTCACTCGTCGACTCGCGGCGCACCCACGATAGCGTGCAACTCCAATGGCGCTCGACGACGGCCATCGGCAAGCCAGCAGTACTGGAGCGGCGCGAAGCCCCCGCTGACTGGGCGCCGGTCTCAGCGCTCGACTTCGACATCCGCGGACTGGCGTTCTTCACCGACCACGACGTGCTGCCGGAGCACGACTATGCTTACCGGGTGCGCGTCGCCGACGGCGATTCCAGCTACTTCTCGCCTGCCACATTCGTCGCACCGCCAGCGGCCCTGCGGTTCGCGATGCTCGGCGCTCGCCCCAACCCGGCTGTCGGCCGCTTCCAGTTGGCATTCAGCCTGCCGGACGCCGCCCCGGCTCGGCTCGAACTCTTCGACGTGCGTGGCCGGCGCTGTGCATGGCGTGACGTGGGTACGCTCGGCGCGGGCCGGCACACGATCACGTTCGTCGAGGCCGGCGCACTCGAGCCGGGAGTGTATTTCGCACAACTGCAACGCGGGAGTGCCACGCAGGTGCAGCGCGTGGTGCTGACGAGGTAGCGGAGACCTCCAGCGCGAGTTCTGTGACGCTAGCTTGATGCGCTCGCGTTCCTACCTGCTCCGCGGCCACAGGCTCGAGACGCGCCAGCGGATCTCGTCGCGCACTTCACGGAATGTCTCGAGTTGCCGTGCCTCAGGCACCGCGCTCGGATCCGGCAGCGGCCAGTGCACGCGGCGCACGTCACCCGCCAGCGCGGGGCATGCTTCGTCGGCCTCACCGCACAGCGTCACGACGGTATCGCACTCACGCCATGGCACGGCATCGAGATGCTTCGACGTCTGCGTGGTCAGGTCGATGCCGACCTCGCGCATGACCTCGAGCGCGCACGGGTGCACGCCACGGGGCTCGGTCCCGGCGCTCAGCACCTCGACGTTCGCCGGTGCGGCCGCGTGCGCGAAGCCCTCGGCCATCTGGCTGCGCGACGAGTTGTGAATGCACAGGAACATCACCCGCCCCGGAGGGCGGGTGATGAACGCAGCGGGACGCGGCTCGGGGACGGTCAACGGGACGACAGCAGGCTCTTGTAGATGCGCGCTGCCGCGGCACCACCCAGCATGGGAGCCACCCAGTAGATCCAGTGGTTCGTCCACACGCCCGATGCGCAGGCCGCACCGAGCGCTCGTGCCGGGTTCATCGCGCCACCGGTCAGCGGGCCGCCGAGGAGGATGCCCATGCACACGGTGAGACCGATGCCGAAACCGCCGATCTTGGGGCCGCGCTCATCGACCGCGGTGCCCCACACGGAAGTGATCAGGAAGAACGTCAGCACGAACTCGATGAGCAGGCCCTGCGTCACGGTCACGCCCGAAGCCAGCATGGGCACTCCATAATGGACCATCTCGCCCGCCTCGCCGGGCATCACCGAGCGCAGCAGGAAGCTCGCGGCGATGGCCCCCAGCACCTGCGACACCCAGTAGGTGATGGCCGAGGTCAGCGACATGCGCCGCGCGACGACGAAACCCATGGTCACAGCCGGGTTGAAGTGCCCGCCCGACCACACGCCCAGTGCGGAGATCATGGTGCCCAGCGCCAGACCATGCGCAACCGCGATGACCAGCAGGCTGTTGGTTCCGGTGGCCTGTTGCATGATGATGCTGCCCTGGCCGATGAAGCACAGTGCGAACGTGCCGAGGAACTCGGCCCAGTAGGACTTGGGTCCCTGATCCATCTCACCTCCGTGTGCGATCCGGAATGTGGCATCCCGTGCGGCCCCGTGGCGGGGCGGGCCGTGGCACGCTAACCAGCGTGTGCCCGGGAGTCAACGCCGACCGGCGCTGCCGTGCTCCCACCGCGGCCGTGACCCGCACGAGCGCGCGCTTGAGCCGCGGCCGGTCGGGCATGCTGCGCGACTCGAGCGTCCGCTCGATGAGCCGCAGAGAGGCGAACACGCCAGCGGGTCGCCGCGAGCAGCAGGTGCGAATCGCGGCTCAGGGCCTGCACGACACCGGCAGGTGCTGCCTTCGCAACAACTCCTCCATGAGCTTGGCATTGCGGGCCGCCTGCCCGGCATGGCAGTTGTTGAAGAACAGGTAGCTCTGCTTGGCCTGTTGCGCGAGCGCGCTGATTCGTGCCACCCACTGCATGAGCTCGCTCTCGGAGTAGTCGTAGTCGTAGCGCAGCTGCTCGCGGCTGCCGTGCATGCTGCGGCTGGCGGGAGCCGGGCGGGATGGCACCGCGGCGGGCGCGCCGAACAACGTGGACTCGGCCAGGCTCGCAGCAGCCACGGGACCCGCACGCTCGGGCGCCGGCGCGCCGGCGTGCGGCAGCGCTGTACGCGCTCCGCTCCCCCACCAATGCTCGGCGTTGCGCCCATGGAAGCGCACGTAGCCGACGCCATTGGTGACGTGCGTCACCGGTGGCACCAGCCCCGGCAGCGTGGGTTCATCGACGCAGCAGTAGCCCAACTCGCGGTCGCTGAGCCATGCCGCGAGCTTCGGATGCATCCACGAGTCGTGCCGGAACTCGACCCAGAGCGGCTCGCCGCTCAGGTGCTCGCGCAAGCGCTCGAGATGCGCCTTGCTGCGGTCGTCGCGCCGGAACGCCCACGGAAACTGCGCGAGCAGGCCGTGGTACTTGCCGGCGGCCTGCAGTGGCGCGAGCGCGGCCATGAACTTCCGGTAGTGTGCCGGGTCATCAGCGCCGTGGTGCGTCATCGACTGGTGCAGTTTGACGATGAACCGGAAGCCATCGGGCGTACGCGCTTGCATGCGCTCCATGGCCGCCGCCTGGGGCATGCCATAGTAGGTCGAGTTCACCTCGACACAGCCGAACTGCCGCGCGTAGTAAGGCAGGAACTCGCTGCTCGCGGTCCCCGGCGGGTAGAACGGCCCGACCCAGTCGGCGAACGAGTAGCCTGACGTGCCGACGTGGATCGCCGGGGCTCCCGCGTCGCGCCCGGTCTCGTCCGCGGCTGGGGGCCGCATCGTCATGGCTTGGCCCGCGGTCCGCGCGGCTTCAACTGCGTGGGATCCGGCGCTGACGGATCGGGGCCCGAGGCGTAACCCCCAGGCGCGCGCTCAGTGGCCTGCCCGGCAGCCGCCTCCCTCGCCTCACGACCCTGTTTGGCGCCGCTGAACGGCACATGCCCCAGTGAGCGCCGGTGCGCGAGTGAGCCGGCCGGCACCACGGACGCTTCGCCGAGCTTGTCGCGCACCTTGTCGAGTGCTTCCTGCAGCGCCTTCGACTTCTCGTCCTTGGCGAACAACTCCAACTGCTGCTCGTTGGCATGTTCCAATGCCGACATCGAGATGCCGAGCAGGCGCAGCGATTCGCCTTTCCAGTGCTCGCGCCAGAGCGCTCGCGCCACCTCGAAGATGCCGATGTGGTCGTCGACCGCCGCCGCCAGCGCACGCTGGCGAGTGATGGTGCGGAAGTGGAAATCGCGCAGCTTGAGCGTGACCGTGCGCGCGCGGAAACCGTCACTGCGCAACCGGCGCGCGACCTGGTCGGCGAGCCGCAGCAGGGTGCCCTCGAGAAACTCGGGCTCACGGCAGTCTTCCGGCAGCGTCACCTCGTGCCCCATCGATTTGGGGTCGACGCCCTCGTGGTACGGGATGACCGCCGACTGGTCGTGCCCCCAAGCCGCCTCGCGCAGGTGCTCACCGACCACGCCGAAGCGCTGCCGCAGCAGCTTCACGTCGGCGTTGGCGAGCGCCCCCACGGTGGCGAGGCCGAGCGCCTTCATGTGCTCGCTCATCCTGGGCCCCACTCCCCACAGCGCCTGGACGTCTTGCGGCCAGAACACGCCCCGGAATTGCTCCTCGGACAGCGCGGTGATGCCACGTGGCTTGTGCACACCGCTCGCCATCTTGGCGATCAGCTTATTGGGCCCGATCCCCATGGAAGCCCCGAGCCCGTGGACGTCGGAGATACGCTGCTGCAGGTCACTCGCGATCTCGATGGCCGACTCGGGCGTCTGTCCGCGGCCCGGCAGCTTGCGCAGGTCGAGAAACGCCTCGTCGACACTGAACGGCTCGACGTCCGGCGTGATGGTGAGGAACATCTCGAGCAGTTCGAGCGACTTCTCGACGTACTTGCGCGGGTTGCCCTCGACGTATTCGGCGTGCGGACACAAGCGCTTGGCTTCGACCAGTGGCATGCCGGCGCGCACGCCGAACGGACGCGCCTCGTAGGACGCCGCCGTGACCACGCCGCGCCGGCTCGGGTCGCCGCACACGATGATGGCCTTGCCGCGCAGGTGCGGGTGATGCGCCTGTTCGACCGAGGCGAAGAACGCGTCCATGTCGACGAGCATGATCACGGGCGCGCTGCCTCCGGCCTCGCATCCGCCGTGCAATCCGGCACGCGGCGCCGGCGCGGGCTGGTGCGCGGGCGGGGATTCATCCGGGTCCGGTCCAGGCGCGGCTCAGTACCCACGACGGGCCGCGCGCGTCGAAGCACAACTCGTAGCTGTCGTCCTTGGCCCCCTGCACGGCGAAGTAGTGCAACTGCGCCTGTCCCTCGCGCCGGGCCCACTGACCCGTGACCTTGCGCACGCGGATGACACGCCCCTGCCAACGGAACCGGATGGGGCGCATGGAACCATGCACGAACGCCGTCAGCACATCGACCGGGTCGTTGAGGGATTCGAACATGTCTCTCGGTAGGCACCGGGGAAACCTTACTGCACAAACGAGCAGTAACGCAAGCGCCGGGAGCGCCGACCAAGTCCAACTCCGGCTACCGTGAGCACGGCGCTGCGGACTCTGGGGGGTAAACGGAGCCGAGGCGGGACCGGGGGCATTTTCGTGAGCCCAGACAGCGGGGGTCCCGGAGACGCGAAGCGTTTCTGGGTCCGCGCTGGGCAAACGAAAAAGCCCCCTCCGGCTTCGGCGGCGCACCCGCGGCAATGAACGCGGAACACCGTGCCGGACAGGGCTCTCTCGACTAAGCCGCCTTGGGCGTCACCGGTTCGCGCTTCACGTCCAGGACGCGTCGGTACATGGACATGAAGGCGCTGGCGAGCATGACGATCGCGCCCAGCCAGACCAGGTTGATGAACGGCTTGGTGCTGACCTCGACCGCCAGCGTCTGGCTGTCCTTGCCGCGCTCCTCGCCCGGCAGCGCGAGCATGACACTGCCGTCCTGCGGATTCGCGCTCACGATGGCGAGCGTGCCGCCGCTCGGCAGGTACGCGGGCGTCGAAGTGCGCTTGCCGTCGCCCATCGTGATCTCGAGCACCGGCTTCAATGGCACCGTCCGCCCGCCGATATCGGCGACAATGTTCGCGGTGAGCTTCATCTTGCCGTCACCCGGCTCGGGTAAGAAGCCCTCGAACGTGAACTTCACGTTGCCGGCTTGCTTCGTCTCGCCCGGCTTGAACCATGTGCCACCCGCATCGGCCCCGCCCACCATCTCGAGCGGTGAGATGTAGACGTCGTGCGTCCAGAAGCGCTCGATGTGCGGCTTCTTCATGTAGCCCTGGTTGTACTCACTCCAGTAGAACTTGGCGTTGGCCGTGAATGTGCGGCCGTCGCCGACGACTGCGATCAGGGCGTGCTCCTTGCCCTCCTTGTCCTTCTCCATGCCCTGGAAGTTCATGTCGAATCCGAGCGCCTTGCGCGATTCGCCGCGCGGCAACTGGAGTTGCTCGGAGAGCCCATAGCCGCTCGAAGCGATGACACCGATGATCATGACGGTGGCCCCCATGTGGCCGAGGTAGGCGGCACCGTGCTTCCACGATGCCTTGAAGCCACGCAACGTCACCACGAAATTCGTAGCCAGCGCGAATCCCATGGCAAACATGATGAGCGCCGGCATCGGCTGCCGCACGCCGAGCACGATCGCCACGGCCGCGACCACGACACCGAACACGGCGGACGGCATCGCCGCCTTCAGGAACGTCTCGGCCTCGTGCTGGCGCCAGCGCAGCAGCGGCGCGATACCGAGCAGGACGCCCATGGCGATCGCCAGCGGCGCGTTCACCAGGTTGTAGTAGCTCGTCTGCACGTTGCTCGGCGGCCCGAACAACCGCGTGATGAGCGGCGCGCTCATGCCGACCGCGACCAGCGCGCACATCAGCATGAACACCAACTGGCCGAGCCACATGAACGACTCGCGCGAGAACGACCCGAGCGCCTCGGCCGCCCTGGGGATGTCGCGCAGGCGGAACAGCAGCAGCCCGTAGCCGGCCACACCGGCCAGCACGATGAACGAGATCAGGAAGCCGCCGAGTCCGAACGGCAGGTGCCACTGGTCGTTTGCGGCGAACGAGTGCACCGAGAAGTCGGCGAGCACACCGCTGCGCGTCAGGAACGACGCATACAGCACCAGCACGTAACTGGTGACGGCCAGGAAGAAGTTCGTGCGGCGCAGCGATCCCGTGACGCGCTGGACGAGCAAGCCGTGCAGAAGTGCGATGTTCGCGAGCCACGGGATGAGCGAGCCGTTCTCGACCGGGTCCCAGCCCCAGTAGCCGCCCCAGCCCAGCACCTT
>JANMAX010000225.1:0-3908 GCA_031360075.1 bacterium | reverse complement strand
AAGGCCATCGGCGCCGATTTCTACGGCGTGTCCTTGTACAAACTCTACGGTCCGCACCTCGGCATGATGTACGGGCGGCACGAACTCCTCGAACGCGCGCGCGGGCAGTATCACTTCTTCCACGCCGAGTCCGAGCTGCCCTACAAGCTCGAGCCCGGCGGGGTGGTGCACGAACTGGCGGCGTCCTTGCCGGGCATCGTGGAGTACCTGCTGGAGTTGGAAGCCGGGCTGCCGGCGGCGGCACCGGGCACGGCTGCCGGCGCGGTTCGCTCGCGTCTCGCACGCGCATTCGACGCGATCGCACAGCACGAGAGCGCACTGGTCGAGCCGTTGCTCGAATTCCTCGGCGGCCGCCGCGGAGTCCGGGTGCTGGGTGAGCCGTCGGCGGATCCCGCGCGCCGCGTGCCGACCGTGGCGTTCACGGTCGAAGGTCGCAAGGCCAGCGAGTTCCCGCCGCTGCTCGATGCGCGCCAGGTGGCGGTGCGGTACGGGCATTTCTACGCCTACCGCGCCATCGAAGCGCTCGGGTTGCTCGAGCGCGACGGCGTCGTGCGCGTCAGCATGGCGCACTACAACACGCCCGCTGAGGTGACGCGGCTGATCGCGGCGCTGGACGAAGTGCTGCCCGGTTAGCCGCTGCTGCCCGCCATCGCGCGCGGAACCACGCCTGCCTCATGCAGACAGCGCTCGATGCGGTGCAGCGTCGTCGTGATGTCCTCGTCGAGCCCGACTGAAAAGCGGATGAGCCCGGGCGACAGCCCCGCGGCCGCGCGCTCGGCTTCGGGGATCTCGGACGAGGTGCTGCTGCCCGGTGAGCTGAACAGCGTCTTGAAGTAACCGAGGCTCACGGCCAGATAGCCGACCTTGTCGCGCTGCATGTACGCCATGAGCCGGTTGCCCTGCTCGTGCGTGCCGGCATCCAGCGTCATCATGCCGCCCCAGCCGTAGCCCAGGTTCATGAGTGAGCCGAGCAAGTCGTGGTGCGAGTGCGCGGCGAGGCCGGGGTAGTGCACCCGGAACCCCTTGGCGTCCAGATGCTGGGCCAGGAACAGCGCATTCACGCCGTGCTGCCGCATGCGGATGTGCAGGCTGTGCAGGTTCTTGAGGATCGAAGCGGCGCGCGTCGAGTCCAGCACGGGGCCCAGCAGCATGCTCGGGCCGTCGTTGATGTCGTTGAGCCGCGCGATGAAGTCGTGCGTCGAGATGACCGCGCCGGCGACGCAGTCGCTGGTGCCATTCACGTACTTGGTCAGGCTGTGCACCACGACGTCGGCGCCGTGACGCAACGGCGACAGCAGCATCGGGCTGAACGTGTTGTCGACCACCAGTTGCGCGCCGTGCGCGTGCGCGAGCTTGGCGAGCGCCGGCAGGTCGCTGACCTCGAGCAGCGGGTTGCTGATCGATTCGCAATAGATCACGCGCGTTCGCGGCGTGATGGCGGCTCGCACCGCATCGAGCTGTGTCAGGTCCACGAACTTGGTGGTGACGCCGAAGCGCGGCAGCAGGTTCTTCAGGAGCGCGTAAGTGCCGCCGTAAATCGAGCGGCCGGACACGATCTCGTCCCCTCCACCGGCGAGCGTCATGAGCGTGGTCGAGATCGCCCCCATGCCGGACGCCATCACCTGAGCCGACTCGCCGTCTTCCATGCGCGCCAGCGCTTCGGCGAGGTGCTTGTTCGTGGGATTGAAGTGCCGCGAATACAGGAAGCAGCCCTCGATCTCGTGCTCGAACACCTCTTCCATGCGCTGTGGGTCCATGAACGTGAATGTCGAGGAGTCCGTGATGCTCGGATTGACGTCACCGAACTCGCCGAAGACGAGGTAATCCTGGACACGAGAGGCTGGGTCGAACTTCATGGCGGACCTCCGGAAGGGGGAACGCGGGCACGGCGCACGGCTTCCGCCTGAGTGAACGCCCCGGCCACCACACGGTCAAGGGTGTCTTTCGTCTGTCCGCGGACCGGGTTAGGCTGCTTGGGAATACACGCGGGTCGCCGGGCGTATATCCTGCGACCCCTTCCCGGAGGAACCACCCACATGACCACTCGCACGCTGTTGTTCGCGGCCACGCTCGCCGCCTTCGCCGCACCGGTATTCGCCGGCCCGTCGCTCACGCTCTATACCTCGGACCTGGGACTGGTGAAGGAGACGCGCGACGTCACGCTGCGCGGCACGCGCGACACACTGCGCTTCGAAGGTGTGTCCAACCGGCTCGATGCGTCGTCACTCCGGCTGGTGCCGAGTTCGGGCAAGCTCACGCGGCTCGCATACCGTTGGGACGTCGCCAGCGGCGATGGGCTGCTCGAACGCTCGATCGGCCAGCGTGTTCGTGTCGTGAGCAAGAACGAGCGCGTCACCGAGGGCGTGCTGCTCGCCGCCGATGGCGGCTGGCTGGTGGTGCGCAGCGACGATGGCGCGATCACGAGCCTGTCGCGCGAGGCCATGCAGGAAGTTCGTCTAGCCCGCCCCGATGCCGGCCTGTCCCTGCGCCCCGCGATCGAAGGCGTGGTGGACGGCGGCAGGAAGGGTGGAGGGAGTGCCGAGTTGCAGTACCTGACCGGCGGATTGTCGTGGGCGGCCGAGCACACGCTCGTGCGCACCGGCGAGAACACCGCGCAGTGGTCGGCCGTCGTGCGAGTCGAGAACACCACCGGGCGCAGCTACGAAGGTGCGCGCGTCAAGCTCATCGCCGGCGACCTGGCCCGCACCACGCCGAGCATGCCGCGGCCCGAGCTGGCGATGATGATGAAGGTCTCGGCCGATGGGGCGCCGGGAGAGGCCCCGTCCGAACAGTCGTTCGCGGACTATCACCTCTACACGCTGCCCGGCACGGTGACGCTGCGTGACCGCGAGAGCCAGACGCTGGTGCTGATCGAGCCCAAGGGCGTGGGGGTGAAGCCGCGTTACGTGTACCGCGGCGGCAATCCCAGTGGCGTGCAATCCCAGCTCGAGTTGGTGAACTCAACCAGGGACGGCATCGGTGCGCCCGTGCCCGGCGGCCGCGTGCGCTGCTATGCGCCGGACGCCGACAAGGACCTGCAGCTCACGGGTGAGACCATGGTCAAGCACACGGCCATCGACGAGAAGCTGACGCTCGACATGGGCTACGCGTTCGACCTGGCGGCCGAGCGCAAGAACGTCTCCGAGCGGCGCGTCAGCGACCGCGAGCGCGAGTACTCGGTCGAGATCAAGCTGCGCAATCGCAAGAGCGTCGACGCCGTGATCGTCGTGGACGAGCCCACCGGCGGCGACGTCGAGATGGTGAAGTCGTCGGAACCCTTCAAGCGCGACGAGGCGAACCTGTTCCGCTTCACCGTGCCGGTGCCAGCGGGCAAGGAAGTCGTGCTCACCTACACGGCACGTCAGCGCTGGTAGTGGCGCGCTGAAACCAGCTCGTCCGCGCGCGATCGGGGCGTGTGCGCGGCAGGCGCACCACTCCGGCCGCGAGGCTGGCGACCGTCCTCAATGACGGTTCTGGCACTTCGGCAAGGGTCCGGCAAGCGGGCCGGACGTCCGAATCTGACCCCGACGGCGCCCGAGCGCTCAGGAGCTTCCCACCAACGCGCCCTCTGCCGGCCCGGGCGGGGTCCGGATCGCTCGCGTGACATTGGACGAATCAGCTTGACGGCCACCAGCGCACCCCGATCTCTGTTCCGATACCCACCCTCGCACACGTTCCCAATTCGCACACGGCCGTCGCGTCGCGGCACTTTCGCCCCCGCACCGAGTTGTTGTGATCCGGGTCCGCGTTCGCCCGCGCCGCCCGCATCGCGCGCGAGCGCCCGGTGCTGTTCGACATGCTGGCGGACCGGCGGCTGTCGGTGAGCGCGGTGCTCACGCTCGGGCCGTGGCTCGAGTCGGGCGCCCATGACGACCTGATCGCAGCAGCGGTCGGCAGGTCGCGCGAGG
>JANMAX010000296.1:0-18915 GCA_031360075.1 bacterium | reverse complement strand
CCTTGGATCCCACGGAACGCGCTTCGGCCGCACGGGCACTGCGTGCCGGTGCGGCCGGGAGTGAGATCAGGAGTGCGGCGAGAACGGCGAGACGGCGCGCGTTCACGAGCGTGTCAGAAGTGATAACCCAGCGTGAGCTTGGAGACATTGGGGAGTCCGGATCCCTTGGCCTGAGGAATGCTGCCGAAGTCGACCGCCAGGCCCTTCCAACCGAGCCCGATACCGTAGGTGAGCCCTTCCAACTGGCCCAGCGGGTCATGGTAGTACCCCACTCGGCCCGCGATCTGGTCGGTATAGCGCAATTCGAGCCCGCCATGCAGCTGCCAGAATGCATCGGTCACGAGCGACTGGTCGAAGTCCCCCGCCACCAGGACCTTGAAGCCCTCGGCCGAGTAGGCCTCCCAGGCGAGTCCAGCCTTGATATTGCGCGACAGCGGGCTGCGCTCGTCCTCGTTGATGAACGTCACGCTGGGGCCCAGATTCTGCACGTTGACACCGAGGTTCAAGCGCGCGGCCGGGATGCGGTAGAGCGCGGCGACATCGAGGCCGAACGTGGCGCCGACACCGGATTGCGCCTGCGGCGCGAGCTGGATGCGGATGTACTTGAGCGACGCGCCGACCGAGAAATCGGGCAGCAGCTTGGTGCCGTAGTAGAGCGCCGGGGACACTTCGTTCGAGGTGAACGTGCCGGTCGGGTTGCCGAACGGGTCGGTGCCCTCGCTCGTACCGTAAGACAGGAAGACCAGACCGAGGCCGAAAGCGCCCCAACCCGCGGTCGGCTTCACGAACGTCACGTAGTTATAGTTGACGTCGTTCGCGAGGCCCGGCACCAGCTGCGCGTACGTGAGGTCGACGGCGGACTTGGTGACGAAGCCCAGACCGGCCGGGTTCCACCACGTGACGCCCGTGGCGTCATCGGCGATGGCGACACCGGTCGCCCCCAGACCGTTCTGGCGAGCACCCGGCTGGATGTCGAGCGAACGTCCGGTGCCCTGCGCGTGGGCCGCCGTGCTCAGTGTGAGACCCAGCACGCAAGCCAGGACGATGGTGGTAGACAAACGCATTTTTTTGGCTCCTATAGGGTGTGACCCGAAACACTAGGGTGTGACCCGAAGCACGCGGGCAAGGCACTCGATCGGGGATACTACACCGCATCTTCGCAGCAGGTTCCAGTTTCCCCGCCCCCGACAAGCACGGCCCGCGGGACTAGGGACTCAGGACGACGAACCGCCCCTCGGCCGTGGCCTTCTGGCGAGGGCTGCTGTTACCATCGGCATCCCGCACGCTCACGTAAACCTTGTAAAGATAGGCGCCCTGGGCGAGCCGGTCGCCTTCGTCGTCGAGCCCGTCCCAGCCCACCTGGACCTGCCCGATACCCCCCATCTGGCGCAATGTCCGCACCAGCTTACCGGCCACCGTGTAGACCCGGAGCAAGGTGTTGATGGAGTCGCCGGGGGCATCCACCACGAACACGCCACCGGACCCCTTCCCTCCCGAGCGAACGGGATTCGGGAACAGGTAGCTTCGGACCACCCGCAGCGGCGGAGTATCCACCACCTGGAACTCGAGCGTCGCGCTGGAACGATGCTGGACGGCATCGATGCCGGTGGCCAGGTTGTCGGCCGCCGAGACCGAGATGGAATGCACACCGGGAGCCAGACCCGGCAACTGGAAGCGTGCGGTGCCCGACTGGTAGGAGTCCGCGGCGTAGCGGAACGACGGCGTGGCGTCGATGCGCGACGTCGTGTTGCCATCGAGCGTCACGATGATGGAGTTCTGCGGCGCATGGCCCGTGGTCATGATGCCGCTATCGTCGAACAGGTCGATCTGCAGCGTGGCATCGGGGCGCACGTTGGTCGAACCACCGACGAACGACAGGGAGACGCGCGGTCCCTGCGTGTCGCCGGCAGGCGGAGTCCCGGGCGAGACCTGGACGCGCAGGTCCCCGGTGCCATCGGTGGCCGACTCGCTCGGCGTGGCACCGGTGAGGTAGGCGCGCACGCGGCCATAGGCGCCGACCGTGGCGTCGAGCGGCACGACGAAGCGGCCGCTGAACACGCCGGCCTGCAGGGTGACGTCGCCGCGGTACATCGGGCCCGCGCTGAAGCGATAGCCCGCGAATGCGACCGGTGACAGCGGATTGATGCCGCACCCGAGCGGCGTCGTGTTCGTGGGTGCGGAGTCCCCGATGTCCATGCTCGCCACCCCGTTCATCGCCACCGCGGTGCCACCCGGACGATCGACGACCTGACCTCTGAATCGCACGGTGCGGCCACGCTGGATCTGGGTGATGGGCTGGTCGTTCTCATCGGTCAGCGTGAACTCGGTCCACAACTTGGGCAGATTCAGGCGCGTCGCGGGGTCTCCCATGAGCTGGAACTTGCGGCTGTTCGACGTCTGCCCGAACGGGGCGTACTTGGCGGCGAGCAGCGCGGCCGACATCGGCACATGGTATTGGCCCACGCCCGGCAGCAGGATGCCGCCGATCATCAGGGTCGCTCGCCTGAACAGGCCGTCGTACACCAGACCGTTCAGGCGGGCGTTGTCGGTCGATATCGCCAGCTCGGTCGCCGAGATCACGCCGATCGAGCCCCCGGTCGGTGTCATGAACATGCGCTCGCCCAGGCTCTGCACGGTCGGATCGTTGAACTTGCCGACGTCGCACGACGCCGCGACCAGGAGCGACAATCGCGGGCCGTTCGAGAGCGTCCCGGCGTCGCTGTCCAGGAACACGCCTTCGTCGCTCATCTTGAACGGGCTGCCGTGGCCGACGTAGTTGAACAAGCTGGCACCACCGTCGAGATCCTTGAGCAGCCGCGTGCGCGCCGCCGGCTTGGTGCCGCCGACGCCGCTCGGGAACGTGTGCAGGTAGACATACTGACGGTCGATGTGGCCGGGCGTGTGGGCCGTGTCCAGGTCCGTCGTCTGGCGTAAGTGGTCCCAGCCGATGCGGTCGCAGCTGTTGCCCTGCTGGTCGTCGTCGGCCATCAGGATGGCGGCGTTGCGGTATTCCCCGAACGGCGCCGAGCGTTCGTAAGCCAGGATCTTGCCGGTCACGACCGCGAGCGCGCTCGCCGCATCACCGGCCGGGATACGCCCCGCGAGGTAATCCGGCAGCACGCGCACCGGATCGTCGACGTTCACGATCCAGTCATCGGTGGCGTACTGGCGGCTGATGAAGAACTGGCTGTCGAAGTTGTTCTCGAAGGTCGGCAGCAGGCATCCTGGCTGTCCGGGCACCGCACGGCCCGAGATGTCCTTGAAGTCGAACGAAGCGTCGCCCAGGAACGTCACGTACAACGGGCGCTTGGACCAGCCGTACGCCGCACGCAGGAAGTTCCGCAGCGCGCCGGGGTCGGTACGCCCTCCCGAGAACTGGTCGTAGATCAATGTCACCGGTACCGCGAGCACCGCGTGCGGCGCCGGCGTGCTCAGCAGCGGCAAGTGCTCCCTGCGCCACGCCACCAGCGAGTCGGCGGCTTCGGCGAAGCCGTCGTAGTGGATCACGAGGTAGTCCGCGGCGTTCTGCGGGCTGCGCAGGTTGCGCAGGTTCGCGTCGCGCGCGAACGCCGCATCGGCGAGCGACGTCGCGGGCAGCAGCGCAGTGGCGCGCTGGATCACGGAGTCCGGCACCACGATGTAGCGATGCGAGACCGTGCCGGTGTCGCTGATCGACAGTGTGAATCCCGACGGCCCTGCTGCCGAGATGCCGCCCGTCAGCAGCACCGGCCGTGTTGGGTCGGTGACATCGAACACATAGCTGGAGGGCAGCTGGACGAACGGGCCGATATCGTAGCGCAGCCGGCCCGCACCCGGGCGCGTCCGGAACTCGATGGCATCCTTGACCGGGATCAGCTTGCGCTCGTAGTAGAGTTCGTAGAATGCGAGTCCGCTGCGGTCGACCCGGCCCGAGCAACCGGAGCCCGTGACCAGCGGCACCGACAGCGCAAGCGAGTTGCCGGCCGTGCGCAGGAACACGCCGGTCGTGTCGTACGTGAGACCCGCCTGGTCGAACGCCGTGGTGCCGTTCCACAGACGGCGCGGGAACGTCACCGAGTTGAACGACAGGTCGAGCTCGTGGTCGGGCAGGCTGCAGCCGCCGGTCGAGTTGAACGACAGCCCCCACTGGCGCAGCCGGAAGCGCGCCGGCTGCGAGACATCGGCGTCCGGCACATCGAGCGCATGCACGAAACTCTGGCCGGCCGAGAGGCTGCGCCAGAACCACTTCTCCCACGCCAGCGTGCTGCCGATCGCCGAGGCGTCGGGCCAGTACTCGTTGTCCTGTTCCAGGTGCAGCCGGCCCGGCACGGTCGTGACCACGGTCTCGGTGCCGCCCGGCGCCACATCGCGCGAGTTCGTGGCATCCGACCCGATGCGCTGCGGCGGCACCGGGTAGCGCGCCGTGCTCACGGGCTTGCCCGCGATCGCCACGGTCAGGTAGTAGAAGCTGTTGCGCTCGTACTGGTTCGTGATGAAGCTCGTGTCGGGCCGCGACTCATCCATGTCGCTGTCCCAGCCGTCGGGGCCCTGCGCGAAGAAGTAGATGGCGTCGTTGTTGTGCGCGAACAACCCGTCCGGAGGGCCGTCGATCTCGGGGTGGCCGCTGGGGTCCGGCGGCGGGCCGACATCGCGCACGATGCCGAGCGACACCTCGCGGTAGTCACACGAATCGCAATAGCTGTCCTCCGGCAGCACGCTGCGGCCGGGCCAGGTGAACATGCGCAAGCTGTCGAGCGGCGCCGGCTTCACCGGATCGAACAACGACAGCACGCGCAGGCGCGAGTAGTTGACCGCATAGAAGCCGGGCTTCTGGATACTGATCTTGATCCACGTGCGGCCGGCGAACACGCTCGTGGTCTCGATCGCGGCCGCCTGAGTGGCAATCGCCCCGAGCGGCAGTCCGGCGCGTTCCGCCGCCTTCACAAGCACATCGGCGCTGGGCCGGCGCCAGAGCTTGCCCTGCTCATAGTTGAGCAGCGACAGGCTGTAGACGTTCTCGAACGCATCCAACGGCTCGGCGGCGGGCGCGAGCGGGCCCATGTTCGTGACCGCGACCTCGACGTCGATGCGGCCGGCCACGGTGAGCCGGCGCGCCGCCGGTTCGTAAGCGACCGGCAGCAGCTCGATGCGCGCGACACGCTGGTTGCGCATCCACGTCACTTCGAGCAGGCGCGCCGCGACCGGCGTGGCGCTGCCCTCGGCACCATACGCGGCGAGATCGCGCGCCGTGGCCAGCATATGGCCGTCGCGATCGAGCGCCGCGGTGGCGGCGAGCAGCACGCCCTCGTGGACGCGCAGGTCGCTCGCGACCGCCGAGATACGGACCTCGCCGAGCGGCGGGACCGCCACCAGCACGCTGCGCGACAGCACGCCCGGCCGGCCGGGTGCGCCATGGGCGTCATAGCCCTCGAGGTCCAGGCGGTCGGCCCCCTGCTCCAGGTCGACGCGCGTGAGCTGCGCGGCCGGGACCGTGACCGTGAAGCGCACCGCACCGGGCGTGGGAGGCGCGAGCCGCACCCCTGCCGCGCCCACGGGCAGCGCGCGAGCGGCCATGGGCAGCAGCAGCAGCAAGGCGGGCACGACGCACCGCAAGGCGAACCGCAGGGCAGTCCGCGCGGCGAGCGTCGGACGGGGCGTGGGCACGGGGTCTCGCCGAACCGTCAGAGCTTCTCGGCTTCGTCCACGAGCATGACCGGGATGTCATCCACTATTCGGTAGCGGAGTCGGCATGCGGGACAGGTGAGCGTGTTCGCGGTGGTGTCGTAGGCGAGGTCGCCCTTGCACGCGGGGCAGACCAGGATGGCCAGCAGTTCAGGACTCAGCGCCATGATGCTCCTCGTGCAGCCGGGTGTAAGGAACCGGAGGATGATCGGCAGGGACGGGTGAGCGTTGGAACGGCCATCACGACCCTTTGTGACACCGTGATACGACACCGTGACAAGGGACCTGGCGGAGCCCTCCATGACAGCGGATTCGACGGCGCGACGAAGTCTAGCACAGCCATTCCGGGCTCGCGGCCGGAGCACGCTCCCCCGCGGGACCGATCGAACCTCAGCCGGCGGACTCGCTGAACACCCCGAGCTTCCGGAAGCGCCCGGCGCGCTGGCGCACGAGTTCAGGTCCGGATACCCCGGACAACGCATCGAGGTTCGCGATCAACGCCGCCTTGAGCGTGGCCGCGGCCGCGGCCGGATCGCGGTGCGCCCCACCGACGGGTTCCGGCAGCACGCCATCGACGATGCCGAGTTGCTCCAGGTCCGGAGCGGCGAGCCGCAGCGCCTCGGCCGCCTTGGCCCCCTGCTTGCCGTCGCGCCACAGGATCGAGGCGCAGCCCTCGGGCGAGATCACCGAGTACACCGAATGCTCGAACATCAGCACGCGATCGGCAACCGCGATCGCCAGTGCGCCGCCCGAACCCCCTTCGCCGATGACCACGGTCACGATCGGCACCTGGAACGTCGCCATCTCGCGCAGGTTGACCGCGATGGCCTCCGCCTGCCCGCGCTCCTCGGCACCCAGGCCGGGGTAGGCGCCCGGCGTGTCGACCAGCGTCACGACGGGAACATGGAAGCGGTCGGCGAGCTGCATCAGGCGCAGCGCCTTGCGATAGCCCTCGGGGTTCGGCATCCCGAACCGGCGCATGAGGTTCTCTTTCGTGTCGCGGCCCTTCTGCTGGCCGATCACCATGACGGGGCGTCCGTCCAGGTACGCCAGACCCGCGACGATGGCGGGATCGTCGGCGAAGTGACGGTCGCCGTGGAGTTCGTCGAAACCCGTGAAGCACATCTGGATGTAGTCGAGCGTGTAGGGCCGCTTGGGGTGCCGCGCGATCTGGACGCGCTGATAGCGCGTGAGCTGCGCGTAGATCTCGCGCCGCATGGTCTCGGCCTTCTTCTCGAGCTCGGCGATCTCGCGTTCGGCTCCGACGCCATGTTCCTCGGCGTGGTCACGCAGCTCGGAGATCTTCTGTTCCAGTTCCAGCACGGGCTTCTCGAAGTCCAGCCAGACGGTCACGCGCCCCCCCTTCCCCATCGCACCCGGCAGCTGGGCACGTGGGCCTTGAGCCCCGCGGTCAGACCCTCGTCCTCGCGCACCTTGAAACGGCGCGAGCGCATGGCCAAGCGGGAGTGGTCCGGTTTCACGATATACAACACGACATCGGAGTCACCCGGGTAGGCCGACAGTACCTCGTCCATGCCCGCGATGCTCGCCTCCGAGAGGTCCTCGGCCCGCACCTCGATATGCAGAACGGGCTTGTACTGGAGCTGGGCCGTCTCCCACGGCCGGATCTCCTGCAGCAGCAGTTTCGTGCCGCGCTCCTCGCGCACCTCGATACGGCCGGACGCCACCACCACGGTGTCCGTGGCCAGCGTGTTGCGCACCTGCTCGTAAGCCTCGGGGAACAGCGTGCACTCGATGCGTCCGGTGAGGTCCTCGAGCACGACCATGGCCATGAGCTTGCCGGCCTTGGTCGTGAGCTGCTTGATCTCGCCCACCAGACCCACGACGCGGACCTCGGCGCCATCACTCAGCTCGAGCACGCTGCCGATGCCGTGCGTCGCGACCTTCTCGATGTCGGCGCGGATGTGTTCCAGCGGGTGCTCGCTGAAGTAGAAACCGAGCACTTCCTTCTCCCGGGCCCCCGCGTCGCGCTTGCTCCACACCGGCACGTCGGGCAACGGCGGAGCGATGGCCACGCCGAGCCCGCCGGAGTCGTCCCCGAACAGCGAACTCTGGCCGCTCGCCTGGTCGCGGTGCACCGCCGACGCATGATCGAGCGCGACGGCGGCACCGGCGAACAACTTGGCGCGATGCGCCCCGAACGCATCCGCGGCACCGCCCGCCACCAGGCTCTCGAGCACGCGCTTGTTGATCGCGCCCGCGGGAACGCGCGTCGCCAGATCGAACAGGTCCTTGAAGGGCCCGCCCGCGGTGCGCGTCCTGGTGAGCACATCGACGGCACCCTGCCCGACGTTCCGCACCGCGCCCATGCCGATGCGAATACGGCCGTCCTCGATCGTGAACTTCCAGTTGGAGTGGTTCACGCTCGGCGCCAGCAGCTCGATGCCCTTCCGCCGGCACTCGTCGACCAGTGTCAGGATGCGAGCGCTGTCCGACATCTCGGACGTCATCGTGGCGGCCATGAATTCGGCCGGGTAGTGCCCCTTGAGCCACGCACACTGGTAGGCGACCATGGCGTAGGCCGCGCTGTGCGACTTGTTGAAGCCATAGCCCGCGAACTTCTCCATGGTCGTGAAGATCTTCTCGGCGACTTTTGCGTTGATCTTCGAGGTCTTGCCGCAGCCCTCGATGAATTGAACGCGCTTCTTCGTCATCTCCTCGACGTTCTTCTTGCCCATGGCGCGCCGCAGTTCATCGGCTTGTGACATGGAGAAGCCGGCGAGCTCGTGCGCCGCGGCCATGACCTGCTCCTGATAGACGAACACGCCGTACGTGCTGGCCAGGATCGGCTCGAGCTTTGCATGGTCGTACTTGACCTTCTGCCGGCCGTGCTTGCAGTCGATGAAGTACGGGATGTTCTCCATCGGACCCGGACGGTAGAGCGCGTTCATCGCGGTCAGGTCCTCGAACACGGTCGGCTTCAGGCGCTTGAGGTAGTCGCGCATGCCGGTCGACTCGAACTGGAAGATGGCGACCGTCTCGGCGTCCTGGAAGAGTTTGAACGCCAACGCGTCATGCTCCGGCAGCGTCTGCAGGTCGAGCGCGATGCCGTGGTGCAGCCGGACCAGGTCCAGGCACTCCTGCAGCACGGACAGCGTGCGCAGCCCCAGGAAGTCCATCTTGAGCAGTCCGGCCTTCTCGACCGACTTCATGTCCCACTGCGTCGTGATGAGATCGCCCTTCTGGCGGCACAGCGGAACATAGTCGGTGAGCGGCCCGGGTGTGATGAGCACGCCGGCGGCATGCACCGAACTGTGGCGCGCCAGTCCCTCGAGCACGCGCGCGCTGCGCAGCAGCTTGGCGTAGACCGGACCCTTTTCGGGCAGCGCCTTGAGTTCGGGCGTCTGCTCGAGCGCCTTGTCGAGCGTGACGCCGAGCCCGTCCGGCACGAGTTTGGCGATCCGGTCGACCTCGGACACCGGCAGGCCGAGTGCACGGCCCACGTCGCGCATGACGCCCTTGGCGCCCATGGTGCCGAACGTGATGATCTGCGTGACGTTCTTCTCGCCGTACTTGTCCTTCACGTACTGGATGACCTCGCCACGCCGCAGATCGTCGAAGTCGATGTCGATATCGGGCATGGTGACGCGTTCGGGGTTCAGGAACCGCTCGAAGATGAGCTGGTGCTTGAACGGGTCGACCTCGGTGATGCGCAGCGCGAAGGCCACCAGCGAACCGGCGACCGAGCCACGGCCGGGACCGACGCCGATGCCGTTCGACTTCGCGAAATGGATGAAGTCGCGCACGATCAGGAAGTAGGACGCGAAGCCCATCTTGCAGATGACGTCGAGCTCGTACTGGAAGCGCTGGCGCACGGCCTCACCGCCACCGCCCGGGAATCGCGTGGCGAGCGCCTCCCACGCCAGGTGCCTGAAGTACTCGCCGGCGTCGGTGACCCCGGGGGGCAGCGGGAACTCGGGCAGCAGCGGCTTGCCGAAGTCCATCTGGAGATTGCAGCGCTCGGCCACCGCCAGCGTGTTCAGGATGGCCTGCGGTGTGTCGGCGAACAGCTTCTTCATCTCGTCGGGAGAGCGGAAGTGCAGCCCGGAGACCGCCTTCATGCGCTTGTCGTCGCTGACGTTCTTGCCCGTCTGGATGCAGATCAGCACGTCCTGCGCTTCGACGTGGTCGTGTTCCAGATAGTGGCAGTCGTTCGTGGCCACCAGCGGGATCCCGGTGCGCCCGGCCAGGTCCGTGACCTTGGCGCGGATCTTCTCCTCGATGTCGATGCCGTGGTCCTGGATCTCGAGGAAGTAATTGTCCGCCCCGAACATGTCGCGGTACATGCCGGCGGTGCGCAATGCATCGTCGTCGCGGTCGGCCAGCAGGTCCATGGCGATCTCGCCCTTGGGGCATGCCGACAGCGCCAGCAAGCCCTCGGCATGCTGCGACAGCACGGTGTGGTCGACGCGCGGCTTGTAGTAGAAGCCCTCGAGGTAGGCGAGGCTGGCCAGGCGCATGAGGTTCCTGAAGCCGCGCTCGTCGCGGGCCAGCAACACCAGGTGATGCGCGGTGTCCTTGGGATCGCGGTCGGTGAGCCGGCCGCGCGTGACGTAGGCCTCCATGCCCACGATCGGCTTGATCCCCGCCTTGCGCGCCTCCTGGTAGAACTCGATGGCGCCGAACATCGCGCCGTGGTCGGTGAGCGCCAGCGCGGGCATCTCCATGCGCGCCGCCTTCTTGACCATGGCGGGAATCGGACTGGCGCCGTCCAGGAGCGAATAGTCGCTGTGATTATGGAGGTGGACGAAGTCCGAGTGCTTCATGGGCGCATCCTGCGCGCGGGCGCTTGAGCGATAGGTGCGAAAGGTGCGATAGGTGCGAGGGGTGCGAGGAGTGCGGTGCCGACTCAGTGCGAAGCTAGCACAAACGAGCCGCTGCGGACCGCGCGGTTCCCGGCCCGGTCCACCGCCTCCACCCGCACTTGATGCCGGCCCGCCGCGGGCGCCAGTCGCGGCCGCCAGCGCAACACACGGTTCTCGGAGTCCCACTCGGTGGGCACGCGTTCGCCGTCGACCGTGAGCACGCAGGCGCGGCCGGCGATGCCGCTGGTGCGGTCGGTGATCCGGATGGTGTACGCCCACTGCGGATAGTCGGTGGCCACCACACGCCGGTGCGCCGGCAACAGCGTGACCTCCGGCGGCAGCTCGTCACGCACGAGCGCGAACTGACCCAGGCGCAGGGACTCCACGCGAAACGCGCGGCTCGAACTGTCGTAGCGCGCGTCAGTCCACTCCCAGCCATCGCGCTCGCCATCACGGCGGCACAGGCCGGTGCGGTCGGACGGCAGGCCCGCGGGCAGCTTCAGTGTGACGAGCACCGGCTGCCTGAGCGGCAGTTCGGCGGGCTGGACTTCGAGTGTCGCACGGATGCCGCGGCCTCCTCCCTGCACGCCGGTGATGGGCAGCGAGCGCACCATGACCACGCCCGGCTCATAGCCCTGCGACGGATCGACCACGAACCACGCCCAGTCCTCGACCCGCGTGACCATGTCCGTCCCCGATGGCCACAGCGCGTACGCACCGCGATGCCACCAGGCTTTGCCGTCCGGCAGCCTGCCCTTGATCCAGAAGCCGTCGGGGTCCGGCGTGCCGTTCACGTACAGCACCGCGCTCCAGCGCTTGCCATCCCAGGTCGCCGGCAGCCCGCCCGAGGTTTCCGCCTGCGGCCCGCCGCGCTCGATGCGTACCCCGCGCAGTCCTTGCGGTGCGTACGTCACGCTGACGCGAACGCGCTGGTCGGGCAGGCAGGCGAAGCTCCACACCGGCTCGCTCGCCGGCGCCCCAACCGCAGCGACGCGCGCGTGCTTGGACTTTCGTGCCGCGCGCTTTCGTGCCGCGCTGCGGCCGACGCGCGTCGTGTCGGCGCCGATTTCGTCCCACTGCGGGCCGCGCAGCCAGACCCGTCGCACGCTCGCGTTGCCCGCGGCATCACGGGCGTACAACTCGAGCAGTTTGGCGGCGGCGCCATCGCTGACCTTCACGAGCTCGATCGCGAGGCTGTCCGGACGGCTGCTCATGAGGAAGCGCGGCCGGAAACCCGCGGGCGCATCGAGGATCACGCCGTCGCTGCCGGTGACCCGCCCGGTGTCGAGCAGCCAGGTGGTCTGCGACATCTCGCCCGCCCAGGACACGCTGTCCATGCGGCACTCGACCCAATCGCCGTTCCAGCGCGCCCCGACGATGCGCACCGGCTGCCCGCTGGCGCCGTTGCTGGCATCGCTCGCCACCAGCGTCAGTCGCACGCGCCCCTCGACGAGCAGCGTGGGGTCGGGCTCGCCCGGCCGCCGCCCGAGCACGAGCGTGTACGGCGCCGCACCGCGTTCCACGAACGAGTGCTCGTCGAGGGGTTCGAGCACGAGCCGGTCCAGTCGCGGGGCGATCGTGTCCGGCACCGCCAGCCCGGCAAGCAACGGATTGAGCGACCAGTCCCCGTGCCGCACCTCGACGTGCAGGTGCGGCGGCCCGGCGCCGCTCTCCCCACTCCAAGCCACCGCTGCTCCCTCGGCATACCGGAACCGTCCCGCCGGCGGATAGAGGTCCTGCTCGTACTGGCCGGTGGCGCGCTGCACGGAGTCGACCCACGCCGCGAGCACCGGTTCGAATGCATCCAGATGCCCGAACACGATGGTGCGGTCGTCCCGCGTCTTCAAGTAGAGCGCGCGACCGTACCCCACTCCCGACGCGCGCACGCGCTCGAGTGTGACGGCGGCAGGCGCCAGCACGCGCGCACCCGTGTGCCCGCCCGTCGAGACATCGAGCCCGGCGTGGAAGTGATTGGAGCGCGCTTCGCCGAAGCCGCCGCGCAACGGCCGGGAGGTGCCTTCGAGCGGCCACTCGAGCGGACCGGCCAACAGCGCCGGCGCCAGCGTGCGCGCGGCCGCACCCTCCGCGGATGCTGCCCATACTGATGAGGAGTGGAGGCCCGATACGAGTACGCACACGAATCCCAGGGTCCCGGCAGCCCGCCGCGCGCAGGTCGCAATACAACCCCGGGTGACGGGTTGCATCGCGCACGCGGAATGGCGCGACGCCCGTTCCGGGGCGTGCCACCCAACCCCCTTAGTCGCTGCGAATGCGTGAGTCATGCGTCGTGCCCTCTCCCGCCGGCTTCTGGCACCGGGGTTGCAGAGACTCTTGCCCGTTCCACACCGGCATCCACGGGCTCCTGGCTTGGAGGCCCGCTTCCCCGGATCCGTTCGTTCACTTGGAGGCCACTCACATGTTCCGTCGTCATCTTCTCGCCGCGCTGGTACTTGGCGCCTTGGCTACGTCGCTGATCGGCTGCAACTCGGGAAGCACGAGCTCGGCGACGAGCCCGATCGACCTGTCGCCGCCGCAGCCCCCTTCGAACCTCCACTCCTCGACGGATGCGAGCATCGGTCGTGACTGGCTGGTCTGGGATGCGAGCGCTTCGGCGACCGTCGCCTCCTACGAGATCTACTCGTCCCCGACGTCGACGGCCACCGGCACGCTGATCGCGACCGTGGACGCCAACTCGACGGACCTGCTGCTGCCGCTCGTCAACATCAGCTCCACCGAGTTCTACCGCGTCCGCGCCGTCGGCAGCAACGACGTGCCCAGCGCGTTCACGTCCTCGGTCGGCGTCGATCGCACGGCGTGGGACGGCAGCTCGCCGGCCAACCCGGCGCGTGGCAAGGAAGGCGACGTCTAGCCGAGTCTCGCACGGGTGCGTTCAACGGACGAACACGACACGCGAGTCCGCGTGCCGGGTCCCGCTGACGAGACGCAGGAAGTACAGGCCGGCCGGGAGCGCGCGACTGTGCGCATCCCGGCCGTCCCACGGGTAGGAACCACCCGGCTCGGTGCCGAGCGAAACGCGGCGCAGCTCACGGCCGTTGAGGTCGAACACCAGCAACCAGTTGCTCACGGTTGCCGAGCCGTCCCCCTGCCAGTCGACCGTGACCTGCGACGTGGCCGGCATCGGGCGCGGCGCGAGCGCGATGCCGGCGCGTCCGACGAGCGCCCCGCCGACGGGCGTCAAGGCCTCGGCGATATTGGAGATCGCGCCCGCCGTCTGCGCGCGGTCGATGGCGCGTACCGCGAAACGCCAGCGCCGCGCGGGCAGCAGCCGTGCGACCAACAGCGTCTCGGCGGCGCCGGCGTCCTTGAACGCCGGGCGGCGGATCTGGAGCGGCGCCGAGTCGAAGCCCGCCGCATCGAGCGCCGTGGTCGAGCCGGCGATGCGATAGGACTGCGGGCGCCCGACATTGCCGTCGTCCCCGCTGGCGGTCCATGTCAGTACGGCGGAGGTCTCGGTCACGGCCAGCACGCGCAGGTCGGTGATGGCCGCGGGCGCCTGCCCCGGCAGCGACGCCGAATCGGGGTTCGACACCGCGCTGGCATTTCCGGCGGCATCGAAGACGCGCATGGCGAACCACCAGGTGGAGCCCTCGGGCAGGCCCGCCACGTCGACCGTGCCGGCCGTCCCGGCGCTGCCCGGTGGCGGCACCGGCACGAAGCCGCCGGCGTTGAACGTCTGCTCGTCCAACGGGAAGGGCGCGCGGCGCAACAGCACACGCGCCGCGCTGCCGGACAGGCTGTCATCGCCGGTGACGTTCCAGCTCACGCGCACCGAGGTCGTGGTGAGCGCGTGCGCCTCGAGCGTCGAGACCGCGGCGGGGCGGATGCGGTCGATGGGCGGCGGCGGGGCACCGCCCGAGGCGTGGCTCGCCGTGCGCGCGTCATCGCCGCGCGACGTCAGCCACAGCGACGAACTGGCGCGCCACGTGCCCGGACCGGCGTCGTAGGTGTAGACATTCGAATCCGCGAACGACGTGCCGGCGGCGATCTCGGTGGCGCCATCGCCATCGAAGTCGGCGATCGAAGTCGACTGACCGGCGAGCCCCGGCAACGGGAAGCGCGTGATGGCCTGTGCTGACGAGTCCAGCACACGCAGCCCGGCGCTCTGGAAGAACGCCACGCACGGCCCCGTGGCAGCACCGAGCGGACCCACGACCGGCGGCCCGTTGGCCGCCGCCGAGAGCAGTGCCGGCCAGCCCGTGCGCGTGCCGATCACCGCACCGGTCATGTCACGCACTTCGAGGCTCGCGCTCGCGCCACCCATCGCGACGATGATCTCGTCGACGCTGTCGCCATCGAGGTCTGCGAGCGCGGGGTCCTGCAACGGCGTGCCGGTGAGCGGCACGCTCCATCGCATCGAACCATCGAACGCGATGGCGTTCAGCGAACCCGCCGCCGCGACGACGATGCCGGGCGGATTGCTGCTGCCGTCGAGCCGCGCGATGACCGGCGCGCGCGCCGTCGAGAACGGGCCCACCGGGAAACCGGCAAGTTCGACGCCGCCTCGCGCCACCACGTGCAGCAGGCCGCTGCCGTCGAGGAACGCGAGTTCGGCTCCTGGCTGGCCGTCCAGGTCGGCCGCCGCCGACAACGACATACCGCTGACCCCCGCATCGAACGGGAAGCCCGTGAGCAACGCCCCCGCGGATGTCCACACCCACAGCCGGCCCGAGGAGAGCGAGTTGCCGCCCGCGACGATGTCGGGCACCCGGTCGCCGTCGACGTCGGTGAGGACCACGCCGGCGTTCACGTTGATGCCCGGGGCCGCGGTCTGCGGCCAGCCCTGTGCCGGGCGGCCGTCGTCGTGGAACGCCAGCACCGTGCCGGCGTTGGTGCCGGTCACGATCAGCACGCCCGTCGGCAGTCCGAAATCCGCCGCGGCGAGTTGCCCCAGCGGTGCGGCGGGCAGCGTGCGCGTCCAGACGGTATCGCCCGTGCCCCCATCGAACGCCAGCAACGAGCGGTCGCTCATGGCGTACACCACCAGCGTGCGGCCCGTGTTGTAGCGCAGCACCAGCGGTGCGCCGACGCTGCGCGCGCGCGTGCGCACCGCCAGCGAGTGCGGCGGGTCGGTGAGCGCGCGCAACAGGTTGAGCCGCCCGGTGCCGTAGCCCGTGAGCGCCGGGTTCTGCGTGCTGATGTCGTCGGCGGTCTCACGCAGCCGCAGGTTCACGCCCATCGGTGTCAGCGGATCGAGTCCCGCATGCCGGCGCTGCGCTTGCAGCAGTGCCACCGCTCCCGCCACCTGCGGTGCGGCGAACGACGTGCCGTTGATGAAGCCGCGATAGTCCGGCGTGCGGCCCGCAAGGCTGTCGCTGGTCGAGACCCGCTTGATCATGGTCGTGGTCATCGAGAGCCCGGCTGCCGACAGGTCGACCCATGGCCCGCGCACGGCGTTGACCCACACCACGTCGTTGGAATCGGTGGCGGCCACCGCGATGACGTCCTCACGCTGCCCCAGATAGGTGAAGCCGGTGCCGAAGTTGCCCGAGGCGTTCACCAGCACCATGCCGGCGCGCGTCGCCGCCGTGACCGCGGCATCGAGCCCGCCGGTGTTCTGCGATTGCCACGAACAGTTGACCACCGCGACGCCCATGCGTGTGGCGTAGCGGATGGCCGCGGCCGCGTAGGACATGTCGACCGTGCCCGCCGGCGGCAGTCCGCCCGACTGCAGCCAGCCGATGCGCAACGGCATCAGGCGCACGTTGGGCACCACGCCCGCCAGGCCGATGCCGTTGCCGGCGATCGCGCCGACGATGCCGGCGACCGCCGTGCCATGTCCGCCGTAGTCGTTGGGATCGTTGTCCTCGTTGAGCGCGTCCTCGCCCGCGGCGGCGAGCGTTCCCAGCGCGACGAAGTCCCAGCCCGCCAAGTCGTCGATGTAGCCGTTGCCGTCGTCGTCCACGCCGGGCGTGCCGGCGCGCTCGACCCAGTTGACGTACAGGCTGCCACGCTCGGTTGCACGTCCGCCCAGGTCCGGGTGGTACGGGATCACGCCCGTGTCGATGATGCCCACGACAAGGCTGGTGTCGCCGCTCTCGATGCTCCAGGCCTCGGGTGCGCGGATGTCGGTGCGCGCGGGCTGGTCCTTGTAGAGCCACCAGGTCGCGAACGCCAGCGAGTCGTTGGGCAGTGCGGAGACCGGCATGAGCGCGATGGGGTCGGCGCTGGCCACCTCGGGCAGCGCACGCAAGCGCGCCAGCGCGTTGGCGAGATCGGCGCCCGGCGCCAGTTGCACGCGCTGGAACGCCGTGAAGTCGATGTCGCCCGGTTGGTCGGGAGCGGACTCGCCACGGAACTCGGGCTCGAACGCGATCGCGCCCACTTCGAGGGCCACCGCATCGACCGCCGCCACACCCAGTCGTCCGACCGCACGTGCGCGCGTCGCACCCGCACCGCGCGGCAGGACCATCCGGGCGGCGGCCGGCGACAATCGCAGTTCGAGCACGTCGCCGCGGTAGCACGGGGCCTGCACAGTGGAGCCCGGCACCCACACGGGCAGGTCGAGCGGGGCCGCGAGGGCGGCGCTGGCCGCGACGGACGTCAGGGCCAACACGACCAGGATGCGGCAGGAGACGCTGGAGGCGAACGGTTTTGTGGGGCGCATGGACTCGGGGGGGTGAGGGGCCTGCGGGGGGCGGGCGGACCCCGATGCCTCAATGGTAGCCAGCGGGAGCCCCGCCCGCCAGCCGGGATGTGGCCGGGATGTGGCCGGGATGTGGCTCTGTGCACCCGGCCCGCCGGGTCCGAAGCGCTCCGCGAGGCGCGCTCGGCAGGGCGTGAGCCGCCCGGCGGCGCGCTGCCCCGGCCGTCCGGCCCGCACGCGCGCCGCGATGCGGCAGCCCGAATGCCGAGCGCACCTTGACGGACGCGAGCATGGCCCCGAAACTCCCGCTCTGGCCTTGCTCTGCCCCCGCTCGGCGCCTGAGCGCCCTGCCCCTCGTCGATCACGCCACACCACCCACACGACCGTGCGGAGAACATGTCGACCACCGACCGCGACCAACTGCGCCAGATGCTGCTCGACCGCTCCATGCGATTCGGCGAGTTCGTGCTGAGCTCGGGCGCCACCTCGAACTACTATATCGATGTGCGCAAGACGAGCCTGCACCCCGAAGGCCTGAAGATGATCACCAAGCTGTTCTGGGAGCAGCTCCAGCAGGATGAGGTCACCGCCATCGGCGGGCTCACGCTGGGCGCGGACCCGCTGGTGGCCGGCATCATGTGGTGGAGCCACGAGATGGGTAAGCCGCTCGAGGGCTTCCTCGTGCGCAAGGCCACCAAGGACCACGGCACCCGCGGCTTGGTCGAGGGCAATCTCGCCGGCCACAAGCGCGTGGCCATCCTGGACGACGTCATCACCAGTGGTGAGAGCGCCCTGATCGCCGCCGAGGCGGCGGAATCGTACAAGGCAGAAGTCGTGCGGGTGCTGGCGGTCGTCGACCGCGAACAGGGCGCGCAGCAGATGTTCCAGCAGCGCGGCTACCCGTTCACCCCGCTGTTCTCGATCGGCGACCTGCTGCCGGCCCAGAAATAACCCCCGAAAACCACAGCTTCCGGCGCGTCCTCGGGTGCCCCCCTCCACTCGAAGACAGGGCGAAAGCCTGCCCGGCTCCCGGCCGATAATCTCCCGGGCGGTCTGCACACGGAAGTCCTACCCTCTGGGAACGAGCGATGTTCGAACATCACTTCGGTCTGCGCGAGAACCCGTTTCCCGGCGGCCATCAGCTCAAGTTCGTCTATCCGAGCCGTGAGCACATGGAAGCGCGTGCCCACTTGCGCTACGGGATCGAGAACCGCGAGCCGTTCCTGCTCATCACGGGCGAGGTCGGGACCGGCAAGACGACGTCGTTGTACGACGCGCTGAACGAGTGGGGCGATCGTGTCGCGGTCGCGCTGATCACGAACTCGTCGCTGACCCGGCAGGAACTGCTCGAGGAGATCTGCCTGCGCTTCGGCATGGAGATGCAGCCGGGCATCAGCAAGCCCGCCGCGCTGGTCATGCTGGAGAAGCACCTGGTAAGCGTGCGAGCCCGCGGTGAGCACGCCGTGCTCATGATGGACGAGGCACAGAATCTGTCGATGGACCTGCTCGAGGAGATCCGGCTGCTCTCGAACCTCGAGTCGCGCGGCGAGAAGCTGGTGCAGATCTTCCTCGTCGGCCAGCCCGAGCTCGAGATCAAGCTCGCACGCCCAGAACTCCGCCAGCTGCGCCAGCGCATCACGGTGCACTACCGCCTCAATCCACTGTCGCCCGAGGAGACGGCCGGCTACATCCACCATCACATCACCGTCGCCGGCGGCAACGCGTGGGGCATCTTTCCGCCCGAAGCCTGCCGCGAGGTCTATCGGCTGACCCACGGCATCCCGCGCGAGATCAACACGCTCGCCTCTGCCTCACTGCTCGCCG
>JANMAX010000272.1:0-4221 GCA_031360075.1 bacterium | reverse complement strand
CACCCAACTGGGGCAGCGCCGCTGGGCCACCTACTACGGCGGCAACCTCTCCGACTACGCCACCGATTGCGCCGTGGACCGACTCGGCAATCTCTACGTGGTGGGTCAGACCGGTTCGACCAACTTCCCCGTGCAGCAACTCCCGGGCGCCTACTGGCAGCCTACTTCGGGTGGTGGCGTGGACGGCTTTGTGCTCCGCTTCAACTCGCAGGGAGTCCGCCAATGGGCAACCTACTACGGCGGCAACGCCAATGACTTCGTGACGGCGGCGACCACGGATTCCACCGACCACTTGTTCGTGGTGGGCTCCGGCGGCTCGACGAACCTCAACCTCGTGAACGCGGGTGGCGGCGCCTACTGGCAGCCGGTGCTCAACGGCGCCAGCGACTCGTTCCTGCTGCGCTTCAATACGCTCGGCGCGCTCGTCTGGGCCACGTACCACGGCGGCGACGACGGCGAGGGTGCGTTGGGAGTGGCGGTGAGCGCGAACAGCGTGTACGTGGTGGGCGAGACCTACTCCACCGTGTTCCCGACCGTGGATCCGCCGGGCAATGGCGACTACTTCCAGGGCACTCCAGGCGGCTTCGCCGACGCGTTCATATCGCGATTCACGCTGAACGGCGTGCAGACGTGGAGCACGTTCTATGGTGGTGCAGGGCTGGATCAGGCTTGGAGGCCCGTGGTCACCCCCTCGGGCACCATCTACGTGGACGGCATCACGAACTCCACGGATCTTCCGGTGTTCAATCCGAACCCGATCGCTACACCGAACCAGCCGGCGTACTTCCAAGGTTCGCTTGCGGGGCTACCGGGAACGTTTGACCTGTTCATGCTGCGCTTCACACCCACGAATGCCCGGGCCTGGGGCACCTACCTCGGCGGATCCAGCAGCGAGGACCTGGGCCGTGCCGCCCGCTCGCTCACGGTGGACTCGCGCGGTCGCGCTTACATCACGGGTGTGAGCGGCTCGAACGACTTCCCGTTCGTGAATCCCGGCGGCGGCGCATACTTCCAGAACAGCACCACTGGCAGCGACGTGCTCTTCGCCCGCTTCTCCACCTCGGACTCGCTCGAATGGAGCACGTTCTTCGGTGGCGCTGGCGGCTCGTTCGGCACCGCGGTGAGCATCGGGCTGGGCGACTGCCTGTTCGGCACGGGCGAGTTCCAGAGCGGCAACGGCTTCAACACGCCGCCGGTGAATCCGCCCGTGCTCGGCGCTTGGTTTCGCGCGAACAGCGGCGGCTCGGACGACGGTTATGTCACCAAGTTCTGCGACAAGCTCTCGGCGTGCTGCACCGATTTCACCTGCACCGCTGTGGCGAGCGCCGCGGAATGCGCCACGCTCGGCGGCACGGGGTTCTATCCCAACCAGACCTGCGCGCAGACCAACTGCGTCATCCAGTGCACGATCTGCGGCAAGAAGTTCTCGGACGTCAATCGCAACGGTGTGCAGGATCCCGGCGAACCCGCGCTTCCGGGCTGGACCGTCGAGCTGCGCGCTCCGAACGGCTCCGTGTACGCCACCGCGGTCACCAACGCGAACGGCGAGTACTGCTTCAACAACATCCCGTGCGGACCCTGGCTCGTGACCGAGGCGACCCAGGGCGGCTGGGTCCAAGTAGCCCCGAGTGGCCCCGGACACTCGTTGTCGCTGGGAGTCGGGAGCACGCAGAACGGCGTGAACTTCGGCAATTACTCCTGCCCCAGCGCTCCGCCCTGCAACCCGATGCCTCCGGGTCTCGTGGCATTGTGGCCTTTCGACGACGGCCCCGGCGCGACAAAGGTGCTCGACGTCACACACACGGCCCTCGGCCGGAACAGCGCGCAACTCATCGGTGGCGCCGCGAGCGGCGCGGGCCAGTTGTGCCTCGCGGGGCCAGCAGCGTTCGCCGTGGTGCCGGCCGCCCAGCAAACCGGACTCGACTTCGGTGCCGGCTCACTGGGTGTCTCCGTGTGGCTCAAGCCCGACGCGAGCACGGCAAGCGGGCGGATGATCGCCGAGAAGCGCGGGACTTCCTCGCTCGGTGGTCTCGCCGGCTGGTCGCTCCGGCTGGACGGCATGAAGTGCGTGTTCGTGCTCGCCACCGGCTCCGCTTCGCAGGTGGCGGCGGGGCCGGTGCTGAAGCCCGGCGTGTGGTCGCATGTGGCGGTGTCGGTGGATCGGGCGAGCGGCGAGGGTCGTTGGTACGTGGATGGCGCGCCGTTCACCACCGGCGCGTTCACGCCCCTCCCGGGTTCGCTCGACAACACGGCCGGCGTCTTCATCGGGCAGCAGGACCCCGCACTCGGTGCTGGTCCCGGCTTCCAGGGCTGCATCGCACAGCTGGCGCTCTTCCGCACGCCGGTGAGCCCCGAGGTGGCCGCCAAAGCCGCAGCGCCCGGGCCCGGAACGGGTGTGCCGCAGCCGTGGTGCCCGGATTACGCGGTGATCCCCGCCTCGCGCACCATCTGCTCCACCCAGAACTCGGTGCAGGTGTGCTTCAACATCGGCAACAGTACTGCGGCACCCGTCACCTATTCGTGGTCGCTCGCGGGCCTGCCCGCGGGTCCCGGCTGTTCGAACGCTGGCCCGACGCAGTTCAGCCCGTCGTCGGGTGCGGTAATCGTGCCGGCGGGCGGAGTGTCGGCTGCCATCTGCGTCACGGTCACGCGGCCGGCCGGATTCACCCAGCAAGGTGCCACCGGGTGCTACGCGCTCACGTTCGTGAATCACACCACCGGCGTCTGCCGCACGCGCACGTCCACTCTTAAAGTGGACAACTCGTGCTGGTGCGGAGACGTCAACCCCACCGGCATCGTCGCGGTGCCCACAGGCGGCCGGTTGATCTCGTTCTCCATCCGTCGTCCGTGCGACCCCATCACGACGCTGGCGTATCGCGTGGTCGGCTCACTCGCGGGCGGCGGCTACGCGGACCCGCACCTGCTGAGCCTCGAGGGCGTTGCACCCGGTGCGGCACTCCTCGGCACGACGAGCTCCGGCGAGACCGGTGACGCCACGCTGCCTGTGAACGTGTACTTCCCCGCCGGGTACGACCCCGCCGCGGTGTACGAACTCGTGCTGGAGGCCGACACCGACGGTGACGGCAGCTATGAGCCGCTCGCGAGCACGTTCGTCGCGCCGGCACCAGGCGCGGACGGAACGACCGGCGCCGGCGGTAGCGGGCTGTTCGTGCGCACCGAGTTGCGGACGAACCCCAACCCGTTCATCGCCAGCACGTCAATCGAGTTCCGCCTGGCGCAGGCGGAACCCGTGTCGCTCGAGGTGTACGACTTCAGCGGCCGGCTCGTTCGCTCGCTGGTGCGCGGCTGGCTCGAGCCCGGAGCGCGCCGTCTGACGTGGGACGGTCGCGACGACGGCGGCCGCCGCATGGCGCCGGGCGTTTATTTCGCGCGATTACGGACGCGCTCAGGCATGCAACAGGCCAGGCTCGTGAAGGTTCAGTAGTTCACTCACATCGTCACGCAAGGGATACTTGCCCAGCGGGTCGTCTGCCGCGGCGTTCACGCCTCTGGGCGGCAAGTCCGTACCCTCCGATCCAGGCTTTCCCACACCCTGCACCGGAGGCACGACCATGGCCCGCAAGTTCTTCCGCGTCTGCGCAGGGGTGCTCATGCTCGCGCTCGCCTATCTGCGGATTTCGGTCCATCGTGAACACCCAGATCGGCCCATCGTGGACACCGGGATCGGGATCGTGAACAGCCAGATCGGTGGCGACGGCCACCGATATCCGCGTGTTTCTGACGCTACGCGGGCGGTCTGCCGAGCCGCGGCAGGCTGAGCGAGACTGGGCGCTCAGCTGCAAACGTCTGCCTCGCGCAGCACCCGCAGCTTCTCGGTGGCCGAGAACTGCCGCCGGGCTGCCTTCGCCGTCACTTCGGTCTCCTGCGCCACCGGCAGGCCCCCATCATCGTCGACATGCTGGACTCCAGGGTCGCCCTCTACACTACACTTCAGGGGGTTCGGTGCCTCAAGCATGTTGGCAGAGGGGGATGGGCGGTCCGCAGCCAGCTCGAGCCGATCAAGCGCGCCGCGCGCACGCTGAAGAAGTACTGGGACCAGATCGAGAACTACTTCCGTCGTCGCATCACCAATGCCGGCGCCGAGGGGATCAACGGGCAGATCCAGCGCATGAAGGGTCGTGCCTGCGGCTTTCGGAACCGCGAACGCTTCCGCATGGCGATCTACTTCCACTGCGGCGGGCTGGACCTCTATCCGAGCAG
>JANMAX010000264.1:0-1850 GCA_031360075.1 bacterium | reverse complement strand
GGACTCGGCGATCAGGTCATCGAAGTCCAGCGCGCCATTGGCCCGCAGCGCCGCCTGGTAGCCGGCGTAGATCTGGCCGATTCGCCGCTCACTAGGCGCCGCGTCCGCAGAGACAAAACCGGACGGCGTGACCAGCTTGTTCTTGGCGTCCGAGATACGATTGAGCACCGTCGACAGCTTCACGGTGTTCTCGGGCACTTCAAGCACGCGCAGGATGTCCTTGAGGATGCGTTCCTGATCCTCGCGATCGTAGATCACGAATTCGCGCAGCAGCCCGGCCGCCTCGTGCTCGCGCCGCAGCAACCGCACCGCCGTCGCGTGGAAGGTGCCGATCCACACCTCGGCGGCAGCCTTGCCGACCTGGCGCTCCATCCGCTCGCGCATCTCGCGCGCCGCGCGGTTGGTGAAGGTGAAGGCAAGAATCGCGTAGGGCGGCACGCCGCGTTCCAGCAGCCTGCCTACCCGGGAAGTCAGCACACGCGTCTTGCCGCTACCGGCCCCCGCGATGACCAACAGCGGACCGGACTCGTGCTCCACCGCCAACGCCTGTTGCGGATTCAGGGAACGCGTTGCTTCCACGAAGGACTCTCGATCAAAAGGGATGCGGACACGAAACGCCTCCCTCGCAATCTACGAAAAGTCCGCCTGAGCGTCCACCCGTACAGCCGAACGCTTAAAATTCTGGTCCCAGACTAAAGTGCCAGCGGGGCCTGCTCACCTCTTGAAGATCCGTGCGCCACGCCACATCCACCTTCACGATGAGGAACAGCAGCGAGGTCCGCACCCCCGTGCCGAAACTCATGCCGACGCCCGGACCTTTAAGCGGATCCGTGAGCCGGCCGTTCTCGCTGAAGCGCAGCTTCTCTCCCGCGCTCCAGATCGCGCCCACGTCACCGAACATCACGCCACGCAGGTTGAACAGACCCACGGGCACTGGGCCCACGATGCCGAGTTGCTGGATGAAGGGAAAGCGCAACTCGGTCGTCAGCAAGGCCACGCGCGAGCCGAGCAGGTCGAAGTCCGGGAACCCGCGCAGCGTCGAGAAGCCACCAATCCTGAAGGACTGCGGATTGCGGCCATCGCTCGCGCCGGTGAGCACGCGGGTCGCGAACGTGTAGCCATGGGTGAGATCCCAGTAGCGCCGCCCATCGAACGTCACCGTGTTGTAGGCCAGCCCGTTCTGGAACCACGCGAATGATGGCCCATAGGTCAGGTTCCAGCGCTGGCCGTTGACCGGGCCGTAGTAGCCGAACAGTGCGTTGTCCGACACCAGCGAGACCGACGGTGACGACACCGAGCGGTACTCATGATTCGCCGCCGCCACATCGCCGAACACGTCGCGCACGAAGAACTGGCGGTCAAGGAACATCTGCGTGAAGTTGAACTCGGCGCGGTGGAAGCGGTCGAACGGGTAGGACGCCGACACGAGCGCGCCGAAGTTGCGCTCCGAGAACAACCGCGGCGAGCCGAACGACTCACCCAATGTCGACACCTGCGAATCAAAGTAGTCCTTGAAGTGGAACAACCCCGCGCCAAAGTCCCAGCGGCGCGGCAGGTAGCTGTAGATCGCCAGCGCGTTGGTCTCGGAAATCGAACTACTGAACACGTCCGTCGCGACATACAGGCTGTGGTCGCCGAGGAAATCCGAGAACACGAACTGCGTGCTGCCGACGAAGCCGTAGCCCGTGGCGGCGTAGAACCCGGCCCCGCCATAGTCGGGGGCAAGGCGCGGCCGGTAGGGTGACGCCTTCTGGCCCAGCACCGAGTCGGGCAGCGCGAATGGCCCCCCCTCATCGCGCAGGGGAATGCGGGTCGCCAGCGGCGTCACGCTGTCCGGCAGCGCGGGAAAC
>JANMAX010000249.1:0-8563 GCA_031360075.1 bacterium | reverse complement strand
GCCCGGTCAGCGGTACGAAGCAAGGAGGGCCGTCCCCGGGTCGGGGGGCGGCCTTCGCATTTTCGCGGAAGTTGGCGTCGGGGCTAGATGGCGTCGATGTCCCGCCGCGGAGTGTGCGCGCGTACGGTGAGCGCGATGGGCAGGCCGACGCAGCACACGTGAATGAGCAGCCCGACGATGTAGTCCTGCGGCGAACGCGGGACGCGCCGGTGGATGGCCGACAGCGGCATGACCAGCTCGTACATGACCGCGTACACCACGAGTCCGTAGCACGCCCCCCACTTCCAGGCGTGCCGCACGAGTTGCGGATACCGGCGGCTGGTGGCCCAGTACACGGTTGCCGCGGTGAACGCGATGAAGAAGTGGGTCAGGACTCCGAGCGCGGCCGTGGCCACGCCGCCGTTGTAGGCACTCTTGCCGAGCCAGCCCGAAGCGATCCACTGCAGTAGGCGCAGTGCGGCCCGGCCACGGAAGAAGTTCTGCGTCAGCGCCGCCGTCAGATCGAGACTGCCCGCGAGTGCCCCCGCCCACAGCACCGGGCTCCATGAGCGGGTCGCAGGCTGTTCTCGTATGGGGACATGCTCCATACGGCCGTTCAGACCCTCAGTTCGTCGGGCCGCCAATCCTTGACCGCGCGCTTGATGTCGGCGGGCTTCACCAGCTTGCCGTCAAGTACGTCGCGCACGAGACCCGGGAACTCGGCATCGCCCGCGAACCGCAGCGCGGTCCATTGCTCCGGGGTGATCTTGCCCGAACCGGGTGCCAGATCGGGCGCCAGGGCTTGCAGGCGCAACCGCTCCTCGAGCCGAATGACGCGGTCCTGCACAGTGAGCGGGAACGCGCGCAGGTACCAGGACATGAGCAGCAGGGCCAGCGCGACTCCGGTGTCGTACAACGACGCCTTCGTCACGGGCAGCAGGACCCAGAGCGCACGGATCAGGTTCAAGGTCACGAGGCCGAGCGTGACGAAGTGGAACAGCGGCACGAATCGCCGGTGATTCTGGAGGTTCTGGGACATGTCGGGTCTCCGATCAACGGTCTGGAGGACCGCTTGGGTGGCGACTCAGGACTGCAGGACTCTCACCGGCCCGGCCGCGGCCGGCACTGCATGCGTCAGCATCACCTCATGCGAGGGCACGAGCGCGCGGTGCTGCCGTTCCCGGCCGCACCGCGCGCACCTTGGCATCAAGCGGTCTTGCGCCCGCTCAGCAGTTTCTCACGACCCACGAGCCACAGGATGTACGTCAGCACGACGAACGGGATCAATGCCAGCAGGTCGGAGCGATCGCCGTTGAAGAACGGATTGTGTGCGCCGGCCCATGCGCCGATGGCGCTGTCGAAGTCGGTGAGCACGCCGGCCAGGAACGCGATGATGATGCCGGCGATGGCACCGCCCGCGATGTAGCCCGATGCCATGAGCACGCCCGGACTCTTGTCGCCCTCGGCGACGAGCTGCTGTTCGGACAGCTGCTTGTGCGCGAGCTCCTTGCGGCGCGCGCGGTCGACCAGCCAGCGGATGACGCCACCCACGAAGATCGGCGTCGAGGACGAGATGGGCAGGTAGACGCCGACCGCAAACGCCAGGGACGGGATGCCGACCAGCTCGAGCATCACCGAGATCATGACGCCGAACAGCACCAGCGCCCACGGCAGCTTGCGGTCCAGGATGCCACGGATGATGTAGCTCATGAGCGTGGCCTTCGGTGCATCGAACTTCTTCACCGTGCTGCCGTCGGGGCGTTGCGTATAGATGCCGTTGATGCCGGGATCGACGAACCACTTGGCATCGCCATTGGCGTCCAACAGGTACTTGCCGGACGGCGCGCCCTCGGCATCGGTCTTGTGGAACACCGTGTATTCCGCGGCATCGTCGCGCGCCTGCACGCCACGGATGTGTTCATGCCTGGGCTTGGTGAGCGACGCCGGGTCGACGTGCAATCCAGCGGGCGCCACCTGCGTCACCGGCAGGTACACCGTGGCGGTGTCGTTCAAGCTCAGCAGGATGGGGCCCAGCAGCACCGCCGAGAGCAGTGAGCCGAACAGGATGGCGACCTGCTGGTGGCGCGGCGTGGCGCCCAACAGGAAGCCCGTTTTCAGGTCCTGCGACGTCGTGCCGCCGTTGGACGCCGCGATGCAGACGATACCGCCCACCGACAGCGCCGTGACGTACCACGTCGCGCCCACCCAGCCGATCATCAGGAAGATCAGGCAGGTGAGCAGCAGCGTCGCCACGGTCATGCCCGAGATGGGGTTCGACGAGGAGCCGATCTCGCCGGTGAGCCGGCTTGACACGGTCACGAACAGGAAGCCGAACACCACGATGAGCAGCGCGCCCAGCAGGTTCATGTGCAGCGTCGGCGACAGCAGGATGGCGATGACCAGCAGCGCCACGCCGCCGAACACGAAGCGCGAGTCCAAGTCCCGGTCGGTGCGGTTGGCGGTGATCGACTTGGCGGTGCCGCGCGCATCGCGCAGCCCCTCCTTCAAGCCGTGCACGATGAGCGGCAGGGAACGGAACAGGCTGATGATTCCGGCCGCCGCCACCGCGCCCGCGCCGATGTACAGCACGTAGGCGCCGCGAATCTGGCCAGGGCTCATCTCGGAAATTGGCACGGTGCCGGGAGCCAGCACACCGGTCATGCCTTCGCCGAAGAACTTGATCATCGGGATGAGCAGCAGATAGGCGAGGATGCCTCCGCCCACCATGAGCGCGGACACCTGCGGGCCGATGATGTAGCCGACGCCCAGCAACTCGGGCGAGATCTCGGCCGCGATGCTGCCGGACTTGAACGGCGCACTGAAGACCTTCTCGGGTGTGTCCTTCCACAGCCGGAACGCCGACATGGCGGTCTTGTACACGAGCCCGAGGCCGAAGCCGGTGAAGATGGTGCGCGCCGACACGCCCTGCGCGCCCATGGCGAGCGCTTCGGCCTTGGCTTCGGGCGACGACGCCGCGGCGGATTCCACTGACGCGCCGGCCTTGAGCACTTCGGCACACGCCGTGCCTTCCGGATACTTCAACTTGCCGTGCTGCGCCACGATGAGCGCGCGGCGCAGCGGGATCATCATGAGGATGCCGAGCAGCGCGCCCATCACCGAGACCAGGGCGACACGCATGAGCTCGAGGTCGAAGCCGAGGATCATGATCGCGGGCATGGTGACGCCGACGCCGAACGCGATGGACTCCCCCGCCGAGCCGGCGGTCTGGGCGATGTTGTTCTCGAGGATGCTGGCGTCCTTGACCCCGAACACCTTCAGCATCTTGAACAGCGTCATCGAGATGACCGCGACCGGGATCGATGCGCTCACCGTGAGCCCGACCTTCAGGACCAGGTAGAGCGACGAGGCTCCGAAGATGGCCCCGAGGATCGTGCCCATGAGCACGGCACGCCAGGTGAACTCGGGCAGCACGGTGCTGGCGGCGATGTAGGGAACGAATGGCCGTCCGCTCGCGGCGGGCGACTTGGGCTCAGCGTGGCTCATGCGGGCCTCCGGTGGGACGATCGATGGGAACGGCAGACGGCGGACTGTAGACCCAGCCGAAAGCCCTCCGCCAGCCCGGATGCGAGTGGTAGGCTCGTGAGGCCATGGAGAACCGTTCGCGCGCCGTCCTGCTCGCCGCTGTGTTCGCCCTCACGCTGGCCGGCTGCCGCAACCAGCCGGTCCGGGACGTCACCCCGTCCAAGGGTCCAGCCCTCCAGCCCACAGGCCCACCCATGTCCGGCATCCCGTTCCGCTCGCTCGAGGTCCGTCCGAACAGCGCGCTCTCCGCTCCCGAACGCACCGTTCTGCTCGACCGCACGGCGTTCCTCGCGGCATGGCAGCGCGCCCATGCTGGACTGGATCCCGGCATCATCCTGCCGGCCGTCGATGCCGCCCGGCAGGTCGTCGTACTCGTGGCGCTCGGTGAACGCCCGAGCGGCGGTCACGCCATACGGGTGACCGCGGTCGAGTCACGCGGCGACAGCCTGCTCGTGCACGTCGAGTCGACCCGCCCGGGCCCCGACTGCATGTCGGCTGCGGTCATGACGCAACCATTCGAGTTCGTGGCCATCGGTTGGCACGGCCCGGCCGAGCGCGTGCGGTTCGTGGAGCGTGAGCGCATCGGCGACTGCAAGTAGCGCGACGTCAGCGGCTGGCACCGCTCGTCAGGCGCGTCGAAACGCTCGTCGGGCGTGTCGAAACGCTCGTCAAGCTCGCTGCATGCCTTGTCAGCGGGTCATCGCATCGAACATGCGATGCCAGACCCCGACCCCTTCGAACGTCCGGATGGCGGCGTTGACCGCGGCATCGGCGTCTTCGTCAGTGAGCGCATAGGAATCGATCCAGGTGCTCAGACGTTCGAGATGTGAGCGCGTGTCCGGCCCATAGCGGCATAGGTACGAAGCGCCGCGTTCGGCATCGAGTCCGAGATTGCACTCGACCGCAGCCGCGATGACCGCGGTCCCGGCGCGCGAGCCCAGGCGAACATACTCAGTGCCCACCCAGTCGGCGATGGTCCGGATCACGGGCAGCGACGGCATGCGCACCGCGCGGCGCGCAACCGGCTCGCCGAACACGGTGGTGAGGTCGGCACGCAGCAGGGCGACCGATTGCGGCGTCTCGCGCGGGTACAGCGGATTCGCCAGCACCGCGGCGGTAGCCGGGCTCTCGGACAAACTGGCGAGCACCGAGGACTCGAATGCGATGGTCGCCAACAGGAACTTGCGATACACGTCGCGGTACTCGGCCACCGAGCGTGTCCGCTTGCGCACCTCGGCGGGTGTGGCAAGGCTGGTCTCGTCGGGCAGTCGCACGACGATGAGCCGGTTGAACGAGGCCACGCTCCCGACAATCGCATGCACGCCATGTGTGTCCCGGCGCAAACGCTCTGACAGGATGAGGATCTCGGGTTCGGGGCCGGGATCGAGCCCGGGTTCGTAGCCGCTCTGGCCGGGTACGAATGCGCTCACGAACGCGCCTTCACCGGCTGCGGGCGCGGACGGTGCGCCGCTGCGGCGACGGCCGCGATGCCCAGTAGTGCCGCGACCAGCGCCTGGAGCGCTCCGGGTTCGCCGACCGAGTGGCCACGCACGCTCGAGCTCATGATCGGGGCTCCCACGAGAGCAATCTCTTCCAGTAAGAAGTGGAGTGGCACGGACAACCGTGCAAGACGATGGGCTCCGGCGTCGGCCGCGTCAACAACTCACGGCTTACGCGAGGCGGAAGTCGCTGTGAAATCAAGGTTTCCTCGGCCCGTGGCGCTCCTGATGGCGCGACTTTGCATCTTCTGGAAGATAGGCCTGCCGACAGCCTTCAGCGTCCGCCTCGGAACTCGGCGCGCAGGATCTCGATCCGCAGCAACTTTTTCCTCGACTCGAGCCAGGCATCGTAGTCCCGCTTGAGCAGTTCCTGCGCCAGTTGGGGTTCGGCCGCGGCGAACGCCTTGGCATCCGGCATATCGCGCCCCTGCGACTCGAACCACACCACACCCTGCGCGATAAGCACCGTGTCGCTCACTGCGCCCTTCTCGGCGCCGAACACACGCTGGACCAAGTGCGGTTCGAGCCCGAGGCCGGGCACGAAGCCGAAATCGCGGTTGACCGGCCCGCTGTCCTTGAGCCCGCCCAGTGGTAGCGCGAGCGAATCGAGCCGCGCACCGGCTGCGAGCGCGCTGCGCAGTGCCGCCACTTTCTGGTCGAGCTTGAGCTTCCGGCGGGCGTTCTTCTCGTCCTCGACCGCCTTGCCGCGCACCTCCTCGAACTCGGCCGGACGCGAGGCGATCGTGTTGAGCGGACGCACCAGCACGTATCGCGTTCCGGCACGATAGAGCCTGGCCGCCCACTGACCGGCCGGAAGCGCCGCGAGGTCCTCGGCCAGTCCGGGCACGACGCCGAGCGCGCCCACGGTCTCGTTGACGGCGAAGGGTGCGGACGTCTGCACGCCGCCATACGGCGCGGCGAGTGTCTTCAAATCAGCCGTCCGTGGGAGCTTCCGGCGCAGCGCTTCGGCGGCACGGCGTGCGCTCGTGTCGGCGCGCGCGGCCGCCAGCGTGCCTCGGATCTCGTCGCGCACCTGCGCGAATGGTTTCGTGGCCGCGGGCTTGCGCTCCTCGAGCCGGATGATGTGATAGCCGAATTGGGTTTTCACGACTCCCGAGACCTCACCGGCCTTCAGCGCGAACGCGGCGCGCTCGAACTCCGGCACCATACGGCCGCGGCCGAACCAGCCCAGATCGCCGCCGCTGGTGGCCGCACCCGGCTCCTGCGAGAAGCGCTTGGCGATCTCCACGAAGTCAGCGCCCTTGCGAATGGCGGCAAGCAACGAGTCCGCACGCGTCGCGGCACGGGCGTCGGCGTCCGGACCGCCGTCGCGCGTCGACAGCAGGACGTGCCGCGCGCGCACCTGCTCTTCCTCGCGGTAGCGCGCCAGGTTGCGGCCGTAGTCGGCGCGCAGGTCAGCCTCGGTGATACGCATCGAGTCCGGGGGCGGCTGCGGAACCGCGACGTAGTCCACGACATAGCGGGGCGGCGCCATATAATCACCGCGATGCTGTTCGAACCACGCCCTGCCGGCTTCGTCGTCCTTGCGGCGCCGCTCGACACCGAAGTCGGATTCGACCCGCGAGCGCGCCGCCTCGAACGTCGGCGTGTACGCGGTGTCGACGGCGTCGACCCGCCACACGGTCGAGTACGCGCCGAACGCCCGTGGCCCGTGCACCTGGCCACGGCTGGCCCATGCGGTGGTGCGGATCGAATCCGCGATGAACGCCGGGAACAGCGAATCGGCCGGCATGCCCGCGACCAGCGACAGCGTCTCGGCCGCGGCACCGTTGTCACGCGCGAATGCGACGAGGTCGCGCGAGCCCACGAGCGCGTTCGCCAGCTTGTCCATGGTCGTGGCCAGCCAGCGATCGCGCTCTTCCTCGGCCATCATGCGGCCGGCCTCGCGCCGTCGCGAGTGGTCCATGGGCGGCAGCCACGCCCTGGACGTGTCGGCGAGCCCGAACATCCTGCGGCCGTTCCTCTGGTACCAGCGGTCGACCTCCTCGGGTGCGATCGCGCGGCCGGCGTAAGCACCCATGCGGAGCGTCAGCCGCGTGAGTCGAGCGCGCGTGCCGCGGTAGCGCTCGAGGTTCGCGGCGAAGTACGCGCGGCGGTCGGCCTCGGCCGCCGTCTTGCGCTTCTCGATGTCGGCGCGGCGCTTGGCGTCGGCCACGACCTCGCCCAACGGCGGCAGCACCCTGGGCCGGCGTTCCACGACCTTTGCGACCACGATCGCGTCGTGCAGCCGCACGGGGCCGATCACCGTCGTCGCGGTCAGTGAGTCGGCGCGCACGATGGCCGCCTGCAGCGCGGCATCACGCCCGAGCCCGGGCACCACCGCCGCACCCACGTCGAACAGGCCGGTGTCCTGCGAATCCGCGGACGAGTCGGCGAGCGTTCCGGCGCGCAGGGAGTCCGCCATGCGCCCGGCGCGCTCGAGCGCGCTGGCCTCGGCGGCGGCGCGACCGGAATCCGTGGCGGCGGGCAGCGCCAGCCGGAACCAGCGCAGCCGCATCTGGGCGCGCCTGCTGAACTCGCCCGGGTGCGCGTCGTAGTACGCGCGCCACTCACGCTCGCTCGCCTCAGGCTCGAGCGTGATGTCGCGCGTCTGGAGCGCCAGGAACCGGAATCTGGCTTGTGCGTTGCGCTTCTCGAACTCGGCGTGCAGTTGGGCGCTCGAGGGTTGGAACCGCTCGCGCAACTGGCGGTCGAGCTTGGCGGTCGCGGCCGTCTCGCGCAGACGCGGCAGTAGTTGCGCGTAGTTGGATTGCGGACTGAGCTTCCAATCGCGCAGCTTGGCGGGATCGAACCGCCCGTTGGTCTGCAGCCCCGGATCCGAGCGCAACAGCGCGTCGATGTCATCGTCGCTCACCGCGATTTTCTGCCGCTGCGCCTCGACCCCCAGCACCTCGCGGCGGACGAGTTCGTCGAAGACGTTCCGGCGCGCCAGTTTCTGCACGTCGGCGTTGAAACCCGCAGCCATCTCGGTGCGCAGCCGCGCGAGGTAAGGTCTGGCGATGGCGTCAAACTGCGCCATGGTGATGTCGCGGCCCTCGACACGCGCGATGACCTGCGGGGCGGCCACTGTACCTGGCGTGGGGCGTGCGGCCGGGGCCGGGCGTGTCGCGGGCGGCGCGCCCGGTGGCACGGTGCTGCCGAACGGCGAGGTTGCGGGCGGCGTCGCCGGCGTGGTGGCGCCGAATGGCGAGGACGACTGGCCGAATGCCGCGCCCGCAAGGACAGCGGCCACGGAGACCGCGACCACCAACGGGGCCGGACTCGGCTGGCGCAACGCGCGCTCGGCCGCGCTGCGGAAGGTCAGCATGCGCATGCGGGTCTCGATCGGAAGAGAGGGATGAGTCATGTGCCAGGCTGCGGAGCGGGAATCTAGCAGTGCGGTCCGCCCGGCGTGAAGGACGCTGGCGCCGCCAGCCGGAGCAGCGGCACCACCGCATCGCCGGCGCACTGGGCCGGCCCTGACCCGGACCGGAGTGGCGCTCGGCCGACGAGTTGCGCGACATCGACGGGCGAGCGGCCCT
>JANMAX010000220.1:0-1845 GCA_031360075.1 bacterium | reverse complement strand
CGCCGCGGCGAGTCCCCTTGGGACCCGCGTCACCGCCGCTTCGCCGCCGCATCCCTCAGCAGCACCGCCGCCAGGTGCGCGCCCACGAACGTCAGCACGAGCATGCTCATGATGTTGTGCGCCGCGCTCACCACGGTGGAGTAGGGCACGGCCGACGTGTCGTGCGACTGCATGCGCAGCTGCCACCAGGCCCAGGCCAGCGCGTAGCCGGTGGCGAGCGTCGCCAGCATGCTGAGCGCGCCGATCAGCCCGAGCGCGTAGTCGAGCCGGCTGCGCCATGGCTGCACGCGCAGCCAGTGCGGCCCCTGATAAGCCACATAGACCAGCGTGAGCGCCACGCCGGCGTAAACATGCAGCGCCTCGCCGGGGGTCTGGCCGGAGGCCAGACGCATGAAAAAAATCAGCAGCCCGCCGAGCGCCTCGAGTCCGAGCAGCCACCACAGCAGGACGAGCGCTGGCGCACGCATGCGGCGGTCGCGAGGGGTGTGCTCGGGGCGCGGCGTCGTCACACCAGATAGCGCAGCGCGAAGATCACTTCGCCGGACCCGATGCTGATCGTCCACAGCACGAGGAACGCCCACATGAGCGCGGCGTGGTCGCGGAAGAACCAGCGCCCGGCCTTCTGCTCCTGGTAAGCGAGCGTGCCGAGCACGACGAAGATCAAGTAGGCCACGAGCGACAGCAGGCCATGCGCGGCGTAGCCGATCTTCATGGCGGTGGTCAGCACTTCGGTCGCGCCCGGAGCCGAGGCGGCGGCACTGCGGTTCGCCATGTACATGACGTTCACCAGCGCTTCGAACAGCGACACCGTGAGGAACAACGCGAACGGGAACGGCCGCCGGTTCCAGTTGCGATGCACCACGAACAACACGCCTGCGGTCACGAACAGTTCGGACACCGCGCTGAAGATGCTGAAAGGTGGGATGTGCATGGCGGTCACCCTAGCGGGCAGGGCGGGCCCGGGGCAATCGGTGGATTCCCGGAGGGCCGGGCGCATGCCCGGGGGCCGTCCCGAGCCGTGGCCGATCCGCGCCTCGTCGGACGAGTGGCGACACGCGGGCGCCGGGCCCGTCGCGCCCGTGTGTGAAGCGCTGTCCGGCAGACGGTGAGCGATGACATCCGCTCGCCCCCTGTCGTACGCTGCTCCGCATGGCGCTGCCCGAAGCTCTCCAGAAGCTGCTCGCCGACTGCGACGTCGAGACCTATCGCGCGTCGGGGCCGGGCGGGCAGCATCGCAACAAGACCGAGTCGGCGGTGCGCATGACGCACCGGCCGAGCGGCATCGTGCGCGTCGCCACCGAGCACCGTTCGCAGCTGCGCAATCGCGTGCTGGCCCTGGAGCGCATCGGGAAGGCGCTCGAGGTCAGGCAGAGGAAGCCCAAGCCGCGAGTGGCCACCAAGCCCGGCAAGGCGGCCAGGACGCGCCGGCTCGAGAGCAAGGCGCGCGACTCGCAGAAGAAAGTGACGCGCCGGAAGCCGGTGCGCGAGGAGTGACGTGCGGTTGCGACTCACGCGTGGCGCGTGCCCCGCGCCAGCGACTGGCATGCGGGCGGGGTCCTGCTGCGGCACTTCCAGCGCTGGCCCGGAGTGGCTCGGTCGGCCTGGTGTACGAGCCCGTCAAGGACCTGCATGTCTCCGCCAACGTCGCGAATGGTTACCGCCAGCCGAATGCGCAGGACCTGTTCTTCGACGGTGCGGCGAGCGTCGGCTTCGTGATCGGTAACCCCGGTCTGGACCCGAGACCAATGTCCCGTACGACTTGGGGCTGCGCTGGGGGCCGGGGTCGTTCGCGCGGTCGGGCAATGTGTACATCGCGACTTACCGGAACCTCATCGATGCGCTGCC
>JANMAX010000217.1:0-10880 GCA_031360075.1 bacterium | reverse complement strand
GCCCTTGATGCACAAGTTGCCAAGCGTGATGGCGTTGTCGAGCGGCGACGTGGCCTTGACCAAGCGGCCGTCCTGCACGTGCAGGCGCAGCGTGCAGCCCACGCCACAGTAGGGGCAGATGGTATCGGTCGCGGTCTGCTTCGCTTCGACCCACTGGTCCTTCGCGCGCAGATCGAATTCTGACTTCACCATGAGCGCACCGGTCGGGCATACCGCGATGCAGTTGCCGCAGTACACGCACGCGGAGTCATCGAGCGGCGCGTTCATCTCGGTCGAGATGCGCGCGTCGAATCCGCGCCCGGCGACGGCAATGGCGAATGTGTTCTGGTGGTCCTCACCGCACGCCTCGACGCACTTGTAGCACAGCACGCACTTGGCGTAATCGCGCACGTAGAGCTCGTTGTCGATCTTTACCGGCTGGGCGACCGTGGCGGCGTAACGCACGTCGGGCGGCGCGTGATGCCCGGCCACCGCGGCGTCCCGGTCCTCCGCGGGCGCGGCCACACCGTAGCGGGCCGGTTTACAGTCGTACTCGCTCAGGAGCTCCGCCAGTCCCGGCGCGGTGGAGAGATCGACTGAACTCGCCAGCATCTCGAGCACCATGCGGCGCGAGCGCACCACTCGTTCGGAGCGCGTGTGCACCTTCATGCCGGATTCCACGGCGCGCGAACAGCTCGGCGCCAGCACACGGCCGCCCTCGACCTCGACCACGCACAGCCGGCAGGCGTTCGCCGGTGTGAGCGTCTCGAGGTAACACAGCGTGGGGATCTCGAGCCCGAGTTGCTTGCAGGCGTCCAGGATCGTGCCGGACTTGCCGACCGTGACGTCCTGGCCGTCGATGTTCAGCGTCACGGCATCGGACGTGGTCGCCGTCACGGGGGGGGCGGCGGCCGCTCGAGCGGGTGCGGGTGCCGCGGGCGCGGCCTGGGCCGGGTCGCCGAACAGCCCCAGACGCTGGATCGCCGACTCCACCACGGCGTATGCGGTCTGGCCGAGCCCGCAGATCGAAGCGTCCCGCATGCCGTGGCCGACGTCCGAGATCAGCACGAGTTCGTCGCGCACGCTGCCGCGCGTCGAGCCCGAAGTGATGCGGTGCAGCGCTTCCTCCTGGCGCACGGTGCCGACGCGGCAAGGGACGCATTGGCCGCAGGACTCATCGCGGAAGAACGCGGCGATGCGCAGGACGGTGTCGCGCACGTCGACCGTGTCGTCGAACAGCACCACGACACCGGAGCCGAGCGTGGTGTTCGCCGCACGGGCGTCTTCCATGGTGAGCGGCAGGTCGATCTCGTCAGGGCGCAGGAACGTGCCCGCCGCACCGCCCATGAGTACGGCTTGCAGCGTGCGCCCGGCAGGCAGGCCGCCCGCCATTGCCATCAGCGCGCGCAGCGTGGTGCCGAACGGCACCTCGTAGACGCCGGGGCGCTGCACGTTACCGCTCAGGCAGAACAGCCGCGTGCCCGTCGAGTTCTTGGTTCCCGTGCGCGCGAACGCCTCGCCGCCCTGCAGCAGGATCGGCAGCACGTTCGCGAGTGTCTCCACGTTGTTGACCACGGTGGGCTTGCCGAACAGGCCGAATTCGACCGGGAACGGCGGCTTGCTGCGCGGCTCGCCGCGGTAGCCCTCGATGGACTCGAACAGCGCGGTCTCCTCGCCGCAGATGTAGGCACCCGAACCGCGGCGGATCTCGATGTCGAACGCGAGGTCGTGACCGAGGATGGTCATGCCCAGGTATCCGGCCGCGCGCGCCTGATCGATAGCGTGCTGCATTCGCTCGTGCGCCAGCGGGTATTCCGCGCGCACGTACAGGAAGCCCTTCGTGCAGCCGGTCGCATAGGCGGCGATCGTCATGCTCTCGACGATGGCGAACGGATCGCCGCACAACAGCACGCGGTCCTTGAACGTGCCAGGCTCCGATTCGTCGGCGTTGCACACCAGGTAGTGCGGCGCCGCCGGCTGTTTGCGCACGGCGTCCCATTTTCGGCCAGTGGGGAACGCGGCACCACCGCGGCCGACCAGCCCAGCGCGAGTCACCTGATCGATCACGCCCTCGGGGCCCAGTTCGAACGCGCGCGTGAGCGCGGCGTATCCGCCGGCTGCGCGGTAGGCAGCAAGGCTCGTCGGGTCGGCGACACCAATGCGCGCGAGCAACGACAGGGAGGGATCGCCCTGTTGTGGCAGCGCGATCGCACCCGAGGCGTCGGCGGCGGGCATGCCGCCCTGCACCAGCACGCGGATGCTCTCGGCACTGACGTTGCCCTGCAGCGACTCGAGCGGATTCAAGCCGGCCTCCACGACGAGCGCTGCGGGTGCGGCATCGCACAGTCCCAGGCATGGGGAGTGCATCCACGCCGGACCGCGTTCGGCGAGCACTTCGTGATCGTTCGGTGCGGTGTGAGGCAACGCGGGACCCAGTGTGCGCTCGAGCTGCTCGCACAGCCCCTTGGCGCCGCGAGCGCGGCAGGCGACGTCGTCGCACACATGCACGACCCGGCGCGGGCGCGGCGAGGTGGCGAGCTGCGCGTAGAACGTGGCGACTGACCAGGCTTCGGCGGGCGGGATCCCCAGCCGCTCGCAGACGTGGTTCAAGCCGCCTTCGCTGATCCAGCCGACGCGCAACTGGAGCGCCTGCAGCGCCGGCAGCAGCAGATGACGCCGCTCGCGCTGGCTCCTGCCGCCCTGCGACGTGAAGCGGTCGCGTTCGTCCGCGCGCGGGCCGCCGTCCCAACTGGAGGTCGGGGCGCCGAGCACTTGTTCCACGGCATCGCGCTCGTCGGCGTTCGGCTGGGCCTGCAGCAGTCGGATGTCCACGGGGCGGGCGATCCTCTGGAAGCTACGAGTGGTCTCTCAAGGGACGAGCGCCGGGACGGGTTCGATCCGCACGGCGCAGGCCTTGAACTCAGCGGTACCCGACTTGGGGTCCGCGACATCGATGGTGAGATGGTTCGTCGCCACATCGTCGGGGAAGTGCAGCGTCATGAACACCATGCCGGCGCGGAGCGAGGGGTCGATGTGTGCCGGAGCAGTCACGTGTCCGCGCCGCGAGCAGATGCGCAGGAGGTCGCCCTCGGCGACACCCAGACGAGCGGCATCCTCGGGCGACAGGTCGAGCGCCTCGCCGTAGTGGAGCGGCGAGAAGTAGCCGCTCGACTGCACACCGGTGTTGTAGGACTCCAGCCGCCGCCCGGTCGTGAGCAGCAGCGGGTACTCGGCATCGGGCATCTCCACCGGGCCTTCGTGCGGGGCGAAGATGAATGGCGCTGGCCGTCCTCCGCACGGCGACTCCCAGAGCCGCGCGTGCAGGAACGGCGAGCCGGCATGCGACTCGTCCGGGCATGGCCACTGGATGCCGCCCAGTTCCTCCAACCGTGTGTAGCTCATGCCGCCCGCGAATGCGGGTGCCACGGTGCGGAATTCGTTCCACACGCTTTCCGCATCGATGGGGCCCAGATCGACCCCCATGCGCCGCGCGATCTCGGCGATGATCCACAGCTCGTCCTTTGCACCCGCGGGCGGCTCGACGGCCTTGCGCACGCGCTGGACGCGGCGCTCGCTGTTCGTGACCGTGCCTTCGCCCTCGCACCAACTCGCGCTCGCGGGGAGCACGACGTGGGCGAGTTCTGCTGTCTTGGTGAGGAAGATCTCCTGCACCACCAGATGGTCGAGTCCGCGCAACACCTTCTCGACGTGATGCGAGTCGGCGTCGCTCTGCACGGGGTTCTCGCCGATGATGAACATGCTGGTGAGCTCGCCGCGGTCCATGGCGCGCAGCATCTCGGTCAGGTTCAAACCGGAGCGTGGCTGGAGCTTCACGTTCCAGTGGCGCTCGAAGCGTTCGCGCACCGCGGGGTCCAGGATGTCCTGGAAGCCCGGCAGCTTGTTCGGGATCGCGCCCATGTCGCCGCCGCCCTGCACGTTGTTCTGGCCGCGCAGCGGGTTACAGCCCGAGCCCCATTTGCCGATGTGGCCGGTCAACAGGCACAGGTTGATGAGCGAGATGACGTTGTCGACGGCGTTGTGGTGCTCGGTGATGCCGAGGGTCCAACAGATCATCGCGCGCTTGGCCCGGGCAAACGTGTGCGCTGCCGCGCAGATCACGTCCGCGGGCACGCCCGTCAGCCGTTCGCCGAGCGCGAGCGTGTAGGGCTCGACCGCGGCGCGATACACGTCGTAGCCGGTCGTGCCGTTGGCGATGAACGTCCCATGCGCGAGGCCGGCGTGGATGATCTCGCGCGCCATGGTGTTGGCGAGCGCGATATCGGAGCCCACGTGCAGGCCGAGCCAGACGTCGGCCCACTGGGCGCTCTCCGTGCGGCGCGGGTCCATGACATAAAGCTGCGTGCCGTGGTGGATGCCCTTCAAGAGGTGGTGGAACCAGATCGGATGCGCGGCGCGCGCGTTCGAGCCCCAGAGGAAGACCACATCCGTCTCCTCCACCTCGCGGTAGGAGTTCGTCCCGCCGCCTGCCCCGAAGACCGTCGCCAGACCGACGACGCTAGGAGCGTGTCAAGTTCGGTTGCAGCTATCGATGTTGTGGTTCCCGAACACCGTGCGCGCCAGCTTCTGCGCCATGAAGTTCACCTCATTGGTGGACTTCGAGCAGCTGAAGATGCCGAGCGCGTCGGGTCCACGCGCCGCGAGATTGCGGCGGAAGCCTTCGGCGGCGCGATCGAGCGCTTCGTCCCAGCTGGCGGGGCGGAGCGCGCCGTGGTCGCGCACGAGCGGCTGCGTGAGGCGGGCGTAGGGCCTGGAGCGATGTGAGCGAGCCATGAAACCTCCGGTATGGGAACAGGTTTCCGGCCCGGAGTATCGTGGCAAGCGTGCGCGGAATCAAGATGCGCCCGGTGCAGGGGGCGCCCGCGCGTGACTCCTTCACCGTGCCGATGGTGTGCGGGACCCGCGCGATCGTCACGGTGCGGCCGGCGGCCTTGTGGACGGGGTCCAGGGGTCGGCTGCGGTCGCTCGGGTCGGGATGCCGCGCGCCTCGCCGGTGCGCACTGCATGGCCGGTCCACTACGGCAGCACTCCCCGAGCCACGCCGGCCATCGCTCCGATCGCCGCATGTGCGCCCGTGATACGGTGAGCGCCTTGTCACGGTCGCACCTGTACCCATCACCCGGGCTCGCAGCAGCAAGTCCAGATCGGCGCCGCATCGATGACGACTCGCGAAATCAGGTCCAGCCGATGACGTTCCTCGAACTCGGGGTGCACCCGCAACTCGTGCTGGCGCTGGGCAAGCTGCAGATCACTGAACCCATGCCCATCCAGGTCGCCGCGATCCCGGTGCTGCTCGCGGGCCAGGACGCCTACCTGAGTGCCGAGACGGGCACGGGCAAGACGCTGGCTTACCTGCTGCCGCTGTTCTGCCGGCTCGATCTGGCGGTGGAAGCCACGCAGGTCGTCATCGTGGCGCCGACGCACGAACTGGCGATCCAGATCCAGCGCCAGTGCACTGACCTCGCGCAGCACGCCGGCTGGCCGGTGCGCGTATTGCTGCTGATCGGCGGCACCTCGATGGAGCGCCAGCTCGACAAGCTCAAGAAGAAGCCGCACGTCGTGGTGGGTTCGCCCGGGCGCATCCGCGACCTGATGCAGGCGAAGAAGCTCAAGATGGAACGCGTCACCGCGATCGTGGCCGACGAGGCCGACCGGCTGCTGGTCGAGGACAGCGCCAAGGCGGTAAAGGTCATCATCCAGAGCGCGCCCGCCATGCGGCAGCTGGTGTTCGCATCGGCGACCGAGCAGCCCGAGAGCGCCGGCATCATCGCCACGCTGAGCGCCGGGCTGGTCATGCTGCATGCGGGTGCGGCTCAGGTGAACGAGAACATCGAGCACCTGTACGTGGTGTGCGAGCGGCGCGACAAGCCGGATGTGCTGAGGCAGCTGTTGCATGCGCTTCAGCCCGAGCGCGCCATGGTGTTCGCACATCGCAACGAAACCGCCGAAGAGGTCGCGGCCAAACTCGCCCATCACAAGATCCAGGCCGCGGACCTGCATTCGTCGTCGGACAAGCTCGACCGGAAGCAGGCGATGGACGATTTCCGCGCCGGCCGGGCACGCGTCCTGATCGCCTCCGACGTGGGCGCGCGCGGACTCGACATCAAGGGCGTCACGCACGTCTTCAATCTGGACGTGCCCACGCAGAGCAAGGCGTACCTGCATCGCGTGGGCCGCACCGCACGCGCCGGGGCCAAGGGTTGCGCGGTCACGCTCATGACGCACGGCGAGGCCAAACTGGCGCGGCGCTTCGAAGCCGAACTGGGCATCGTCATGCACTGCGTGCGGCTGCGCGAAGGGCGGTTGGTGGTCGCGGAGCCGTTCGAACTGCCGACGGACGTCTGACCCGTATCAGGTCCGCGTGGTGTCGTGCGGTGCCCGGCACCTGCCGCTATCTTGTGAGTCGCTTGGCCTCGCTGCCGTCGGCGCGCATCACCCACAGTTCGAACGCGCCACTCTGCGTGCTCTGGAACACGATGTGCTCGCCGTCGAGCCAGCACGGAGTCTCATCGAGCATCGGCACGGGGTGCTCGCGAAGCCGCTTGACCTTGCCGGTGGCCACATCGACCGTGCACACATACGCGTCGCTCTTCTCGGGGGCGGCGCGCACGTAGGTGCCGGCCTGGAACGCGATGGTGCGTCCGTCGGGCGACCAGGCCGGCCACTGCGGGTGCCCGAGTTCGTCGCCGAGCTTCACGAGCTGGCGCTTGCCGCGTGCGTCCGCACGGATGAGCCAGATCTGGAACGAGCCGCTCGAATCGTTGCGAGTCGCCGCGATCAGGCTGTCGTCCGGCGACCACGCGAGGTTGTACCAGGCACTCGCGCTGTCCGTGATCGCGTTGGCGCGTGAGCCATCGCGGTTGGCCACGACCAACCGGTTGCGAGTCCAGCTGCCCCACGTGTACGCCACACGCGTGCCGTCGTGCGCGAGCCGGATACTCTTCGCGGGCAGTGTGAGACGCGTGCTCGCGACACCGAAGCCGAATGGCAACGACTGCAGTGTGGTCGAGTCGCCGCGCGCGAGCGTGTACACGATGCTGCGGCCGCTGTCGGCCCACGCGGGCGGTCCCTCGTTCGCGCTGGAGTACGTGAGCCGGCGGCTCAGGCCGGTCGCGAACTCGTACACGTAGAGTTCGGGCAGGCTGTCGCGCTCGGACGCGTACACGATGCGCTGCCCGTCGGGGGAGACCGCGGGCAGCGTGGCGTTACGCGCGGGCGGGCTTGCCAAGGCAGTGGCGGCGCTGAACAGCGCGGACGCCAGGACGAAGGGCGCGGGCCACGCCGCCGTCCTGCGATCCCCGTGCCGCACGGCGATCCCCGCGCACCAGTCGGCGCTCGCCGGCGGCGTGCGCGCTGTCATGGCGTCAGCGTCAGGCGGTCGAGTGCCTCGCGGTCGATGCGCCGCCAATCAAGCAGGAACGGCACGTAGCCGTGGTCGGCCCAGCGGTGGCGCATGTCACGGTCACCCTGATCGCCGAACGCCGCACTGTTCCAAGGTGGCACCACGCCGAAGCTGATGGTGGGCTGCGCCAGGTCCACGACGTGCCGGTAGGCGGGCCCATGCCCGACTTCGAGGTTCCACGGCAGACGGGACGGTCCCACGCTCGGGCTGGCGTTGTCGCCGTCCTCGGGCGTGAGCGGCGGCTCCCACTTGCCGCGGCCGTCCAGCGCCGAGAGTGGATGGCGGAAGCGCGCCAGGTGCGCGCGGCCATAGCGCCACGTGGTGAGGTCGGGGCCGAGCCGGGCGGCGAGCGTGTCGAGCGCAACGGCGAGCGATGCGGCGGCGGCGACGGCCGGGGTCTCGGCGCTGGCCTTGTCACCGGAGTGCGCCAGCGTCTCGGGTGCACGGCTCATGATGGATGCGAGCGTGAGCCCGGGGAGGCCCTCGGTCCTCGCGCGGCGCATGTACGCTCCGAACCAGGCGCGATACAGCGTCGGCGCCACGCGCGAGCGGCGGGCGCGGAAGTCCCAGACGCGCAGGGAGTCGACGGCCGCCTTCGAACGCGGCGGCAGCACATCATAGAGAGAATCCGCGCACTCCAGCAGGTGCCGCACGTTGCGCTCGGCGGCGAGCGAGTAGACGTCGTTCTGCACGCTCGCGGCATCCTGCAGCGTGACGCGCTTGTCGAGTTCCAGCCGGTTCGCCATCCGGCGGGCGCGATCGTGCGCCCAGTCGTAGCGCGGTAGCGGGTAGGGGTAGGTGCCGGCCACCGGGCGATTGTTGGCATTCACGGCGAACCCGGCGGCAGGCACGCGCCAGTGCGGGTTGTCGGCCGTGGGCACGAATCCGGTCCATTCGAACTGGCCGTTGCTCGCGATCGGCCCGGGGCCGGGCTCGTGGGCGCGGACCGGCAGCAGTCCGGCGGTGCGGTAGCGCGCCTCTCCGCCGACGTCGGCCGAGACCATGTTGAGACACGGCGTCACAAGACTCGAGATCCGTTCGTCGATCTCGGTGGCGTTCTGCGACCGTTCGAGTCCCACCAGCCGCGACAGCGTGATGCGGTCGTCCTCCATGGCGGTCCAGCGCGCGGCGTACGCCATGTGCCGCTTGGCGTCGAGCACGAGCACCGGGCCGTGCGGCGTGTAGCGGCGCTCGTTCATGAACGGCAGCACCGGGATGCTCAGGCCCAGCACGCGGTAGCTCATGTCGAACGGCTTCTTCACGAGTGGCACCCAGCCCGCGCGGCCGTCGGCGGCGTGTGTGCGCACACGGCTGTTGTCGTTCGAGAGCGTGTCGGCGTAGACGTCGATGACGTCCGCCGAAACCGCGGTGACGCCCCACGCCGCCCGCGAATTGCGCCCGCTCACGATCACCGGAAGCCCGGGGACATCGGCGCCGATGGCTTCAAACGCGCCAGTCACCGAGACATGGATGACATGGAACGGGCTCGGATTGCCGAGCGAGAGGTGCGGGTCGTTGGCGAGCACGGGCTTGCCGCTGGCGCTGCGCTTGGCACCGACCACGAATTCGTTGCTCGCACGGTTCGCACCGTCGGCATCCGCGGGCGGGAAGGCGCGCAGCCACCGTGCGCTCGCTGCGAGTGCAGCGGGCGAAGGCGCTGGCCGTGAAGTGCTCACCGTGCGTGAGGTCGTGTGCGCGGCCCCCGCGCTGCCCGGCACCCGCAACGGCCACATGCGCGTGGCGGCGCTGTCCGGGATGGTGTCGTACATCCAGCGGTTCTCGTAACGCCGACGCTCGCTGTACCAGGCCGCGCCGCTGTCGGCCACGGCGCGCAGTTCGGACAACTCGGAGAGGTCGAGGTCGAGCGTGATGCCGAAGCCCAGCACGACCAGCACGCAGTCTTCCGCGGTCCAGTCGCGCGGCTTGTCGGCCAGGCGAACGATCTCGGCGGGCCACGGCCGGCGGCCGTCACGGCACTCCTGCATGTAGGCATTGACGCCGGTGGCGTAGCGCTCGAGTTCCATCCTGAGCACGGCGTCCTTCCGGTCGCGCAGCCAGATCGCATGCGCGCGTTCGCGCAGCCGGAACAATTGCGCGCCGCCGTCGGCCTGCAGCGCGCTGTTGCCGAGCCAGCGGTGCGTATGGCCGTCGGCCGCTGCACGGGTCCAGAGCATCTGCCACAAGCGGTCCCGGGCGCTGACCCAGCCCCAAGCCAGGTACAGGTCGTCCAGCGAGCGCGCGCGGACGTGCGGGATGCCCCAGCGGTCCGTGGTGACCTGGACCGGCGCGCGCACACCGACAGCGTGAAGCTCCGAGGTTTGGGCGGCACCGGACGGTGGGCGCATGCCGGCGAACAGCAGCAGCGCGAGTGTGAAGACGGCCAGAGGTTGGCGCATGGGGCGGGAGACTAGCACCTTCGGGGCCCGGCTCGGGCGCGCTCGGGCCAGTGGCGACGGCAAATGCAAGTTCGCGGCCGGGCGCTTGCCAGCGCCGCGCCGCACCGGATAGCTTGGGCCCATGTCCGAGCACGGCATCCTCGCATTCGATCTGGGCGGCACCGACCTCAAGGTGGCTCGCATCACCGGCCAGGGGGCGGTCCATGGGTTCTTGAAGGTGCCGTCCAACGCCGGCCAGGGTGAGCACGCGCTGTTCGCCGCCATTGCGCACGCGGCCGGTGCGGTCGAACACGCGGACTGTCCGCCGATTGCGGGCTTCGGCTCTCCCGGCGTGCTGCACCCGGTCAGCGGCATCATCGTGGACCAGACGCCCAACCTGAGGTTGCCGAAGGATTTCCCGATGCGTGCGCGGCTCGAGCAGGCGCTCGGCAGGCAAGTGGTCATCGACAACGACGCCAACTGCGCGGCCCTCGCCGAACACACCGCCGGAGCGGCCAAGGGCGCGCGCGTCTCGCTCACGGTCACCGTGGGCACGGGTGTGGGCTGCGGCATCGTCGTCGATGGCCGCGTACTCAAGGGTTCGTTCGGCGGCGCGGGCGAGATCGGGCACATGCCACTCGGTAGTGCTGGCCCGCCGTGTGGGTGCGGCGTGGCGGGCTGCGCCGAACCGCTGGCGAGCGGCTCGGGCCTGGTGGCGCGCGCGCGAGAAGCCGGCCTCACGGTGGACAACGCCCGCGAGGTGTTCGAGTCCAGCGATCCGCGTGCGGCTCAGGTCATCGAACGCATGATCGATCACCTGGCACGCATGCTGGGTGCAGCCACGGCATTGCTGAACCCGGATGTCATCGTGCTCGGTGGCGGTGTGGCGCAGGCGGGGGACAAGCTGTTCGGGCCGCTCAAGGTCCGCTGCGACCATTACATGCTCGGCTCGCACCGCAAGCACTTGCGTCTCGTGCCCGCCACGCTCGGCGAGCAGGCGGGTGTGATCGGCGCGGGTCTGGGTGCGTGGCGGGCGCACGATGAGGGAGCAGTGCTGTAGATCACTGTCGGTGATCCGGCATCAGGCCGCCCGCACACGATGTCGC
>JANMAX010000213.1:0-5005 GCA_031360075.1 bacterium | reverse complement strand
CGTGCCCACCAGGCGGCTCACCTGCATCACCGCGACATGGCCCTCGCGCGCCGGTGGAGTGGTTCGACGATACCTCGGCGCTGGTGATGTTCGGTGGCGACACCAATGGCAATGCGAACTCAGGGAACACGAACGAGGTGTGGGAGGTGCAGTTGCATCCCTCCATCCCCGCCTATGGCACCTGGTCGCAGCCCTACCTGCGCCACTTCGCCCACCCGGACGCGCCGGCGCTCGCCGGCAGCGCATCCTGGATCGCCTCCGGAGCCATCGCGACGCGGCATATGGAAGCACTCGATCCCACCGGCACTTCGGGCTCGGGCAGCGGCTGCACGACATCGCTGAACGGCCGCTGGAGCACGGTGACGTCGCAGAGTGCGAGCGGCGCTCAACTGATGTCGCTCTACCCGCAGCTTTACGTGCTGCCGGATGGACGACTGTTCCACGCCGGCCCCGCGCCCGCCGAGAACGCGGTGGCGAGTTACCGGCGGTTCTTCGATCTCGGCACCAAACAGTGGACGGACAACGCGGGCAGCAACCTTGATGCCGAGGTGTTCGGCTCCTCGGTGATGTACCGCCCCGGGAAGGTGCTGCGAGCCGGCAGTCACGGCGAGGGGGACGGATCCTCGGGGAGCGAGAGGACGGAGACCATCGACATCGCGACGGGAGCGATGCCGGCGTGGCAGGTGTATACGGTAAACCAAGGACTTTTGCGCTACAGAATGCTTCCGCGCACGAACCACAACCTCACCGTCCTTCCGACGGGAGACATCCTCGCAAGCGGAGGGCGAGCGGCGGCGGAATCCACCACTGCCCAGCGCCAACCGCAGATCTTCGACGTGACGACTGGGGGCTGGAACAACCCCGACGATCCGAATGACCCTCTCGCCTCAGACCCCAAGCCGCGCAACTACCACTCCTCCGCCATCCTGCTGCCAGATGCTCGCGTGCTGACCTCGGGCGGTGAGGGCTTGCTGAACGACAGCAAGTTCACGGCCAGCATCTACGAGCCGCCTTACCTGTTCCGCGGCAGCGACGACAGCTACTCGGCGCGCCCCGGCCTGAAAGACGGCCCCGAGAACCTGCCGTACGGCAAGACGCTCACATTCTCGCTCACCGACTCAAACCTCGTCTCGAGCGTCTCGAGCGTGGCCCTCGTGCGGCCGGGCTCGGCCACACACGGGTTCGACCAGAACCAGCGCTACGTGCCGTTGGCTTTTGCTTGGGCCGACACGCCGAAACGCCTGCTGGTCCAGACCCCGGCCGCTGGCACGTACGCGCCGCCGGGTGAGTACATGCTGTTCGTGGTCGCCAACATGGCCGCCGACGCCACCCGCGTGCCGTCTATCGCCAAGTGGGTGCGCCTGCCCTACCCCAGCACCACGGTGCGAGATTCGCTGGACGCTGTCGCTCCAAGGGGCGGCTCGTGGCTGGCGCTCGCGGACGTCAGCCCATGCAACACGAACGCCGATCTGTACCTGAGTTGGAACGCCCCCGCCGACGATGACCTTGTCTCCGCCTCGGGCGCAGCGGGCAGCTACAACCTGCGCTACAAGCAGAACAGCGATCCCAACCCGAATTTCAACTCGTGGATCGCACTGGGCACCAACCCGCCGTCGCTGCCACTTACAGGCGAGTCGCAGGTGATCTCTGGTCTGTCGAGCGCGGTGTGGTATCGCTTCCAGGTGAAGGCAGTGGGCGACAACGCCGACACAAGCCTCATCAGCAACGCGCTGGTGACCAAGGTGCAGTACTGCGACCCCGGCGGCGGGTTCAGTGCGCGTCACGCGGGGGCCGGCGCTTTCGGTGCCCAAAGCACGGGCGGTCCGACGAGCGGCAACACCACGTTCCCCGGAGCGACCCCGGGTGTGGTCGCCAGCGATGCGCTCCAGTTCGAGGGCGCACCGCGACTAGTGGCGGGCAGCCGACTGGTCACGCTGCACGAAGGCGGCGCGCGCGGGCTGTCGCTCGACCGCGTCCGACTGCTGGGGCTGGACCATTCCGCAGGCACCGAGGTGGTCGCCACCTCGGACGGGCGGTTCGTGGCCGGGCAGCGCATGGCGGCCGTCAGCGTGCACGACGGCACGGGACGCGACCTGCTGGCCGAGGCGAGCGGCATCGCGGCCGAGCCGGTGTACGCCGATTCGGGTGCCTTGCTCGACGTGGGGCTTCCCGCGGCGAGGGACACGAGCGAGCGCTACCTGCTGCTCGAGACCTCGGCGGGTGGTGGCCCCACCGAAGGCGTGACGATCGAGAGCGCACAGGGGGCAGGCGGCTGGCTGCCTATTGCGAACGTGCACCCTCGCCAGCACTGGAGCACGCTGGCCGTACCCGTTCGCGGCCAGACCGACATACGGCTGCGCTTCCACGGCGCACACGCGCTGCGCTACGCCGGACTGCTGGATCAGGCCACCGTGCAGAATGCGCAGCAGGCAGCGCTTCTGAGCGCGACCTCAGGAGACGGCGCCGACTGGACCGACGAGGCTCGCATGGAAGACGGGATCGACGCGGTGGTGCTCGCCGGTGACACGCTGTCGCTGGCGTTCGGGGACCTCGCACCCGCAGCGGGTACCGAGCGCACGTGGTTCCTGATGCTGGACGGGATGCCGGTGTCGGCCTCGGCCGCCGCGTACCAGGCCCGCCGCGTGCAGCAGGAGCACGGCGCGATGACGTCGTTCCGGTTGCACCAGAACATCCCGAACCCGTTCCAGCGCAGCACACGCATCGCGTTCGACCTGCCACGCGGCGGAGAGGTGAAGCTGGAGGTGTTCGACACGCAGGGCCGGCGGGTGTGGTCGCACAGTGCACGCTACGCGCCGGGCCGGCATGGCGTCGATTGGAACCTGCGAGATCGAGGCGACCGTGCGGTGGCTCCGGGGATCTACAGCTATCGCCTGGTCGCGGGCGCGCACATGGCCGTGCGCAAGCTCGTGGTGATGCCATGAGCACACACGCGGCTAACGAGGTGCTCGCACGAGGACGGCCGCCATGGCGCGCGGCCGTCACGGCCGCGCTGCTGCTCGCCAACCTCGTGGGGCCAGCGAGCGCACAGTTCGCACTGCCCGAACAACGGGTGACGTTTCCGAACGCATATCAACTGGGCAACCTGCCCGCCGGGCAAAATCAAGGAGCGCCAACGTTGTCCGCGGCAGGTTCTAGCATCCTCGGTCTGTGGGTGGACCACGTCGCCCCGCTCGTCGCCATCGGCGTCACGCACTCTTTCTCCGGCACACAGGCGTGGACCACGAACGAGCCGCTTCTGCAGCTCAACGGCTTCGGTTCGGTCCAAGGACCGCATGCGGGGTTCGTGGATCGGACTGGGCGTGCGGGAGTCTTCAGCACGATCGCTCCGGTCTTCCACTCGACCCCCTCGCTGCTCAACGCCGAGTTCGGGCAGGCCACTCTCATCGCCTCGCCGACAGAAGAGACGCAGGGTGCCGACCTCAGGTCGATCGCGAGCGACCCTGCGCTGGGCCACATCTACGCGACGTTCACCGGTCGGTCCGGTGCCTACCCGAACTGGATCTACACCATCTACTTCCTGCGCTCGACCGACAACGGCCAGACGTGGGAGCCGCCGCTGGCGCTCGCGAACCGCTACTGCGACGCCTCGACGGTGGTGGTGACCCCCGAGGGCGAGGTGATCGTCGCGTACACGGACAATCAGCAGGGTCGCTACCTCATGCGCAAGTCGACGGACCACGGGCTGTCGTTCTCGCCCGAGTCCACCATCGGTGCCCCGACCGAGAACTTCGGGGCCCGCCCCAAGGGCTGGATCGTGCCCATCTACTCGTCCTCTCAGCGTGGCAATGCGTTCCACGCCAATGGTTCGCTGCTCTACTCACCCAACTATCCCGTGCTGGCGGTGGACCCGAGCCCGGGCCCGACGCGCGGCCGGTTGCATGCGGTGTGGGCGGAGCGCGCGACGGGCACAGTGGGCGTGGTGGAACGCACGCTCGAGGAGGTCGAGGACAACAGCAGCGTGAGCACCGCCCAACCGCTGCCCCTGAACAGCGAGGTGACGGGCCTGGTGCTGAACGAGGAGTTCTTCCCGGCAGACCTGGACCTTTATGCGTTCGATGGCTACGCGGGCCAGACGGTGTACGTGCAGGGAGACCTGTTGGGGGACGACAGCCGGAGCCCGGTCTCGCCGATTGTAAGGTGGGTTCTGTACGGCACGCAGGGCGACGGCAGTCTGCTGAGTCTCTACCAGGGCCCCATGACGCGTGCGGGGGCCACGAGCGCGGAGCCGTCTTACATCACGCTGCCCAAGACCGGGCGGTACTACCTTGCGGTCAAGAGCCTGCTGTTGTCGGCGTTCTACCGGTTGCGACTGCTGTCGTTCACGCGGTCGGCGGGCTCGGTGGCGTTGGACATGCGCGACATCGTGATCACGTCGTCATCGGATGGCGGGCAGACGTGGAGCGCGCCACGGCGGGTGAACCACGACCTGGGCAATGCCGACCAGCACATGCCGAACGTGGCGGTGGACGAGCGCGGCCGGGTGTACGTGGCGTGGTACGACCGGCGCGGCTACGAGTTGGGCGACAGCGTGAACGCCTACGTGGCGGTGTCCGTCGATGGCGGCGAGACGTTCGGGTCCGACCAGAGGTTGTCGCGGGCGGGTAGCTACTGGAGCGGCAACCGTGAGGCGGGCGGGTTCGGCGAGTACGTGGGCGACCGCATCGCGGTGGCGGCGGGAGCGGACTTCGGGGTGGTGGCGTGGGCGGACTTCCGCGACGTGGACCGCGGCATGACCGACGCGAATGTCTACTCGGCGCGCCTGGTGGACATCCCGGTGGCGGTGACGGACGTCTCGGACTTCTCGGCGAGCCCGCATGAGGACGGCGTGCGGCTGGCCTGGCACGTGAACGACGTGCGTGCGGTGACGGGCCTGCGCGTGCACCGGCAGGGGCCCGAAGGGGACGAGACGCCGCTCGGGGCGGACGATCTTGAGGCGCGCTCGGCGGGTGCGTACGAGTACGTGGACCGCACGGCGGCGCCGGGC